>DUEW01000099.1 GCA_011174845.1 Anaerolineae bacterium | reverse complement strand
CATGGTCTCGGTGCGGTCGTTAAGAGGGGTGCTGGTACCGTGGGCGTTGATGTAATCGACCTCCTCAGGAACCAAACCCGCATCGCTGAGCGCCTGTTCCATAGCCCATGCGCCTCCCTGACCTGTCTCATCAGGTGCCGTGATGTGAAAGGCGTCAGATGTAGCTCCATACCCGACGAGTTCGCAATAAATGCGCGCCCCGCGGGCGCGGGCATGTTCCAGGCTCTCCAGGATCAGCACACCGGCTCCTTCACCCATTACAAACCCATCACGGTCGGCGTCAAAAGGTCGGCTGGCTCGGTGTGGTTCGTCGTTACGGGTGGACAGTGCACCCATGTTCTTCAATCCAGCCAAGGCAAGGGGCGCGATAAGGGCTTCGCTTCCACCACAGATCATCACCTCCGATTGACTCCGTCGAATCATCTCACCCGCCTCGCCGATGGCATGAGAGCCTGTGGCACAGGCGGAGGAGATGGTGAGGTTGGGACCGTGTAGACCATAGGTGATAGCGATTGCGGCCGAGGCCGCGTTAGGCATCATCATGGGCACCATAAATGGGCTCACCCTTCTCGGGCCACGTTCTTGAAGGACTTGCGAACCGTCCAGCAAAGTAATGACCCCACCAATGCCGGTGCCGATCAGTACGCCGACCTCCTGACTATGCCCTCCTTCAAAGTTCAACTCGGCGTCGGCGATGGCTTGTCGAGCAGCCTCAAGCGCAAAATGTGTAAAACGGTCATTTCGCCGTGCCCCTCTTTGTCCGAATAGAGCGACCGGGTCGAAATCCTTGACCTCGGCCGCGATGCGCACCTCCAGTTCTGATGGATCGAACTGGGTGATGGGACCTGCGCCACTGCGCCCTTCAAGCAACCCCTCCCAAAAAGTTGACACATCATTCCCGAGTGGTGTGACCGCACCAAGGCCTGTAATGACGACTCGTCTTTTCATGCCCTTGCCCCTTCTTTGGTACATCGGCTTATACGGATAACACCAATCTCCCTTAGAAGTAGCGATTTAAATAGACATATTTGGTCCATATTGTTGGGAGATGTAGAGTAGGATGAGGGTTCTATTAAGTAGAACAACCTTAAAGTGATTAGGATACGGTGAAATGATCGAGAGCTGCGAATTCCTGCGTTCTTCTTACTTCTTTGGGAGCAATTGGTGATGATACGAGGGGATGATCATCCCCTTAAACCATTGATCTGTTCCAGCGAAAGGATAGGCAGCAGCGTTTACGATACAGAGAATTCTATACAACAAGGATCAAGTGCGATCGTCTTTGTTCCAGAGAGTTAATCCTGCTATTGAAGAATACCCGATACGCTCATAAATAGGTCGTCCGAATTTGCTTGCATGTAGCATTGCTGGAAGAGATGGCTTGGCCATTGTTGCCCGCCAGGTTAGAGCTTCCCCAAAACCACGATGGCGCATTTCTGGTACGGTAGCAATAGGTCCGACTAAAATAAAGTCATGATCGATAAACGCATGAGAACAAGAAACTGGGTGCCCACCATATATTCCTAGCCATATACGAAACACTTCATCTCCAAGGATACGCTTATCCCAAATCATTCCTGGAATGGAAGGATTTGGCGTTGGCACTGGCCAACCTTCGATCAATGTGATCTCTACGAATTCGAGGGTTTTCTCATCTTCCACTTCAATAATCTCGAGACCTTCAGGTGGTGGGGGGATTTCACTGCCAGTTGGTCAGATCATCAAGGGTAGCTCGTGGTGAGAATATCCGTAATTCGCCAGGTCAAGGCACTACCAAGGATCCCAGATCGAATAGCCCCCTCCCGGAGAACCCGAATAAAAATCTTGTAATTTCCTTGCGATATCGGGGGAATTCGATGGATCAATCGATCGCACCATCGAAGCATTATTGATTATCTTTCCCTGTGATCCTGAGTCAGTGAGCCATATGTCATCCCATTTCTTGTATCGCCAATCCATCGATCGTGACAAGTGGAACCAAGATCTTGCCAGGACCTGAGCGGAGTGATAGACAAGCTCTTCAGGTTTTTTCGATATCATTTCTAAGCAACCTGTCTTTCCTCTTAGATTCGACATACAAGTGTAACAACTGAAGATCCATCGAAAAATACCTGATTCAGCGATGCCTTGAACACAAGCTCATGACCTAGCATACTCTACTCTTTTTTATGATGGTTAAGTAATTAACGCATGCCGAGCATTTCAGTCGACATGCGCTATTATGTTCGTGGATTCCTACCACCGGCAGTGCGCGATGAATTACTTGAACGCCTAGGATCTGGTCGTAATCTACTAAGCTACGAATCCTGATCTGGCAGTGCTTCTTTTTCCTCCTCAATTTCGTGCCACTCGCCTTCGATGACGGAGGTCAGGGCGTCCCTGTGTTCCTTCACGATTTCCTGAGGGCAGAGCTCAATGAATAGCGCAGAGCCCAACCAGATTGCCAGGGCGTCGTCGATGGGGCCGAAGACGATATCGGGGACGATCATATAAACCAATGCGCCGATTGGCAGGAGTTTAAGCAGTGGGTTGACGCGCCTGTCACCCAGCAAGCGTAGGATGAGCTTGATCTGCAGTGTCAAGTTATCAAAGAAGCCACTGTCACGGGGAGTAATTTTCTTGGGGGATGGATCGCTCAAGGTATCTCCTCAGTGTGTCACAATCGATAAAGAATTATACCTTTCATTTATTAGGGCTGTTGAGGCTTGGTTTCTGGTAAGCGGATGATGTGGGTTGCAAGCAGGCTTTCGCCTACGCATCTCTGCGCACCCTAAAGGGTGCGGCTACATCTGATTTTGATACCGCACCTGGTGGCCGTAGGTTGTGAGAGGCCTGATCGAGGTTGCTTCCCAGACAGATTCACAACCACAATATTCTCCGGCAGGATTAGCTTTTCCGGCATATCGTGAAACACACCTCGAATTTAGATAAAGAATGTGGGATTTGGACCGTTATGTTAGAATTACATCACGCTCCTTGGAATACATCCACGAGATGGGATATCAGTGTGCTTGCAGGAAGAGCAAGAGTCCAAGGAACCAGGACCTTGTTAAGCGCAAAGGTGTTCAAGCCAATGCATCCTCGAGAATCGATCTTGATATCGTAGAGAGGTGGGCATGCGATTAGCGGATCTGCAGGGAAGACCCCTACGTGATTTGCGTATTTCGGTTACCGACCGCTGTAATTTCCGTTGTGTTTACTGCATGCCGCAGCAGATCTTTGGGGTAGATTATCCGTTTCTCAAGCGTGAGGAATTGCTCACCTTCGAGGAAATCGATCGCCTGGCGCGCATTTTCGTTGGACTTGGCGTCGAGAAGATCCGCCTCACAGGTGGTGAGCCGTTAATGCGACGCGATATAGAGATTCTGCTTGAGATGCTTAGCTGTATTCCTGGTATTGATCTTACGATGACCACCAACGGGTCCCTCCTGCCTCATAAAGCGCGTGGGTTAAGGGATGCTGGGTTGAAGCGGATCTCGGTGAGCCTCGATTCTCTGGATCATGAGATCTTCGCTACGATGAACGGCTTGGAGTATCCTGTTGAGCGTGTACTGGAGGGGATTGAAGCTGCCCATGCTGTGGGTCTCATGCCGATCAAAATCAACATGGTCGTAAAACGTGGGGTGAACGATGGGAGCATCTTGTCCATGGCGAGCCGCTTCCGTAATCGTGGGCACATCCTACGCTTCATCGAGTATATGGACGTTGGAAATACAAATGGTTGGAGACTCGATGAGGTAGTTCCTGCGTCTGCGATCATTAACATCGTGGATGATCAATATCCCCTTGAGGCGATCGAGCCCAATTACTATGGAGAGGTCGTGCGGCGTTATCGCTATAAAGATGGAAGGGGTGAAATCGGTGTCGTCGCCTCCGTGACGCAGCCCTTCTGCGCAGACTGCACCCGGGCCAGACTATCGGCCAAGGGTACGTTATACACTTGTCTCTTCGCCTCTAGCGCCACAGATCTACGGGAATTGCTGCGTAGTGGAGCAACCGATGACGAAATCGCGGCGATCGTCGCCTCCGTCTGGTCACAGCGGAGCGATCGTTATTCGGAGATCAGATCGCCGGATACGGCGCGGATGCCGAAAGTGGAAATGTCCTATATTGGAGGGTAGCAGGGAATTGGGATCCGTAGGATCGTGGGAAGAGCGTCGACCTCTCGTATACTGAACGACCATTGACTCGAGATGCGGTGCGCGCCTATACTAAGGATGTAGGAGGGATCTCCGCCATGAGGGGTCTTGCACGAAAATCTGATATCAGCCCTTTGTAGGCACCGGGCTTGAGCGTCCGCGTGCCTTTTTGTTTCCGTCAAATTTGGAAAGGAGAAGCCATGGACTATGGGATGATTGGGAAGATCGAGAAAGCCAAGCGCTACGCAGAGGAGCGTGAGCGAATCCGTTTTAAATCCTTCCGAGCGACTTTCAAAGGTGAAAACAATCCGCATACTGTTTACTTTGAGGACGGTGAGTGGAAGTGTGATTGCAACTTCTTCCTAACCCGTGGCGTGTGCAGTCACACCATGGCACTGGAGCGAATCTTGGAGGGCATGTTGCCGGCGATGGTCGAAGTTGCCTGAGATAGCGCTGGTCTGGAACCGGGCGCAGGATCGCTTGCGCCCGGTTTATTTTTTTCCGAAAATGGTACAATCCCGCCACGGCGGGGTCAACGCTTCCCCGCCGGTGTTATGGAGACACCTTGAAACGCTGGCAATTCTGGCTCGGAGTAGTGATCAGCGCCGCCTTTCTATGGGTCGCCTTGCGAGGGTTGTCCCTAGGCGACATGTGGCAGGAGCTGCGCGAAGCTAATTATTGGTGGTTATTGCCCGGGGTGGTGGTTTATTTCCTAGGTGTCTGGGCGCGTGCCTGGCGTTGGCACTACCTCTTACGTCCCCTTAAACAGATTCCAACCAAGACCATGTTCCCCATTGTCGCGATCGGATATATGGGCAACAACATCTACCCGGCACGGGCAGGGGAACTTCTTCGAGCAT
>DUEW01000098.1 GCA_011174845.1 Anaerolineae bacterium | reverse complement strand
CTTAAAGCTCGCGGGCAGGTGTTTCGATTACTTATAGCTTGGGTCTTGAAGCTTGTGGCTTGCAGCTTGAAGCTTGTAGCTAACCCCCGCGTTCGACAACCTCCGTGCTTAAGTAGATCGCAGTTGTGAGATAGCGCCGTCGGTAGTACATCAAACCCAAGAGTAACAGGAATTGTATAAGTGCCGGGATGATGGTCGAGAACTGCTCGAAATAGAAAACCATGAGATTGATCGCCGCCAGCGAGAGCAGCAGCGCCACATAACCCAGGGAAGCCCCACTCCTGTTTTTGTTGGCGATGAGTAATCCAGCAGAGATGACCAACAAAAGGCCGACAAACCCCTCCAATGCCATGCGAGCTGAGAACCAGAACATCCCGGTGATGCTCGCCACCTGACCGCCGACAACTAATTCCGTGATCATGCTCTCCAACCTTGATGGATCCCGCGATGCTAACAGAATCACGATGAGATTCCTCAGCGCAAGGATACCTAAGGCAGCCAGCCCACCGGCCAAAACCGCCTTCAGACGTCGCTCCGTGATCCAACGTTTTTCCAATTGCCGCAGGCTCTCAAGCAATCGATCCAGAATGCTGGGGGATTCGGGGGCCATATGCACTTCTTCGGAGGCCAAGTATTCTAGGAGACTCTCCGCCAAACGAGCCAAATCTGGATGGCGATCGTTATCCGCAATCTTGCGTAGGCGAACTTTGAGCGTTAGACGTTCACTGGGTTCTAGATCTCTGTCGAGCACCTCCTGCAGCCCATCAAGGGCGTGGTAGAGTTCGTCACGCGCCTCCCGCGCGGCGGGACGTCGAACTTGGAGATAGATCATCACACTGAGCAGGAAAAAGGCGTATACGATCGGTGCCGCTGAGGGGTGGAAGTAGTCGTTTGACTGGGTAATGAACTTTCCCACCTCATCGATAAACAGACCAACACCGGCCCCCGCCAGTAGGGATCCCACGACATATACCCAACGATTGGCGAAGATCAAGGGCAGTAATGCGGCGCCAAAGAGGAGCAATCCACCCCAGAGCACGTGAGCGATGTGCAGTTCTCCTCCCCCGATCTGAGGATATCCCGTTAATTCGAGGAAGAGCCGTGTCAATGCCACCGAGGCGGCGAAGCTAAGCAGGGTGAAGAGCAAGTAGCGCTCGCCCCCCTCGCGGCGGACAGGCTTACGAACGCGACTGATGTATCGGTCCATGGTATGCGCTATCTCCTCACATCATCCTCGACATGCTTTCTTTCACTGGTAACCTCATCAGCATCACAACAGCTAATGTGGCCAGGACGGCGCCAAAGAGAAATGGCGCCGATGGACCGAAACCCGTCCAGCTTCCAACACCCTGCCACAGCACACCTGCGATCAGGCTCGCGGGAAACGCCATAATACCAACCGCGGCATTATACACTCCGTACGCCGTACCACGACGCTCGGAAGGAACCAGGTCAGCGACAAAGGCTTTCGCCACGCCTTCCGTCAGCCCGTAATACACCCCGTAAACTGCCATTAAAGACCATGCATGCCAACCGGTGGAGGCACGGGCAAATCCTAAATAGACAAGCGCGTAAAGACCCCAGCCCAGGATTAATAAGCTTCGACGACCCACACGATCGGAAAGCATGCCTGCTGGGATGGAGATCAAGGCATAGGTCAGATTGAAGGTCACCATCATACCCAACACACCACTGACGGATAGGCCGGCTGTCTGAGCCCGGAGAATGAGAAAGGCATCTGATGAATTACCCAAAGTAAATACAACCACGACGACTAGGAATAAAAGGAAGCGACGATCCAAGCCCGCAAGCGTTAGGCGTGGTTGTGTGGCTTCACGAGATGTGGGAGCCACTTCCTGCGCCCCCAGGGCGATGACCAGCACCGCCAACACAGCTGGGATCACACTGATCAGTACGATCACCTGGAAAGTCGCCCGCGTGAGCTCCGTCATCCCGCGTTGTGTGGCGAGAAAAACCCCCAAAGCGATTGCTAATCCAATTACCGCCCCGGCTGTATCGCCAGCGCGGTGAAGACCGAAAGCCAAGCCGCGTTGCCTCTCGTCGATGCTGTCGGCCACCAAGGCGTCGCGCGGTGCCGTACGCAATCCCTTGCCTACACGATCGGCAAAGCGTACACCCAGCACCCAACCCCAGGTCGTGGCAAAGTAGAGGAACGGCTTGGCGATCGTCGACAGCCCATAACCCAGGACCGCCAACCCTTTGCGCGCCCTCATCCGATCCGAGAGCCAACCCGAGAAGATCTTAAGTACGCTGGCCGTGGTCTCCGCCACGCCTTCGATCACACCGATCACCGCTGTACGGACACCGAGGACGTTAAAAAGGAAAAGTGGCAGCAGGTTGAGCAGCATCTCCGAGGAGATGTCGGTGAGGAAACTGGTGACCGTCGTCACCCAGACATTACGTGGCAACCGTCGTGGAGGCGTTGTTGATCCGTTTTCGATCACCGGCAATTCGCTTTCTTGTGTCGACATCTAACTATCTCCGATCCCAATTGCCTTTATGCAGGTCATAAGTCATCCCCATTCTCCATATGAGTGATCACCGCCCATTCGTCACGAACAGCAAGTTCACTAGAAACATACCACTGTGCAGAGATATGTGCGTAAAGATTTACTTCCCAGATCTGGAAAACGAAGGAAATCACCCCTGAACATGATGTTTTGGACTTAAGTTCGGACATTCATGTATAGGCTGGGCTCCCACTCCCGACCAATATCCCTCCAGCAGGTCAGGCTCCCACGCCGTTCGGCTGAGCTCACGCCGAAGCCCGACCGATCGGCGGCCCTTCGGTGGAGCCGAAGGTCCCGAGCGAATCCGAGGGGCTCATGACTGGCGTGTCCACTCCGCTTCGCTACGGGATCCAGTCCAGTCAAGCGGGATGAACGATCCCGTCTCGCTGTGCTCGCGGGACGATCGGTCAAGTTGGACGAACG
>DUEW01000097.1 GCA_011174845.1 Anaerolineae bacterium | reverse complement strand
GCTTATGCCGATGGGATTATCATCCCTGAGCCACCGATCTGCGATCCTGGCCCATGCCCGATTCCTTTTCCCATTTCCGTTTTAGCGATCGTGTACCATCAGGTTCAGGTTACCATAGAAAATCAAGTCGCCATCACCCACGTCGATCAGGTCTTCCGCAACGACAACGATTGGCAGGTCGAAGGGACTTACGTTTTCCCACTGCCTAAAGGCGCCACTGTTACACAATTCACCCTCTGGATTGATGGCGAACCTGTAGAAGGAAAAGTCCTTAGCCGTGAAGAAGCGCGACGCACGTACGAGGAAATCGTACGCAGCATGCGCGACCCGGCTCTGCTCGAGTATATCGACCGGGATGCGGTCCAGGCCTCCATCTTCCCCATACCCCCAGGAGGTGAGCGAAGGATAGAACTCGAATACACACAGGTATTGGAAGCGGATAACGGGCTGATCCACTACAACTATCCACTGAACACGGAGAAATTCTCTACCCAACCCCTCGAGGATGTCAGCGTTTCGGTAAAAGTGGATTCACCCCACCCTGTACGTGCGATCTACTCCCCCTCCCACCCCATCGCGATCGATCGGGACGGTGATTTCCGTTTCAGCGTCGGATACGAAGACAGCGACATAACTCCTGATAAAGACTTTGAGCTCTACTATTCCATCGCAGATCAAGACATAGGTCTTAATCTGTTGACCTATCGTGATCCCGAAGCAGACGATCCAGATGGCTTTTTCCTGCTCCTTGCCGCGCCCAGCGTAGAGGTTGATCCCGATCGCAAGATCGCGAAAGACCTGTTGATCGTGCTCGACCAATCGGGGAGCATGGATGGCGAGAAGTTCCGCCAGGCTCAGGAGGCTCTCCACTATGTCCTTGACCACCTAAATCCTGATGATCGATTCAATATCATCGCGTTTAGTACGGGGACGAGGTCATATAGCAATAGATTGCAATCTGTCGAGGATGTTCCAGAAGCCAAGCGTTGGGTCGATACCTTATCAGCAGCGGGATCTACAGACATCAACCTAGCGCTCCTGGAAGCGCTTGCTCAAACGGATCGTCAGCGAGCGACGATCGTCATCTTCCTCACCGATGGCTTACCAACAGAGGGTGTTACCGATACAGAAGCCATTCTTGAGAATGTCCAACAAGCTGCTCCAGAGAATGTTCGCTTGTTCGCCTTCGGCGTTGGGTATGATGTGGATACATTCCTGCTTGATACCCTCGCCAAGGATCATCACGGAGCCACGACGTACGTTTCACCGGGCCAAGCGATCGATGAAACGGTCTCAGGTTTCTACGCTAAGGTAAGCACACCTGTGCTGACCGATTTAGAGCTCGATTTTGGCGAGATCATCGCCTACGACACCTACCCTGAGCCCTTACCTGATCTCTTCGCCGGGAGTCAATTGGTTTTGGTCGGTCGATACCGAGAATCCGGGACGACGACCATACGACTTTCGGGTGAGGTGGAAGGTCAGGTACAAAGTATCGAGTACTTACGGCAGCGATTCCGTAGCGTCGGTGGACCAGAATTCTTGCCCCGATTATGGGCTACTCGTAAGATCGGAGCACTTCTCAACCAAGTTCGATTAAAGGGTCCGGAGGAAGAGTTGGTCGATCAGATCGTGAAGTTGAGCATTCGCTATGGTATCGTCACACCATACACCTCTTATTTGGTGACCGAGCCGATGGCTCTGAGCAGAGAAGCGCAAGAAGGCATCGCCAACGAAGCATACTCAAGGATGCTCGGAACGCCGACAATTGTTTCTGGTCAGGATGCCGTTGAGCGCGCTGCCGCTGAGTCAGCGATCAGCGATGCGGCAGTCCCCATGGCGATTTCAGGTGATGCAGCGGATATCGTGCGCTTAGCCGGTGCAAGAACTTTTCGCCTCGTTGACGGAGTCTGGATCGACACCGCATACGATCCCGATACGATGAGCACGAAGAAGGTTCCGTTCCTCTCAGAGGATTACTTCGAATTAGCCGACGCAAGGTCGGAATTTGGAGACGCCTTCGCTTTAGGAGAACGGGTGATCATCCTGATGGGCGATATTGCTTACGAAGTCGTGGGGGCCGATGATACAGGTGATTCCATCACAATCCCCTCAGCCCAAACCAGTGAAATAGAAGAGGAAGGGGAGGAAATCTCCGACCTCGAGCCTTCGCCTATCGAACCAGAAAGCGGTGGGGGCACAAATATCCTCTGCCCAAGTTTTGCCTTTGCAATTGGCATGCTTGCCATCCCTCTTACAAAGACCAGGCGGCGTCGATAATTTAGAGTGTGTAAACGATAGTAGGGGCAATTCATGAATTGTCCCTACTTTCCTTTAGGTTGATGTGCCCAATTGGATCCAAGATGCATGGGGGATTCATCGTTCATTCCATCTTGCACCGGCGGCGAGCCGGTACGAGACGGCATGAATTGCCCCTACTATATTTATTGAACGTAGGGGCGGTTCGCGAACCGCCTCTACCTATGCCATCAAAACCGCACCCTGAAGGGTGGGGTTTGTAGACATTCAACTCGGTTTGATGCGAGCACTGAAAATGGTACGGATTAATCGGTTTTCGAGGGAGTGCAGCCATTATCGAAGGTCAAAGTTAATGTGTACCCAGTTGGCTCCGCAGGGCTATCAAAAGAAAATTCTAATTGAGAAGTTTGACCAGGATTGATGACACGGCTAGCCATAGTCCAACCAGTGATAATGTCTGCTGGAGGAATGCTCCAACCCATATCCCATATCGTACCGCCATCCCATTTCACATGATTCAACCCACCATTAGCTGTTGGCCAGTCAAAGTAGACCCCTACGAACGTGATCGCCGTTGAACCGCCGTTGGTAACTGACCACCATACATTGTTGCCGCTGTAGTTAAAGCCTGTAACGGTGATCAAAGTGCAAGTATCTGGGGTTGGACTTGGTGTCGATGTGGACGTAGGTGTGGGGGTATACGTCCCTGTCGCAGTTGGCGTAGGTGTGGACGTGTGTGTGGGCGTGGGGGTATAGGTAGCTGTATTCACCGGTGTATAGGTAGGCGTCGCTGTAGGTCCGATATTCAAATAAAACTCTACCTCTAACCAACCGCTCCAGTGACCACCATCATCACTCGCTCGAGCTTTCAATTTATGCCATCCGCTACTCACTGGCGCTCCACCTGGCCAAGTCGAGCTGTTAACAGGGAAAGTGTTGCAAGAGGTTGTGCCCGTAAACCCACAATATTTTACCGAGAGCTGGGCTTGTGAGTGTACAAGAACATCAGGTACCCCATCCAGCCACCAGATCTCAAATTCCACCCTGTTAATCCCCATTCCGTTGTCACTTGGGTAGACGCCAATCGGTTGACAGGTGTCCGGGTCAACATTGTCAGGATCATAGGCAAAGGCCTCGGCGGGGAGGTTGTCTGCGAGGGTGTACACCGCCCCATCCGGCGGCGCAAGGATTTCAACGAAAGGATCCACGAGGCATTTCGTTGGTGTCGGTGAAGACCCTGAGGTTGGCGTTTTTGAAGGAACAG
>DUEW01000096.1 GCA_011174845.1 Anaerolineae bacterium | reverse complement strand
GATGACTGGTTCTTGATTCGCAGCTACACGCGCGAAATCGGCCAAGAAGAGAGCCTGCGCTTCACGTGCTCGGTAGTTAAGTGCGACAATCTTCGGGGGTGCCAGCCCAGTAGCCCACATGTGAAAGTTGATCAACTTGATGTCTTGTCCATCCCAATCGAGAGACAGGATCTGAGGGGTGCCGACCCATTTCAACGGGAGCGTTTCCCCTGTTGGATGAATTGGGAACTTGCTGATCGTGCCCATACCGGTGACATCATCATAGGGATCAAGAACTTGATATGGGTATTGATCAGATAGTTCTTCTTGAATGGTTTTTGCCAGCGTTGTATTGATTTCTTGCAGGAAGACAACATCGGCGTCCTCAGTGCGAATGACTTCAATAGCCGGGGCGGTTTGAAGGTGAGTTCCTAACACATTGTAGGTCATCACAGAAAGTGTTTGGCCGTCTGTGTGTGGCTGTGACGTGCGAGGGATAAAAAGACCACCCCATAGCCAGATGAAGAGCATCACACCGCCAGCTAATCCAATCCATACCTCGCGTCGTCGAACGATGATCGCGAGCGGTAGCACGAGAGGCAAGGGGAGGAAGATGTAAAGGGCTAAGGAGTTGATAATCGCCATGATGCCATATCGGTCGCCCGTGACGAAATATAAGGCAGCCCATAGAAAAATCAGCGTGTAGTAAACCCACACGAGTGCGATGGCATAGCGTCGGATCGTGCTCTTGATGCGTTCTTTCATCGTCTATGTTTATACAAACGGTAGTTGATGAGGCTTCCCTGCTTTTTCCTTTTCTCTTTATTTTTCAGTATATAAGTTTGTCGCGAGGCTTGTCACTATGACTGAGCGGTTAATTTAGATTGATGAATTGATCAGGCTTATAAGACAATGCGCCTTCATCAGCTTATGCGCCAGCTGTGATCCGTAATTTAGATCTTAAATGCGCAGACTGACACGTACGTAGTTCGGCAGCTGGTTCGACAGGCTCACCATGCAACCTCACGCTGAAGCTAGGCCATGAATGCAAGATTGTACGCTTAGGAATATTGCTGTATGATGAATCGAGATTTTTTATTTTCCTGGCCTTGGTAGCAGTGGGTTAAGATCGGTTTCAATTTGTGAGCTTGGCACCTTGATATAAGTGCCACAACACGTTTTTTTGTGCCGCTTAAATCACTCCAATTAGTACAGAATCGGACGTAGTGATTACGTATCCTCGAAGAACTTATCACCTTATATCTTTTGTGCGAAGTTCGGAATGGTCTCGCCCCTACTAATTCAAGCGGAGGTGGCAAGATGGAATTACCCATTGCAATCACGCTCGTGCTTGTCGGTCTCTTGCTGATCGTTCTTTCGCGACAAGGCTTCAAAGTTACGCGTATTGGGCTGGGGGTGGAGGTTGAGCTGGATAAACCACTGTCCCTCGATACGCGCTTGGCTCGTTATTCCATGACATTAATAGGGTTGGTGTTCGTTGCAATAGGTGGATTTAGTTTGCTTGGTGTTGACGCAAGCGATATCTTTCCTGCAAAGGATTCGGCGGAAGAATCCATAGCTCTCCTTCCCACAGAGACACCTCGCTTCACACCTATTCCATCGTCTGAAGTACAGGCTCCAACTGGAGAGCCATCACCCGTCGTTGAAAAACCTACTGAGGAAATCACGGAAACGGGTGAGGAAACTCCCACCGGCATTGCTTTACCACCATCGACTACAGGTCAGCCCTGTAACGCTGCAGATTCAGCGTGGATGGGAACGTTCGGATATGGGGTGAGCTGCTTGGACGAAACCGGGTGGCATACCTTTGAGAAGGGTTCTTCCACACTCGCCAGTGACCAGATTAAGGATATTTTTATCTGCTCCGAGGACAAGGTCTGGATCGTACATAGCCTAGGCTTAAACCTCACCAATGGTAGAACCTGGAACACCTATCGAGGCTCCGATTTCGGTATCGGGAGCGTCGAAGCTGGAGTCTGTGATGGAAGTGGAGGAATCTGGGTGGCCTATTATGGCGGGGTTGCCCACTTCGATGGCGCAAATTGGATTACATACGATGCCACTAATCTGGGCACGGGTCAGTACGTGGAATCTGTCAAAGATGTCGCCGTTGGGATCGAGGGCGAGGTGTGGTTTGTGACCTCAAACAGCGTCGCTACCTTCGATGGTGATGTTTGGACATTTTACGAAACCGGAAACGGGTTTGCCAAGGATTATTATTTCTCGAGTGTGGCAGTCGATCACCAAGGGAAGGTTTGGGCAGGGCACGGGAGTGGGGTGTGGATGTTTGATGGCAATAACTGGCTCAATCACGAAGGACGCCACTTGTCACAAGTTGAAAGCATGGTGATCGATGGTAATGGCTTTCTATGGGTCGGCACCTACTCAAAGGGGGTCAGCATGTACGATGGTCAAGGTTGGGTGACATATAACCGGGAAAACAGTGGATTGAGCAGCAATCATGTGCGTGCTCTGGCGGTCGATGGTCAAGACCGCATATGGCTAGCAACGGAGTGGGGAGTGGATATCTACAACGGGGAGCATTGGTACATCTATCATATGCACACAGCCGGTCTTCTCGACAATGATAGCTATGCTGTGGCGGTTCATGGAAATGGACCCACTCTGCCCGACCCCATGGTGAAGCCTACGGGTTCTCTATCGGGCACGATCCTTGATGGGGACGAGCCGGTAGACGGGGTGAAGGTAGAGGCGTGTAGTGAATACATCGGCATGATCTTTACTGGCCCAACTCCATGCGCGGACAACCCTCTAAGACAGATCGTGACCACGGACAGCGAAGGTCATTTTATCTTCCCGGAATTACCGGTTGGGCGTTATGGAATCGCCTTTGAGAAACCTGAGGGCGGATGGATGCGGTTGACAGGATCGTTTGGCATTGGCGACAAAATGGTGCTGGTTAAAGAGAACGAAGAAAGCTCCCTGCATGTGATCGATATCAGTCAATAGTCAGTTGCTTGTTCTTATCATTGTGCGAAATGCGAATAGAAGGATGGTTGGTTAACTCAATCTTTACCAATAGCTGCGGAATATTGGGGCGGGGTAACCCCGCCCCTACTTCATGGGTAACGCTCAGCCTTCGCCCACAGACGCTCCCCATCCGTGGTCAATTCAATCCAGCCGTTAAGATCGGTTCGAAGGACGCTCCTGCCTTCCATTGCCTCTAACACCTCGAGGGAAGGTAATCCGCGCAAGTTGCCAGCTTCGACAGAGATTAACACTACCAATGGATGAAGCTGGCTGAGCCAGCCGGATGGGTTGACGGCTTTATACCCTCCATCGGGAACCAGGAGGGCCGTTACTGCACTGATGGATCTCATCTTATATAACTCATTTACCAATGCTGGATCCGCTCCAGGGGCGAGCAGAAATCGAGCTCGATCGTAGGTGAGCTCAAGTACCGCGCCATGCTCACCGATGGCCACCACCTCGAGCCATGCCCCATCACCCAATTCAAGCATTTGCCCTTCACGTGCCGGGATGATGGGACATTCAATCTCAGTTAGGTCGTAGATCAAACGTCGATAGGCGCTTCTGCCGGGTGGACCGGCCAACAGAACGCTCCCAATGGAAAAACGGTCCATGACACCGGCTAGACCTGCGACCTGATCGTCCCGAGTCCCCCCGATGACCACCCAATCGAGGTGTCGATGGAGAACGGGCAAACGACGGCCAAGGGCTTCGGAGAGGGCGATCGGGCTTGGACCACCATTGATCAGAGCGAAGCGGCCGGTGGGTGATTGGATCAGCACACTCTCACCGCTGCCAACGTCTAGGACGGTGATATGCAGACGACCATCGGGACGATGGACGATCATCTTCCACGACAGGATAGTTAACAAAGCGAGAGCAGCCAGGGTGATGCTAATCGGGAAGTTCACTCGTCCGGAGATTACGCCGATTATTTTGGGCCGAGATTCGGAAGGTAGCTTAACCAACGCAGTAGCGAAGGCGAGGGTGAGATAAAAACCGGCCACAAAGAAGAAGCTCACTTGACCGAGAGGAATCACCGACATGGGCCAAGTGGCGAAGAATTCGACCGCCCGGATGGTGAAGGCAGAGAAGGGCCAGGCGATCCAGGCGAGGGGACGACCAAGTGGGAGCCAGAGTGATCCAGCAAGCGTCGCCAGACCACCGAGGATCATGACTGGTGGCTGTGCTGGCAGGATGACCGGGTTGGCGAGCAGCGTGACCAGAGAGACGCGGTTGAAATAATACATTGTCAGGGGGAGGGTGGTGACTTGAGCGGCCAAAGTGAAGAGCACGAATTCGCTTATAGGTCTGGCCAACCTTTTTACCATGACCTCCGGTAAACGGCGCTTGGCTACACGGAGGAACCAATCGTTAAGTGGTTCGGCGTAAAGCACCAAGCCAAGGGTAGCAGCGAAGGAAAGCTGGAAACCGACGTCCCATAAGACGAGCGGGTTGATGGCGGTCATGGCGATGGCAGCGCCCGATAGGGAGGCCATGCCGTGGGTTTGCCGCCCCAGTCGAAGGGCGAGAAGTGACAACCCTCCCATGATGGCGGCTCGTACCACGGCAGCGTCAGCGACGACGAGGACGGTATAGAGGGCGATCGCCAAACCGGCGGCGATCGCGCCACGCCGTGCTCCGAGCCAGCGACCGAAGAGAGAGGTGAAGATGGCTGCAACGATGGTGATGTTCATCCCTGAGAATAGACTTGTCTATGCTTGAGTTGAAAATAAACCTATAAGCTGTGTACTTCGCTCATCAATTCCACCCAGGGTATGGCTTCTAGTTGCTCTTACCGATTACCCAGCCTGACCCCCTCGAATTTGGGGCTCTTTAAACTTGACATTACAGTTTCTCCCAACCTCTCCATCCATGTAAGTGTCATGATGCTTTGTGGTTTTCCAGCATAATGGCCAGATTATGTGTTTCAGGTTTTTTATATCCTGTATATCGAAGGGAGTGCAGCAGACCTGCGCGTCAACCCGATAGATGAATTGCTGTTCGCGCTTGCGTTGTGTGTATAAGTGGAGCTTCGAGCCTTGGAAGCAGAGGTAGAGGTCTCGCTCCGCATTGTATTGAAAACGCTCAGCTGGGTAGAAACCACGACTTTGTTTGCGGTCATAGGCGGGCAGATAGGCGTGGATACCATCCTGCTCCAGGCCAAGGAAGTTGGGGATGGTGCCATACCTGTCGTATTTAAATTAGGCATCTGAAACCCTAAAGTCTCAGCCATTCCCCCTCTGGTCTGGGGACTTTTTCATTGTTGGTTGGATGTAAGGTTCAAATCATGTACTTCACCATAGAATACTACTAGGAAAGATCAATATGCAAGAATTCACTTTTCTATTAGTCGACGACGGAGACCCTTATTGTGAAATCATAGCTGATGTCATCATGTGGGCATACAACTTGAATGTCCTCATAGCTCATACTGCTTTAGAGGCACAATCCCTGTTGAACAATAATGAAATAAACCTAATCCTATTAGATGTGGTGATGCCCGTAATGGACGGTCTTTCGCTTGTTAAGTGGATTCGATCTGATCCAGCGCATTCACATATTCCAATTATCGTAGTTGTGAGCGCAAAAGTATCTCCGACATATCGCAATCTTGCCTTAGAGGCAGGGGCAAACGGCTTTCTTGTAAAACCATTTGGTTCGAATGATTTGAAAGAAGCTATTTCCCCTTATCTTAAGGTTAAAAAGACTGGGTAGCTCGATTTTCTAAGGTTGTTGTCGATTGAAGACTGCTGTATTGCTACGTGCATTTTGTGTAAAAAGGTGAATTACCTGTGGCTGATTTGCTTTTAGATAGAAAAACTTGCCGGAAAATTGCAGATTTTTTACACGGAAAGCCAAGACCCCGCGAGATCAAACTCGAAACATGGCACCGACTTCTTCGTGCGGAGCTGTCGTCCATTTCGTTCAATAATCTTCGTGTGCTAGAGAAATGCTATCCGGACATAATGGGAGTTATCCAATTTTAGTGAGGCCAATAACGATAAACGTGAATTCGGAGCTTACGTATTTGAATCACAGGAATGGTATGGGTCACATTCCCCGTTGAGTATACGAGAATGAATATGCAAGCCGTCTCTAATCGAGCCTCTTGCGGTGAGAGTAGCCCAGGGCGGTTTGTGCTATTATGAGCCAAATGCGCTGAAAATCTCAGTTATGCCCCCATCTGCTGGTCTGGAGTTTTTTTACATCTCCAATCATACAAAATGAGCCCCCAGCTGCTAGACTGCACTGGGGGCTCTTGCGTTGGTGGCTATTGGCCTATTACGTGTGTGGGCTCATCACTGAACTAAGAGTTTATAAATCCACCAACGCACGGTGAAATCTTAGCGTAAGTCCTGCTTCTTTCCAATCCCACAATCTGGCTATATGCGAAAATTGAACCCCCTGTGAACATTAGGAGTAAGGGGGTTCATGCGCTGGTACATCCCCAAGCAATGACGATGATAGTCTGAGGAGAGAGAAGTAATGTTTGCCAGCGCTTATCCAATAGTTTATTGAGAAAAATGCCAAAGATAACCGTTGATTTTCTTAAATCATCAGACTTAAGAAATCCCCTTTCCTACCTCAACAAAACGAGCCCCCGAGGGGGCACAAGGGGGCTCGAGGGCTGGCACCTCAGTATTTCTCCACACCTTTCATGGGGTTTTTAGCCAGCGCTATATTCATTATACGCCCAAGATTGTCCTAACTGATGAAAGTCAGAATAACTCATCCAGATCTATCTCTGAATCCCTGACTATCTTGAGGACATATTGAGGTTGACGCCAGTCCCCTCCGTGAATATCTAACCAATTCAATAAACCGAAAATTGCCTC
>DUEW01000095.1 GCA_011174845.1 Anaerolineae bacterium | reverse complement strand
CGACCACCGCCGTTTGGAACGCCGCTGCTAGATTGGCGATCGGAAGACCTGGGCGTGGCGCTTCGACTCCGGCCTCGAGTTCAGGTTGCCGTTCGCGTACTTCACGCAAGACCGCGGTCTTCAGACCACTGAAGGAGAAGTTCCAGGTACCTTCCAGCCAGGCGCGCGGAAACTTGAAGGACTCTGGATCGCCGTTCTCCGCTGCTTGCTGAATGGCCGGGCCGCCTGGGTACGCAAGTCCAAGCAAGCGTGCGACTTTATCGAACGCTTCACCCGCGGCATCGTCGAGCGTCCCGCCGAGACGCTGGTAGGTTAGATGATCACGCATCAAGACCAGTTCAGTGTGTCCGCCCGAGACGATCAACCCCAAGAGCGGAAAACTTGGTTCCGGCTCATCCTCCACCAACCAGATTGAATATAGGTGGGCTTCGAGGTGGTTGATACCCAAGAGCGGCAGACCCGAACCTAGAGCCAATCCCTTGGCCATGTTCATGCCCACAACTAGAGAGCCAGCCAAACCCGGCCCTCGAGTGACGGCGATGGCATCGATTGCCTCCAGGCCAACATGAGCTTGGGATAATGTGTTTGAGATCACTTGGTAAATGGTCTCGATGTGGGCTCGTGAGGCCATCTCAGGGAAGACGCCGCCATATTGCGCGTGCATGGCTGCCTGTGAGGCCACGATGCTTGAGATGATGTGCCCTCCGTTTTCCACCACCGCCGCGGCCGTCTCATCACATGAGGTTTCAATGCCCAGAATGCGTGTATCTTCACTCATCTTGAGATGCTCAACTTCCTTTGGTCACTATGATTTTACAGGCACATGCGTACTTTGGCATATGGGTACCCAGGAAAAATAAGGCACCGTAGCACTAAGGCACTTAATAAAAATCCAAGCGCCTTGGTGCCCTTTTACACGTCCTTCATCTTCAAGACCAAATCCTTCGGGTATTCTGCTAAGACCTCCAAGTTTCCATCGGGGCGAACCCAGACGGTATCTTCGATACGTACGCCTATCTCGCGCTCTGGATAATAGAGACCCGGTTCATGAGTGATGACCGAACCCGGTAAGAGTCGATCTTCGTTGCTTTCCACGTGGCTGAAGGTCGGTCCCTCGTGTATGGCTAAACCCACCCCATGGGCCAGGCTGTGGACATACCCCTCCTTTGTCTGAGGGGTGTTCAATACAGTGTGATGACCCTTCTTCTCGAACAACTTGCAGGCCATGACTTGATAATCGCGGCACGGCGTGTCGGGCTTCATCGCGCTGTAAACGGTTTCATAAACATCGAGCACGTCTTCGTAAACTTCCTGTACTTCATCGGGGGCGTATCCCAAACACCAAGTCCGGGTGAAGTCATGAAAATACCCGCCACCGGCTTCACAGGGGTAGATATCGAACACGATCGGTTTACCGACCGGGATCAGATCGTCGTCTTTGCCAGCGCTGTGAGGTACACCGGCATCATGGCCGATGGCGAAGATGGAACCCTCTGGGTTATCGGCACCACGCATCGCCAGCCAGAGGTTGATCCGTCGCTTGACTTCACCTACCGTGAGTGCCCCTCCTTCGCGATTAACGAGCACGCCATCCTTGACTTGGTGAGAGGTTAGAAAACCAGCTACATCCGCGACCACGGCGGTGGCGATCTTGCCTACCTCCTGGATATGTCCCACCTCGTCATCATCTTTTGTGGTGCGTGCGCGAGTGAGCACAGATCGATCGGGTGCTTCGCCGACGATCTCGATCTCAGCTATGGCGTCATCGAGGTGGTTGAGAGTTGCATAGAGGGATCCTACCTCGACTTTACCGTAAACTCCAACGCGACCGCGTACTCCGAATTCTTTGAAGATTCGCTGCAGGAGCATCGCCCTCGCTCGAATTTGATCACCTCCTGCTTCTTTCAAGATCTTGATCATGTCGTAGTCAGACAAATCCTTCGTTCCCAAACCAGTCGCGGCTGCCTCGTCGCGCTCCATGGAGCTGTGGAAGAGGACGGGTTCGTCTCCTCGTTTTTTAAGCAGATAGGCATGGGTTACATGAACCAAACCGGTGAAGTAGGTCATGTAAGGGTTGTTACCTGCAGGACCTGTCACCAGCAAGGCGTCGAGATTGGCCTCCTCCATCAGTTGGTCGATGTCAGTTTTCATGTGAGATTCTCCTCATGATAATGCCGTATATTGAGTGATTTTCAACTTAGTGGCCACCTTGACGCTTTGGTACTTGGGCGCCAAGGCGCCGTAGTGCCAAGGTGCCTTGGCGCCGATCACCTAGTTTTGCTCAAGATAGTGCCAAGCGCCCTCAATAAATCTTCCTCCTGCTCCATCAACACCGTGCGCGGATCCAGCATCACCCGATCATCCTCAATGCGGGCGATGACCGGAGGGTCAGCCCTGCGCAGATGAGAAGTGAAGGCATTGGGGTACCTGACACTGAGCGCCAACAAACTTGTGGGAAGGGTCTCCTCCGGAAGGCTTCCGCCTCCCACGGTTGAATGACCCGAGATGACTTCACCCTGACCAAGCCGCTCCACCCACGTTTCTGAGCGTGACCGCAACTGTTCAAGCGGAGCTGCAATCATCTGCCAGATGGGAATCTGCTGGACCGCCTCGTCCTTGAGATAGTGCGTAAGTGTGGCCGCAAGAGCTGCAAGGCAAAGTTTGTCAGGTCTTACGGCTCGGGCCAGTGGGTGCCGTCGTAATTTATCGACGATAGACTTCTTGCCGATCAGGATTCCTGCTTGAGGTCCTCCCAGGAGCTTATCACCCGAGAATGCGACCAGCGATGCGCCTGCTTGAAGAGATTCCTGCACCATGGGTTCATGACCGAGACCGAATTGGGCTGTATCTAGTAACGCGCCTGAACCAAGATCATCGAGGACAGGAATGTCGAAGCGCTTGCCGAGGTCAACCAATTCAGCCAGGGTGGGCTCGGTGGTGAAGCCAATGATCTTGAAGTTGGAATGGTGGGCTCGCAAGATCAACCCGGTGCGCTCATGGATGGCGGCTTCGTAATCGTGCAAATGTGTCCGATTGGTGGTGCCGACCTCGACCAATTTTGCGCCGGATTGCTTCATGATTTCGGGAATGCGAAAACCGCCACCGATCTCAATCAACTGTGAGCGCGAGACGATCACCTCTTTCCGACGCGCCAGGGAGGTGAGGGCCAGCAATACTGCAGCGGCGTTGTTATTAACTACGAAAGCGGCTTCGCTACCGGTGAGTCGAGTGAGCAGATCATCGATATGATCTTCACGTTTACCGCGAACGCCGCGTTCGAGGTTGTACTCAAGCGTGCTGTAACTTGTAGCGACCTCGATCATCGCATGGCGTGCAGCTTTGCTGAGAGGAGCACGACCGAGGTTGGTGTGAATGATGACGCCCGTGGCGTTGATCACCGGCTGCAGGGTGGACGCCAGCCACGCCTCAAGAGTCTCACGTGCTGCTTCAATGAGGACGTCTTCTTTGGGTGGAGATTCACCTTCACGGATGGCATCACGGGCTGCCTCCAGCTGACCACGGATAGCCTCCAAGGTTAGGGGACGACCATAGGCAGCCAACAACTCAGCAACTGCTTCGCTCTGCAATAAACGTTCAACCGAAGGTAGATCGCGCAAGCTCACCGACCAGGCCTCCATGTGCTACGTTCGAGAACCCTCAGGAACCACTCAATGGCTGCCAGACCCACTGCGAGGAGGAGCGCTAAGGCAAGGCTAAGACTGCGGTTGATTTGGAGCCAGATGCAGATGGTGGTGTACAAACCGACCCATAGCCCCTGACGCAGCAGAGTCGAGGGTGGAGCGGGTCGGCTTGCGCCAAAGCGACGGTGAAGTAGCCAAACGAATGGAAGAGCTGTGCCGGTGACTGCCAAGGTCCACAAGAAGAAAAAAAGCCAACGAGGCCCGACTGTGGGGAGTGTGCTCGTTAACAACAAGTACAAGCCCAACCAGCCGATGGCGGCCAGGATGATGGCAGCAATGATTAGGCTTCGGTAATCCGGCGATGGCAAATCGGACATTCTCTAGCGTCCTCTATGGTATGGTTGGAATTATAGCCCAGCGCTCATTGGGTTGGAAACTCCCTCCTAGAGGACGGGTGTCCACAGAGGTTAGCGTTTAAGTGAACGCGAAGAAGAACGGGTGGTTTGTGGCGCAAGTACGCCTCCCTGCAAACACCCCTCTCTCATCCCATTGCTGAGGCACGCCAACGGAATTGGGAATCACCCATCAGGGACAGGGGTGAGCCCTGAGGTATAATCCGCCAGGGGACGCAATGTCGCTCATTACTGCTGCGGATTTAGCAAAATCCTACGGTGCCCAGGATGTGTTTGAGGGCGTATCGGTTGCCATCCCCCACCAGGCGCGAATCGCACTGGTGGGGCCTAACGGGGTTGGCAAGACGACCCTCTTGCGGTTGCTTGCGGGATTAGAGAAACCGGACGGGGGGAAAATCCAGAGAGCGCGTTGGTTGCGTATCGGTTATTTGCCACAAGAAGTAAGCTATTCTCGTTCGCACAAGGATGAGTTGAAGCATACATTGTGGGATTCCTGTCTGGAGGCATTCGGCGACCTTCGCGCTCAAGAAGCTGAACTGGCTCGTTTGGAAGAGGTGATGGCTGATCCGCAAGAGGCGGAGAAAGCGATCGCGCGCTACGGAACACTTCAGCAGGCCTTCGAACATGCAGGGGGATACACCTATCCTTCTCGAATCCGGCAGGTTCTGAACGGCTTAGGATTCGCACCCGAAGAATACAATCGTCCCTTGAAACAGTTTTCAGGTGGCGAGAGGACGCGAGCTTTACTTGGCAGGCTGCTTTTGGAAGACACCGATCTGCTGATCCTGGACGAACCGACGAACCATTTGGATATCGCGGCTATTGAGTGGTTAGAAGCATGGCTGCGGGATTGGCCGGGCTCGGAAGTGGTGGTCTCTCATGATCGTTACTTGCTGGATCGACTAGTTGACACCGTGTGGGAATTATACCCAAAGGGTGTTGAGATTTATCGAGGTAATTATTCGGCGTATGTGCAACAACGTGCCGAGCGACAGGAGTATCATGTGGCTCAATATCGAGCACAACAGGAGCACATCCAACGTGAACAGGAATTTATTCGCCGGAATATCGCTGGTCAGAATACCCGTCAGGCGCAGGGGCGACGGACGCGATTAGAGCGATTATTACGCGAGCAGGCCGTAGCCCGTCTAGAGAAGGAGCGCGCCGTACGCATCGATTTCGGTAAGGTGGATCGATCCGGCGATCGCGTGCTTGAGACACATGAATTGATGATCGGATATTGCGACTCGAATGAGCCTCTGTTCGAGGTTCCCGATTTGCTTCTCACGAGGGGGGAGTGTGTTGCCCTGATCGGGCCTAACGGCGCGGGAAAGACCACCTTTTTGAAGACCTTGCTGGGGGATGTTCATCCGTGGGCTGGTGAGGTGAAGCTGGGTGCTAGCTTACAGATCGGTTACTTCGCACAAGCACATGAGGGCCTGAACCCAGAGCGGACTGTGTTGGATGAGATCTTGAGCGTTGCGCCCGGGTTTAAGATATCACAAGCGCGTGATTGGTTAGCGCGATTTCTTTTCGTCGGGGATACCGTTGATAAGCCGATCGAAGTGCTCTCGGGTGGCGAACGGGGCCGTGTAGCTCTAGCTAAGTTGGCTCTGGAGGGTGCCAACCTCCTGCTGTTAGATGAGCCAACGAACCATCTCGATATCCCCTCTCAGGAAATTCTGGAGGAAGCACTCAACAGCTTCCCAGGTACAATCTTACTTGTATCTCACGATCGATACCTGATCAATGCCTTGGCGACCCAAGTGTGGGTCATCACACGAGCAGCCCGCACGCTGGAAGTCTTCACAGGCGGTTATGAGATATATTTAGAATCTCGCCGAAAGAAGACCGAGGCCCTTAAAGTTCCATCCAAGATGCCAGCTAGAAAAGATCGTCCACCAAGAGGCTCAGGATCCAGAGGGCGTATGGCTGTGGTAGAAGATCGCATTGAGGCGCTGGAGAGAGCATTGGCGCAGGTAACACGCCAGCTCGAAAATGCGGGTGATGATTTTGAAAAACTACGCCTATTGGGGGACCGTTATTCGGAGCTGGAGGCGGATTTAGAGAAACAAATTTCCATGTGGGAACGCCTAGCGCGAGGCTAGGCGCTCGCATGATATAATCCGCCGAGTTTGTAACGCAGATATCTTGGATGAGTATCAGAAGATGGATCCAAAACTCAGGCATGCCGTAAAGAAAGGCCGCGTGTTCCCTCCATGGCTAATAAAGTTCTTGGCGGGAGCCTTTGTCCTCGCTGCGGTTTTTTCTATTTACCTGGTATTTGTCATGGTGCGAGGTTTGGCGGCAGCATGGAGTGGAACAGGGCTGCCTTCGTTCGACATCTCCGGGGGGAAGGTCATGAGCGGTACATCGGGTCCCGATACCACCCCGACCGTTGTATTGTTGGATGAGCTGCCTGAACCATGGAGTGGCACCAGTCGCGTGACCATTCTCCTCATGGGATTGGATTACCGCGATTGGGAAAGTGGTGAGGGTGCACCCCGGACGGACTCGATGATGTTGGTGACATTAGATCCCATCAGCGAGACAGCGGGTATGCTTTCAATCCCGCGCGATCTTTGGGTTGAGATCCCTGCGTATGGTCATGGCCGCATCAACACCGCATATGCTCTGGGAGAGCAAAACCGTTTGCCGGGCGGTGGACCGGGGCTGGCTGTGAAGACAGTTGAGAAGCTCCTGGGAGTGCCTATCCAGTTCTATGTACAACTTGACTTCGGCGCCTTTGTACGGATGATCGATGAGATCGGCGGGGTGGAGATCTTTATTCCGGAGGAGATCAAAGTTGATCCGATCGGACCAAATAATACGGTGGTGTTGAGACCCGGTGTTCGGATGCTCTCGGGAGATGTGGCTTTAGCCTATGCTCGTGCCCGACACACGGAAGGGGGAGATTTCGATCGCGCTCGACGGCAACAGCAATTGGCGCTGGCCATCCGCGATCAGTTGCCCGGCATGATACCTACGATCGTCACAAAGGCGCCAGCGCTTTACCAGGAGTTGGCCACCGGCATCCGCACCAACCTTACGTTAGAACAGATGATCGCGCTTGGCATGTTGGCGCTACAAATCTCGCCAGATGATATTCGTAGTGCAGTCATTAGTCCACCAGATATGGTCACATTGGAAACGATCATGTATGGAGGTGAGGAGGCACAGGTTTTGAAGCCTGTGCCGAACCAAATCCGCATGCTGCGTGACGAGATCTTTACCGCGATGGGGGCGATTGGCCCCTCGATCTCGGTTGAAGATGCGGCAAACGCCGCTGAGCAGGAGACCGCTCGCGTGGCCGTCCTCAATGGAACCGGAGAGGAGGGATTGGCTGGACGGATGGCGGATATTTTCATCAAACTTGGTTTTAACGTGGTTGAGACAGGAAATGCTGATAGCTGGAATTACGCCACGACACACGTAATGGATTACACCGGCAATCCATACACAACCCATTACTTGATGGAGTTGATGGATCTGTCACAGAGTCAGATCCTCTTCCAATCCGTTCCCGATTCTGAGATCGACGTTGCGATCATCATCGGGTACGATTGGCCTGATCTTTTGCCTAAACTTTCGCGTTAAATACTATCCTTTAGGGTGGAGGTGGATAAGCTGGATCTGCATGCGGAGAAGTCCGATGCAGGTGGAACCAAGGCTCATCCATCGATTTTTTTGTGTAGGGGCGCTATTCAATTGTGTCCCTGCTAGATCTCAAACAAAGGTATTTTTGCTTGGACGTCGGTTTCATTGGACGAAGGATTTTGGTTGGGCAACGAAAGATACTCGGAAGCCATATTTGTTCCTCGAAGGTGAATTCTTCATGGAGGTTGCATGATCGAGGCAAACACTTTGACACGTGTCTTCAATAGCATAACCGCGGTTGACCACATCTCCTTCCATGTCAATCAGGGAGAGGTGTTTGGTTTTCTCGGCCATAACGGAGCCGGGAAAACAACCACCATCCGTATGCTCACTGGCCAACTCAGACCAACGAGCGGTCGAGCTTCCATTGATAATCATGACGTGGTGACAGAAAGGGCGGCGATCAAACCGATGATCGGTGTGGTTTTTGAGCACCAGAATTTGTATGAAAGGATGAGTGGGCGTGATAATTTGAGCTTTTTCGCCGAACTCCACGGTGTGGGGCAAAAGCGGGTAGATGAACTGCTGGAAATGGTAAATCTGGCAGATCGGGCAAAGGATAAGATCAAGATCTACTCAAATGGCATGAAACAGCGTTTGTTGGTCGCGCGGGCGCTGCTCAATCAACCCAAGGTATTGTTTCTCGATGAACCAACACGGGGGCTCGATCCAACCTCAGCGCGGGGAATACGGAGTACGATACGGGAGCTGGGAGAGCAGGGAACAACGGTCTTTTTAACCACACAT
>DUEW01000094.1 GCA_011174845.1 Anaerolineae bacterium | reverse complement strand
GGATTCCACGTTCCTGAGAACACTCATTTACGATAATAATCATAGGGGCGCACGGCCGTACGCCCCTACACTGAAAATACATACCCCAGGTATGGGGATCATGCCCGCCCACACTTATCCTGGGGTGTTTTTCTGTAGCCGCAGGCTTCAGCCTGCGCTGGTTTACGCACCCTAAAGGGTGCGGCTACATTGGATTCCACGTTCCTGAGAACACTCATTTACGATAATAATCATAGGGGCGCACGGCCGTACGCCCCTACACTGAAAATACATACCCCAGGTATGGGGATCATGCCCGCCCACACTTATCCTGGGTTGTTTTTCTATTACAGTCATCCTTCGACAGGCTCAGGATGACTGTCTCTTTGGTTGTGATACCGTACGCACCTACATCTTCGAAAGCTCCCCGCGAGCTTAAAGCTCGTGGGAAGCTGCTGGCTAACCTGTTTACGAATTAAAGACCTCTTACCTCAACTCTCGATTGAACTCGATGCTTTTCGTCATTGGTAGGTCAGCGATGATGCGTAATTGCTCGCCCGTGACAGTCGCGACGAAAGCACGAGCCATCGGGAGATAATTCGGTGGCGAATCAAGTATGTTTTCTAGAAATTCTCTCATCTCTATTTCCCGACGCTCGATCTCCTCACGTTCTTCATCTGTTTCAGGCTCAACGCTCGTCGGGACGTAGCTGACTCGGTCCCCTTTCTTGATCTTGCCCACATCAACCTTTGGCTCTGGGTAATCGAGAACGATGATCACGCTTACCTTTTCTTCCGAGTATTCATAGGCAAGCTGCCTTAGCTCCTCATCCGGGATTTTTTCAACCGGAAATTCAGGCCCAATCATCTCATTCACTCGTCTACGCCAAAGATAGTTATCCTTAGCAGAATACACGTCATCTTTATTTTAACCTTACCACAACGCATACGATGTTATCGATTCGGTGATTTCCATTGACACCATTCTCGATCAATATCCGAGATCCCGCGCGAAGTCAATGGCTCGCAAGATGTCGATGCGCCCGAAACCATAGCGGTGATCTTGCCCCGATTCCCCCATCTCTTTAACCGAACTGATCATTAGATCTTGGAGCAAAAAGGCGCGCTGGTTTCGCTCGACATCTTTACTGATGGATGTCGCGCTCAAGAGCAGGGCGATGGCGCCACTCACATGAGGTGCTGCCATGGAGGTTCCGTTGAACGGCTTCCATTGGTCCCTGGGTGTACAAGATTTGATCGCCACACCTGGTGCGGAGACATCCGGCTTTGAATAAACCAATGGCAAGGCGTCTTTTGGCAGGAAGTTTGAATCTCGAATGATGTGTGTCCGTCCACCACTGAATCCTGCGATCCGATCTTCATAATCGGTGGCTCCTACCGAGAATGCGAAGAAATCGTTTCCAGGCGTGCCTGTCGTCTGGTGTCCAGAGTTTCCGATCGCTACGACGACCGGAATCCCGAGTCGCAGACAAGAGATGAAGGAGTTCATGTAGTCGTCCCGTACCTCGGGATCAAACCAGACTCCTCCGAGGGACATGTTAATCACATCCACACCTTGCTCGGCGGCCCATTGAATGCCAGCGAGAACTTGAGCGTCTGTTCCACCACGCTTGCCGTCAATAACGAGAGCGGCGGATATCGTGGCCTCTGGCGCGACACCGATCCACTGACCGCTGGCATTGCCTCCTGCAATGATCCCCGCGCAATGTGTACCATGCTCATCGGAGTCGTGAGGCTGCGAATCAACGACCCTGCGTCCATCAGAATTGAATTCGGCCCAATCGACAATTTTCCCTGTTAAATCGGGATGGGAGGCATCGACACCGGTGTCAAGCAATCCCACCTTCACGCCGTTGCCTTTCGCACCGTAGGCTCCCCAACTAGCGAGCGCGCCAATTCTCAGAACCCCCCAAGCACTGGACTTATATTCTTCGATATATTTCGGAAGGACCTTGGGTACGACAACCGGTGGAAGGCTGAAGCGTCGGTTAGGGTATATCGCTTCGATCTGTGGGATCTCAGAGGGGAGTTTCGCCAGATCATCCTTTGCTATATCTAATGCTAAGGAATTGGAGATCCAAAGGGGATCTGGTTCTGGTTTATCAACTTTAACCTCGGTTTTTGACTTTTGAACGAGATCGGAGTCTATAAGGGGCTTGAGAACTTTAAGACCTGATCGCTTCAACGAATAGCTGCTGACCCTTTTCCCCTCCATTACGGCAACCTGAGCGGTGACGCTGTGCTCCTCGGCCCGTAATACCCTTTTTTCATACGCCGATCGTTCACCTGATTCAGGAAGGCGGATTTTATCCAACGGCAAAGGCAGGACATCGCGTGCCGTGGTTGCGAGATTCCTCTTTTGGATGGCATTCGAGGTGGTGCTTGAGAGTGCTTTTAATTCTTCCTCAGGTGATACCATTCGTACGATGACACTACGACGTCTCCCTGTGCCCTCATCAATGATCTTCTCAACCTGCTCGTTCAGATGGTTATTCATCGCGTTCTCTCCGCACGTTCGTATTCCTCAAAGTATATTCCACATCTTAATATATCTTAGCGTCTCGTACTATATCACGATGAACACGATGAATAACAAAACGAAAGTCATCCTCAACCTATTTGCTAAAGGTGTAGGGGCAATTCACCGTTCGTGCCGCGAGACGCCGAGAAGAACACTCGGCCCTTCCAGCCGGCGGCACGCCGGTACGAGACGGCATGAATTGCCCCTACGGCTAGGCTCGGGTCGGCAAACCTTCGACTTTGTTGTTTTAAGAAAAATTCCTGGTTTCGTATTTCCTATAAGTTCTCAATATCTAGCGGTTCAACAGGATCCGCCAGGTCGAATCCAAAGATGCGAGAATAAAAGTATAGTTCGGCCTTCAAACAGCGTTGGATGGTTTCGGCTCGTCTGAAGCCATGTTGCTCGCCTTCGAAGGCAAGGTAAGCGTACGGCAAACCTTTCGCCCTTAAAGCATCCACCATGAGATCGGCTTGGCCAGGAGGGACGACGAGATCTTCAAGACCCTGGAAGATGATCACCGGACATGAAAGTTGTTCTGTAAAGTGGATTGGCGATCGTGAGTAATAAAGATCCTTCGCCTCTGGGTAAGGTCCGATGAGGCTGTCGAGGTAGCGAGATTCGAATTTGTGCGTATCAATCGCAAGCGCTTCAACGTCAGCCACTCCGTAATAGCTCGCTCCCGCAGTGAAGAGATCGTAGAATGTTAGCGCGGCAAGGGTTGTGTACCCGCCTGCACTGCCACCTCGGATCGCAAGCTTCTCGCCATCAACCCTGCCTTGCTCAACGAGATATCTAGCTGCGGCGACACAGTCCGCAGTGTCAACGACGCCCCATTTCCCCTTCAATCTATTTCTATACGATCGACCGTATCCTGTGCTGCCACCATAATTTACATCAACAAGGGCGATCCCACGGCTGGTCCAATATTGAATAGCAGACTGGAGAAAGGTTGGTGCCACGGAGGTGGGCCCTCCATGGCTGAAGACGAGCAGTGGCGGAAGCTCATCGGGCGGACCGATATAATCTCGGTTCGTTGGCGGATAAAACAGGGCGTATGCGGAAAGACCATCTTCGGTAGGAAACTCTATCGATTCAGGAATGGAGAGGTAACCGGGATCTATCATCTCTCCCGGAGGTCGATAGACCGTTTCAATCTCTCGCGTGTTTACCTCCATCCGCAATAATGCAGGGAATTGCTGGAAATTTCCACCAACAAAATATAGAACATCGTCCTCATTACTCCGAAGGAAAGTAATTGACGTAAGTGGGGTCTCTAGTGGTCTGATCTTTCCCTCATCGGAAGCGATCGATCCCAGATGGTGGATCCCATCGAGGTTATAAACACAAGCGACTCTGCCATCTGCCAGGAAAGCATAGCGTGAAAAACCGAACTGCCATTGAGGCACACCGAGATCGGCTTCGATGGGAGCCAGAGCGATCACCTCACCATCGCTCTCTTTGTAGAGGTTCCACCACCCCGTCCGATCGGAGATGAAGTGAAGGTGACCGTCTGAGCTCCACTCAGGTTGGAAGATCGATTCCTCAGATCCACCTGCCACCTTTCGAATATCGCTGAGCGTACCATCTGACAGGAGTGTCGCTGCCCATAATTCCGATCCATCCCAGGGCATCTGAGGATGATCCCACGTCAACCACGCCAGCTGGTCCCCATCCGGGCTGATGCGCGGACTGGAAAAGAAATCATGGCCATCCGCGATCACCCATGGTGGTTGAGAACCGTCAGTTGGGAGGACGACCAACTCGTTTGTCACATCACCGCTCTTCCCATGTCTTTCGTGGACGCAGATGATGAGGGAGCCCTCTCCTGTCACCTGGCATTCAGCATAACGCAAACCAACCGGGACATCAGGCTCGGGTGTAATCGGCTGCGGAGGACGATCAGGTTCTAGACGGTAAAGTCGTTGATCGCTAAAGTTCGAAAAGTAAATAACATCACCATGGACAGTGAAAGAACCGCCGCCATACTCATGGACGCGCGTACGAACGTTGAAATCAGCCGGGGTCATGTCGTTGATTGAACCATCAGCAGCACGCCGCATAATGACATAACGTCCCGCCTCTTGAGGTCTCATCTCGAGCCAGTAGATGTCATCCCCAGATAATTGGATCTCTGTCGGTATTCCACGAAGGGAGGTGATAAAGTCAGGAGTGATCGGCGAACGCCAGGAACCATAGGGAGCGATCTCTGATGGGGGCATAATGCATCCTCCTCCGTACGAGAAACATTGTCTTGTTTCATGGGCAGGTGTTCTCTAGGTGCTCTTCATAAGTGACTGCAAAAACATGTCGACCAGAACCATCGCACATTGCCCGGAAGTAGAGATAGGTTGTCTCTGCCGGGAAGGCTACTGCCCGAAGCGCTGAGATACCCGGGTTGGCTATGGGTCCGGGGGGCAATCCACTATATACGTAAGTATTGTATGGCGATTGGACATTAAGGTCTTCAAGGGTGAGGGAGGTTTTCCACCATCCATCTTCCGCTGAACCGATCGCGTACTGAACAGTAGGATCGGCTTCTAGCTTCATCCCAAGCGCTAGCCGGTTGAGGTAAACGGAAGCGATGATGGGTCCTTCATCGGCTATGACTGCTTCGCGCTCGATGATCGAGGCCAATGTCACAGCTTCGTGAAGACTTAGGCGCTGCCGAAGAAATCCCTCTCGTAGCTCTGCATCTACCTTGCTCTCGAAGTTATCAAGGATGGCTTTGATAAGGTAAATGGCGGACATACCCTGGCTGAGGTGATAGGTGTCAGGGAAGAGGTAACCTTCCAACGAGGGCGGATCAGGTAGCTCGGCGCTGAACGTGTAACCAGTTGGCCGCGTATAGACGGTGGCCAAGAATTCATCGGGGATAAAAGTTATGTAATCTTTAGGCAAAGCATTCGTGATCTCTTCCACTCGCCAACCTTCTATGATGGTTAAATAGTTCCGCGAGAGATCGGCTGTTTGAAGTGCTTCAGCTAATTCGCGAACGGTCATACCGCCATGAAGCCGGTAGAGACCAGCTTTGACCCTTACATCTAAGCCACGGTAGCGGAGGTAATAACGGAGTAAGGTACCATCGGAGATGACACCAGCGGTTTGGAGTCGTTCGACGGCAGCGGAAGCAGGTTCGCCTTGAAGTATCTCCAACTCATAACTCACCGAGGGATTGCCCGCTGGGAAATCAAGTCTCCTCTCGTTGATCAGCAGGTAGAGAGATAGAGCCGTTTGTTCTAAAGGGTTCAGATCTGAGCTTGCAGGTCCAATATGTGTGATCGCTTGAGGGATACCTAAAAGTGTCATCCCGGCGACCCACACCGCGCAACACCCAAGAGCTGAAAACGCTGCAGCGATCAAGAGGAACCGCAGAAGGCTAGTCCTTCTGCGCATCTAGGTACTCCTGAAGGAATACAGCAGCGGCGCGAGCGTCCAACATCGGATCACGCCCTTTGCCTAGCTGGGCGGATTGGGTGGAACCACTTTCGTCCCAAGTAAAAACCGGGAGGTCGCCCTCGATACGTAAGGCCTCTACCAGACGTAGTGCCCTTCGAGCTTGAGGTCCGATCTCTCCCTCCATATCCAATGCAATTCCAACAAGGATTTTCGCTACATCATGCTCGACCGCAGTGTCCAGAATACTCAATGCATCTTTTCGGCGAGCAGTGTGTCTAAGGACCGACAGTGGACGCGCAATCGTTCCGGTTGGGTCGCTGATGGCCAGACCGATGCGAACCTCCCCGGGATCTACGGCGAGAATACGTGTCATTACTCGGTCTCCCAAGCATATGCCAGGTAAATTCGTAGCTCTAACCAGGGCAACCGGGGAAACCAAGCAGGAGAAATGGTGATCTGGGGGCGTTCCATGAGGTCCAACATTTTTTCAAGGAGAGCGGTGGTTTCTTCGGGCGTACGACCACGTACTAATTCTCGAATGTGCGTAAAATCTATTGTTTGGTAGGTTTCTTGGCTGGCACGGATTTTCATGGACGCCGTTTCTTTACTTACGATGGCTGGTTCGGATAAGACCTGATAGCTCAACGTCTCGGGAATGGGCATCGTCTCATCAGAGATGCTAGTTGCTAACGTTATTTTTATTGCCGGATCGATATCATACCGACGATACATCAACCCCTCGATCTCTAACACGAGAGCCAGTGAGATGCTATCTGCTGGTTCTCCCAACTGACGATCGTAACTTTGCTCCAGGATTTGTACCTGGCGAAGGCTTCCCTCCACAAGCCTTGTATCAGAGTCTAGGGTCTTTTGGATCTGTGAAGAGGCCTCGGCGAACAATTGATCCGAGAGCTCACGCATCAGCTTGTCCTGATCGTCAGATGAGACGGCTGGTCTGGATTCATCCGTCCCGCCTGTGGTGGCTTCTGGATTCGTCACGGATACTAGTAAGCCAAGAGAACCTTCGACAGCGTTGATAGCACCAATCGGTAAGTTTCCAGCTAGACCAGGTGAGACGGCTTGGATCGCAGCTGTGACCTCAACATTCATCTCTGCCGGTAAACTGACATCTTCGATTGTCACAAATCTCACATCACCATGTTCGCTGGCACGTAGACCCGTACCTTGGGGCACTGATACTGAATCTGAGGTTAGGTTGTTTAAGGTGACAAATCCGTTTGAAGTAGAAGCTGGAACGGACGCAGAACCAGTAGTGGGTATCCTTAAACTCCCTTCTACAACGATGCGCTCCCAACGGGCAGGGATGTGTCCATCCGGCTGAGGCTGTTCAACCTCTGGATCAAGAATGAGGGTAAGTTCTTGTTCTTGCGTCGTAGTCTGAGGTGTGAGGCTGATCTCGGCTTTCGGCACTACGGCAGCAGCAAGAAGGAATAGCCCTAGGATTGCTATCCCTGCAAGCACAAATCGCATGATTTTGTTCAGGGGATGCAATCCGGGGGAACGAGCAGCTCCCTGTGGAGGAGAGAGCAAATCTGGTAGTGGAGGTCCCTCACGTCCTTTGATCGGAGGGCGTGTTCGTAAACGCCTATGCCACTTCTGCTCAGTGATATCATCCAATGAATCAAAGACTGGAATGCCTAGATCTCTTGCATGAGCCTTTATATCGGGGTCATGGGTGACGAGACCAATTTGCTTGCTACGTTGCTGGGCGTTCCGCTGAAGCAAGACCAAGTCGAGCCGTCGGGTTAATACTCTGCCATGTCTTGGCCAAACGATGAGGACGCGTGGAGCCTTTGCCCAACCTAGTTTGTCTAAGGTGGACACATGGTCATCGTGCGGATCGAGGTAAAGAATATGGACTTTCACTGGGATTTGTGGAGTTCTATGCCTTGCGGTTCATACCAGATGTTTCTTGACCCAATTGGACACAAGCGCTAGAGCATCAGGTATTTTTTCTGGACTCCTGCCTCCGGCCTGAGCAAGCGTTGGCTTGCCACCACCTCCACCTCCGACAACCGCAGCCACTTCATCGACCAGTTCTCCCGCATCCAAACCGCGGTCCACAAGGTCAGGACTAACTGCGGCAACGATCACCGTTTGTTTTTCTATCGCGGAAGCCAAAACGATCACTCCGCTGGGGTGCTTTGTTCGAAATCGATCCGTCAGACGACGAAGGATATCAGTGTCTGCTTCTGGGATCATTCCCGTGAGCACGAGTACACCAGCAACTTCTGTGGATTTTAGGGCTTCATAGTAAGCTACAGCTTCGCGCTCACGGTATCGCCTGATTTCCCGTTCGAGGTATGCACGCCTATCGAGGAGCTCACTTAGCTTAGCCTCAAGCGTATCAGGGGAAGCGTCGAGTTTTTCTGCGACACGTTTCAAGGCACCTAAGCGGGTTTGGATGACTTTTTGAGCGCCTCGGCCAGTGATGGCTTCAATACGACGGATACCAGCAGCGACACTTCCCTCACTAAGGATCAGGAAGGATCCGATCGCCCCTGTGTTCTCCACATGAGTACCACCACATAATTCGTACGAGATCCTTGCTTCATCTCCAATACGGACCGTTCGTACGGTTTCACCGTATGTCTCTCCGAAGAGCGCCATGGCTCCTTTTGCGATGGCGTCTCGGCGAGGTTCATGTTGAATTTGAAGTTCATAGTTGCTTAATATCGATTCGTTAACCAATTGCTCTACTTCTTGAATCTGTTCCGCGTTCATGGCCTCGGGGTGGGTGAAATCGAAGCGTAGGCGGTCGGGTGCCACAAGTGACCCAGCTTGACGCACGTGTTCCCCAAGCACTTGTCGTAAGGATGCGTGTAGGAGATGGGTTGCGGTGTGGTTGCGCATGATGTCCCATCGGCGAACTTCATCAATAGCTGCCAACGCGCGGTCACCCACTTTTGGTTCGTCCATGATCACCTGTCCGTAGTGGATAACCAGGCCACCGATAGGTTGATAGGTGCCTTGGACGGCAATTTTCCAGATCGGATCAGTGGTTGAGGTGATCGTGCCGGTATCAGCGACTTGTCCACCTGCTTCGATATAAAAAGGTGTCTCCGGGATTACAAAGGCAATCTGATCGTTAGTGGAAGCTGATTGGACGAGCGATCCATCCCTTAGGATCGCAAGGATGGTTACCTCTCGTTCGAACCCGCTGTATGGGTCATATACCACACCTTCGTTCCCCAAAGTGTTTGTTTCTTGTAAATCCGTCAAGAGCTTTCGGAAGAGATCGGTATCGATCTCGGTTTGCTGTTCCAGTCCTAGGTCAGAACCCGAGACCAAACGGTGGATCTCCATGGCTTTAAAGAAACCGATTTCGTCCGTTTCAGTTCCATGTTCACGGGCGATGTCGCGAGTGATCTCGAAGGGGAGACCGTGTGTTGCATAGAGGTCAAAGGCTTTATCACCTGGGATGATATCTGAATCAGCAGCACGTGTCTCTTCAATGACGTTCATGAGATGGGAAATTCCGATATCGATCGTGCGTCGGAAACGCTTCTCCTCATCGGTGATGGTCTGATAAATGGCGGTCTTATTTCGCGCTAATTCAGGATAGAAATCGCTATAGTGTTCAATTACGGTTTCAGCAACCTTTGCCAGAAAGAGTTCATCTAGGCCAATTTTGGATCCAAACCGACTTGCTCGTCGGATAATCATGCGGCAGACATAGTTGCGACCGAGGTTACCAGGCACCACACCGTCAGCTATCAAGAAGGCCGCAGCCCTCGCATGGTCTGCGATAACACGGTAAGGTGTGAAGTTTGCTTCGCGGTCCTCGTCATTATGATCTGCCAGTGTTTGAATGGATTCGATGAGGGGAATGAAGAGATCTGTCCTGTAGTTTGAATCCACATCCTGAAGTACAGATACGACCCGTTCAAATCCCATGCCTGTATCGACATGCGTGCTAGGAAGAGGATCGAGGTTGGAGGGGTTTGTACGGTTGTATTGGATGAAGACCAGATTCCAAAGTTCAAGGTACCGGCGGCAGTCACCGTTTACGTGACATACATGATCGGGGTCGTTTTGTTTATCACAATGTTCTAGGCCTCGGTCGAAGTGAATTTCACTGTCGGGGCCGCAGGGACCGGTGTCCGCCATTTCCCAGAAGTTCTCATCGCGGCCGAAGAACAGCACATGATCAGGATTGAACCCCGGTTGTTGACGCCAATATTCCGCAGCTTCATCGTCGCGTGGAATTTCACCCTTCTCGTCTTCAAAACAGGTCGCATACAGTTGGTCCTTTGGAAAGTCCCACACCTTGGTTAACAATTCCCAAGCCCAGGTGATGGCCTCCTTCTTGTAATAGTCTCCGAACGACCAATTGCCTAACATCTCAAAGAAGGTGTGATGCGAGTCATCACGACCGACTTCTTCCAAATCGTTATGCTTACCTGCGACACGCATACACTTCTGAGCATCCGCAACGCGTGTGTAGGGCCGGGAGCCTGTTCCGAGGAAAACGTCCTTGAATTGGACCATGCCCGCGTTGGTAAAGAGTAGGGTTTGGTCGCCACCAGGAACCAGAGATGAGGAGGGGACGATCGTATGTCCATGTTCTTCGAAGAAATCCAGGAAAGATTGTCGGATCTCCGCGCTGGTTCTTGGTATCGATGATGAAGTACGTACCATCATGCCTCCGTAGATAGGGCGATTATACGTCATCAGGGAGGGTGCATCAACTGAATTGGATTGTAGAACCGTATAAAAAATGTAGCCGCACCCTTTAGGGTGGGTAAAGATGCGCAGGTTAAGGCCTGCGGTTGCAGCGGTGACTCCAAAAAATGTATACGCACCCTTCTGGGTGTGCCATAATGCGCAGGCTAAAGGGTGCGGCTGCAGTTCAAGCTAGAGATGAGGTTGAGAAATAAAATCTTATAAGGCTTACGTCGTATTCAGGTGGTCTTCATTACCGGAAGAAGGATGAAGGTAGATCACCTTGAGCGCCGCTCGAGAAGATCAACTCTACGCCTTCGAACCCGAACTGCAATACATCTTCATCTTTGAGGGTATGTTTTTCTTCAGGAAGCAATTCGACGCCATTTACGAATGTTCCATTAGTCGTCTGCTTGGGAATTAGGACAAAACGATCCCCTTCCGCATGGATTTCGGCATGTTGTCGCGAAGAAACGATCTCAATATCGATTTCTGTGAGATCGATATCAGGTTGATGTTCGCGGCTGGATCGACCAATGGTTATCGGAGGCTTGCCTAAGACGAATATTACACCTTGGGAGCTGATGAGCGAAGGCTCATGAATAGGAAACCGGACCGATCGGGGTGGAGCGAGTGTGCCTCGCCGGTCCTTGGGAGAGGGATTAGTCGCGGCAACGGGAGCGAATCCTCGAACTGGACCTACATCCGAGCCGATCTCGGTGCCATCAGCCAATGGTTCCGATATCTCTTCCGCGTCAACGCCCTCCGCGAGCGTGATCCAAAGGACGTCTGAGTTCTCAATACCTGCGGCCAGCAACGTTTCCGACTCTTCCAAGATGCGGCCAGATTCAGTTCGTATGAGGTAACGAAGCGGTTGGCTACCTTCAGCCATGGGC
>DUEW01000093.1 GCA_011174845.1 Anaerolineae bacterium | reverse complement strand
GGCGACCATGATTTGATTACAGGCTTTCGCCACCTGCCCTGCCCCGCTCTCGCCAACGTAGGTGATCGTTTTTCCCACAGCCTGGAAGATCGGCAACACAGCGTCAAAGGCCTCGCGAGGACCACCCACCATGATTGCCAACGTCCCCGCCTGAGCCCCGATATCCCCTCCAGACACCGGTGCGTCTAACGCCGAGACCCCCACTTCTCCTAACGCGGTTGCGATCCGGCGAGCAGTCTCTGGTTTAATGGTGCTGTTATCGACAAAGATCATCCCGGGACGAGACCCCTCAAGAATCCCTTTCGATCCCAGAACAACCATATCCACATCCGGTGAGTCTGGTAAATTAGTGAAAACCACATCACTCGCTTCGGCCACTTCTCGTGGTGTATTTGCACCATCTGCACCCTCAGCCACCAGTTCATCCACCGCTGATCGACTGCGGTTATGTACCGTGAGCGGGAATCCCGCTTTAAGAAGATTGCGGGCGATGGGCTTCCCCATCAGACCCAACCCGATATAGCCTACGCGCTGTTTCACAGCAGCCTCCTTCCCACCTTGGTATGCGATGCACATTATGATACCAAGATCACATCACATGGTAAGATTGAATGTTTTGACTCGTCCCAGGTCAAGTGAGCAAGATGTAGATTATCGACCCTGGGAGCGTAAGGGTACACAGGCAGGATCATCAAAGCAACCATGAGCTTGTTATGGGAAGTAGCCAAGCTGGCAATGCAACGTCAGCTCACCTACCGGGCAGCAACCCTGGCCGGTCTGTTGACCAACTTCTTCTTCGGTCTCCTAAGAGCAGCAGTGTTGGTCGCACTATTCGGGACAAGTCAGGAGGTCGCTGGTCTCACCATCCAAGGGGCGATCACCTACACTGGGCTGACCCAGGCTGTGATCGCCTACTTGTCTTTTTTTGGTTGGTTCGAGGTCATGGATTCAGTTTACAGCGGTGAGATCGCCTCGGCCTTGTTAAAACCGATGAGTTATTTTTCCTTCTGGTTGGGGCAAGACCTGGGAAGGGCGTTGGTAAACTTTACCCTACGTGGGTTGACGATCATGGGTTTGTATGCCTTGGTGTTCGACCTCACCGTCCCCACCCATTTCAGTCAATGGCTTGCGTTGCTCGCAACCTTGATCCTGAGCTGGTTGGTGAGTTTCTCTTGGCGCTTCTTGGTTAATCTGAGCGCTTTCTGGACCCCGAACGCACGTGGCATTGGACGTTTCGCCTTCGGTCTCACATGGGTCCTCTCAGGCTTCCTCATGCCACTTCGATTCTTCCCTGAATGGTTCATCAAATTATGCAACCTGACACCTTTTCCCTCTATGATCAACACCGTGGTTGAGATCTATTTGGGCGTATTGGAGAGTCACGAAGTGATTCAGGCACTGTTAGTACAAGGCTTGTGGGTCGTCATCTTAGTGGTAGCTGCACACCTCATCCTCCGGGCTGGGACTCATCGCCTCGTCATCCAAGGCGGTTGACATGCGATCAGCGTTCTTAACCTACTTTCGTCTCATCGCTGCTGATATTCGCTCTCAATTAGGCTACCCTGTGTCCTTCCTGCTCGAAACCGCAGGCGCCGGGCTCATTATTTCCATGTATTTCATCTCTTTGGCTCTCGTCTTCCAACGATTTGATAACATTGCTGGATGGACGTTAGGTGAGGTCGCGTTTCTCTACGGTTTGATCGAAATGGGCTTCGGAACGATGGACATGATTTTCAGCGGTTTCGATCCACAGTTCTTTGGTCAAATTGTCCGTAGGGGCGGTTTCGATAAAATCCTCCTCCGACCTCAAAGTTTGACCTTGCAGGTCCTTGGATCAAGTTTCGTCATCCGACGTCTAGGACGCATCCTTCAAGGGGTTGTGATCTTCCTCATCGCGCTGTCCATGGTTGAGATCAGCTGGACCCCGGTTAAGATCATTTACCTTCCGGTCGTTTTCGCCAGCCTGGTTTGCTTCTTCGGCGGTTTTTTCATCATCGGGTCAACGATCACCTTCTGGACTGTCGAGTCGATCGAGGTGATCAACATCTTGACCTATGGCGGCAGTGAGATGATGTCCTACCCCATGCACATCTACCAAGATTGGATGCGGCGTTTCTTCACCTTCATCGTTCCAGCGATCTTCCTTAATTACTACCCGGCGCTTTATTTCCTCGATAAGCCGGCCCTACAAGAACTGCCTTACTTTGCACCTTTCCTCTCCCCCATCGCTGGTTTCGGTGTTTTATTCTTCGCATTACGCTTTTGGCGGTTTGGTATCCGTCACTATCAAAGCACAGGGACGTGAGCCATGTCAGACATGATCTCAGCTACCGACTTGAAAAAACACTTCGTACTTCATCGACACCGTCCTGGTTTTATCGGTGCTGTACGCAACCTTATCACCAGGGAACACCGTTTAATACGAGCGGTCGACGGGGTGAACTTTCATATTGAGTGTGGCGAATTTGTCGGCTATCTAGGTCCCAATGGCGCCGGAAAGTCGACCACCCTAAAAATGCTCACAGGTTTGTTGGTGCCGACCAGCGGAGAACTCCTCGTCAATGGGCGGGTCCCATGGCGGGAGCGCCAAGTACATGTGGGTGAGATCGGGGCGGTCTTCGGCCAACGAACAACCTTATGGTGGGATCTACCTGTCATCGACTCACTCGAATTGTTAAGGCACATCTATCACATCCCAGCAGATCGCTTCCGTAAAAATCTACAGGAGTTCCGCGACTTATTAGAATTGGATCATTTTCTCCATACACCTGTTCGAGCGCTATCTCTTGGTGAACGGATGCGCGCGGACTTATGTGCAGCTTTACTCCACGATCCAAGATTGCTCTTCCTCGATGAACCAACCATCGGGCTGGATGTGGTTGCGAAGGAACGCATCCGACAATTCATCCGTCACATCAACCTCGAACGCGGTACTACGATCCTCCTCACCACCCACGATATCTCTGATGTGGAGAAGCTCTGCAAACGAGTGATGATCATCGATCGCGGCCGCCTTCTCTACGATGGCCTTCTCGATAAATTACATCAACGATTCGGAGGTAATCGACAACTTGTTGTCGACTTTGGTGAGATATATGAAGATGTACACGTGGATGGGGCTCAGGTGACCGAACAAGTCGGGACCCGAGTGACATATCACTTCGAACGAGGCACGGTAACGGCCTCCGAATTGATCGGTCGTTTATCGAGCCGTTTTCGTATCCGTGATCTCGAGGTTCGCGAGCCGGATGTCGAAGACACCATTCGTAGGATTTACGAAGAACAACTCTTGGTTCGTGGATAACCATGCGTTGCCACAAATTGCCTTGTTGGCTCAGTCGTTGGATTTACACATCGTAGGGGCAATTCATGAATTGCCCCTACAACGAATCCGCAATCTAGCTGTATATCAAGATTACCCCTGATTACGGAGTTAAAAGCTTAGGTTGGATATATAAGCATTTCTATGCATTCGTATTTGATAGCCTGGAACCTTGTCCAACCTATTCCTTTTGTAACTCTTTCAACGCCCTCTTGGGACTGATCATACGGAGCAAAGCAGCGGCCATAAAACCCCCAGCGGTGATCGCCGCAAGCAAGACTTTCGTCCGATCCTGCACCGGCTCCACACGAACACCGTCAGGAGAAGCGACCACGACGGCAACCGGCCGCGAAAAAACCTTACCTCCCCCGCCTCCACCCTCTGCTCCTCCAGTGACCGTTGACCCTTCCTCACCTTCCCTTAATGGACCATATCCAAAACCAGAGCCAAATCCTATCCCTGCGATCACCTCAGCAGCGGGGATGATGGTGACATCATCCTGCTTGATCGGTCGTCCATAGACGACCGACACACCTGACGTCTCCAGCAATTTTCCCATCACACCTTCAGTCATTTCCATCGACGTCCCTACCTCAGGCAACTCAATCTCAGAATTCGGTGTAACTTCCTTCTTCGCCATAGCAACACTCCTCACATGAATTTCATGATAAAAAGGTTCGCCATCGGATCATAGACGTTACTTTTGGAAAACGATTAGCTATCTCGAATTCCTTCTTCCAAAGGTCCTCCATAGTATTAACGATCCGATCAATCCCACACCTAATAAAAGGACCTGAAATTGCCGTGTGACATCATGTATCGGCACCACGCGCTCTGTTCCATCTTGCTCCAATATCATGACCGCGATGGGACGATTCCAAATCAAACCTCCCTGGAAGCCAAACGGGTGGACCCGAATCGAACGAATGAGGGTAACGATTTGGTACCGACCCATACGGATCGGCTCACCCGCGATTACTTTACTTTCGATCAGCTTCCTCGGCATATCATTCCTCGTCAACTGGAGGGACGTCCTCCTTCGAGGAAATCCGTTGTTCCACCTTCTCCTCAAGATCAACGTTTATCTTACGAAGGAGACCCAGTAATTCGTCTCGCACTTCAGCGGCTAATGTACCACTCTGAACCCTTTCAGTTAATTCATCGATCTCATCCCTCACACGCTGTCCGGTTGGACTTTCAACCATATCATTCACTGCTTGGTCCATCGTTTCCGCGAAGGCGTTCAAACCGGAATGGATCTCTTTCGACAGATTTTTACGTTCCTCACTCTCCCAAGCCGATTGCATGGCACCTTTGAGGTTTTCACCCAGACGGCGAAATTCCTCGATTAAATCGTTCTCTGGATGTGGATTCTCGGTCATGTCTGCTCTCCTTTCGTTGAAGGAACAACGGACTTCTTTAAGTATCCGTTGATCATTTGGGGATTATGAGGGAGGAGTATAACTCACCATGCATTTATGGGTCCAGATGAATCCCCCTTCAAATTGCTACCCCTATACTTTTAAGGAAACATGGAAATGGGGAGTGGGTGAGAAAGCATAGGTTGTCAAAGGTATCGGTTTTCATAATTAAGTACTAGGGTATCCCGTTCCTCGACGTTTTTAGCCCTCTTCGAACACCCCATACATCTGATCTGGTGCAAGGATATCGGGAAATTGATCTCGCAACTCTATACGCGCTTCGTAACACAAATGACATGCATCAGCGTATCGCTCCCTATGTGATAATCTATAGCTATGAACGAGCTCAACCGGGCCACCCTTGAGCAATGGGCCAACGATGGGATGTGATTCTGGATCGTATTTCTGACAAATCTCCCTTAAAGGTCTTTGAAAAAGATTCCCAATAGATATCCCTTGGCAGATGTGTAAATAACCGAGAGGGTCTAAATGGATCCGACCTGGTTCGCGCAAATCTTCATAAGGACACTCTCTAAACTCTGTCCAAGGATGTTGCGCTACAAGATGCACAAGCTTATTCGCAGCCCTCCCCCGATACATGACTCCTGATTCTCCAAGAGGAAGCTGACCCACTGTTGCCTCTGAGGCCCTTGGCTGGGCGATGCTTATAACGCCAATAGGAATCCCCAACTGTCCAGCGGCCTCACATGCATTCTCCGCCAGCCGGGCCATTTCTTCACTGCCGTGAAAAAGATCGCTGCTGATCGAAAGATCTTGAACCAGCCCCTGGAACGGATCTAGCCAAGCAAGAGCGTCTTCAACCTCGTTCGCCCAATAGATATTCGTCACCAGTCCAACTTGGAATCCTCTCTTGGCAGATTCCTGCACTGCATCAAGCAGGATGGGGTAATAGAGAAAGGGCTCTCCACCCTCAAAGTAGATCCACTTGATGGTGCCTACATCTTCTGCTTGGGATAGTATCTGACGTATCTTCCCTAAAGTCATGGTGCCTGATTGCCACGGGCTACCCCAGACGAAGCAGTGATCACATTCGGAATTACATTCGTAGGTGAGTAAAAAATGTAGGCCTGTTAAATCCATCGTATCCTCCTGACGATATACTTTATTAATACCATTTCCCTGTAGATTGTTAACCACAGATCAAAACGCTGATATAGTCTACACCGAGTGTTCCTGCTCTCCAATTGGGTCGAGAGCGTGCAGATCTTTCTACTCAAAATCAACTTATCACGTAATTTGCAAAAACACCTAGCAATGTTGTGGATGTAGGATTCTGCAGCATTGTTTGAAGTAAAGAGCTGATTCGCTCACAACCACACTATTAGGATAAATAATGTGCTAATATATACCTTGGTCCCATACATCCCTAACGATGTCTCAATATAATGAGGGGGTTCTAGGAAAATAACGATGCGCTCTCAAAACGATCTCATCGAAGACCTTACGACCCTAAACCAAATCGCGGAAACTCTTAACCGGGCGACAGATGTTCAAAGCGCTCTTAACACAACGCTGGCGCATTTGGTTGAAATAATGGGCCTTGAGACTGGTTGGATTTTTCTGTTTAATCCTGCTCACGATATTCAATCGGGGGATTCCTTCTCGCTTGCTGCTTACCATAACCTTCCTCCTGGACTTGCACCTGGCGATCGACTGATATGGAGCAGTGGTTGTGAGTGTCAAGACCTCTGTAAAAAGGGGAAACTCGCGCGGGCGTACAATGAAGTACGCTGTACGCGCTTATCGTCCACAAAGGGAGACCGACGGGGGTTATTGGTGCATGCCTCTACACCCCTTCGATCCGGAGATCAAAAGCTAGGAATTCTCAATGTGGCCGCTGAGGATTGGTCTTCCTTCACTCCCCACTCCTTAGCCTTGCTGACCAATGTCGGTAACATGATGGGCATCGCGCTGGAACGAGCGCGATTATTCGATTTATTGCGTGAGAAGCGAGTCAATGAACAAGCCGCACTTCTCGAGTTGTCGAAACGTTTATTAAGCCGTTTGAACTTCGAAGATCTTAAGAGCTATCTGGTGGATGAGGTCAGAAAACTGCTGGAATGCGACGCATGCACGATCTTTATGTCCAACGCTTCTAATGAAAGCCTCGACTTTGTGGCTGCGAGTGGTTGGAAGAACGATCCTGTAGCTGCTAAACGACACATTCCCTTCGAAGCCGATAGTGGCCCGGGCTCGGTGATGCAAACACAACGCCCTCTCTTGGTTGAGAATCTACAAACAAGCGACCCTACCTCCTGGACACCAGAGTGGTTGAGGAGTGAGGGGTTCAAGGGGCACGCTGTCGTCCCACTGGTGGTGGAAGGTCGGTCCATCGGAGCGCTGGCAATCAATTCCCGTGAGCCACGTGTGCTCAGTAAGAACGAGTTGAATCTCCTTCAACTGATGGCCAATCAAGCTGCCATCGCTATTGAGACAAATCGGTTGTATTTGGAGGAGATCGAACAACAGCGAATAGAGGAGGAGTTAGCCGTCGGACGTCAGATCCAACTAAGCTTGCTGCCAAAATCACTACCCGCCATTCCAGGCTGGGAGTTCGCTGTTCACTACGAGGCGGCTCATCAAGTGGGCGGTGATTTTTATGATGTTTTTGCCCTCCCTAACCTGGAGAACCAAATAGGGTTGTTCATCGGCGATGTATCCGGCAAAGGTGTTCCCGCAGCCCTGTTCATGGCCATGTGCCGTACGATGCTTCGATCGACGATGCTTAGTGGTCGTAATCCCTCACAAGCCTTAGTACGAGCCAATGAACTGATCCTGAAGGACAGCCAGGCCAACCTCTTCCTAACCGCTATCTGCTTATCACTGAACACCGTTACTGGTCACTTGATTTACGCGAATGCGGGCCACAACCGACCCCTACTCCTACATCTAAATGACGGCAAGTTTCAGGATCTTGCGGCGCGTGGAATCATCTTGGGCGAATTTGATGCTATCGAACTCGAGGAGGAGGAGGTTGAACTTCTACCAGGGGATGTCTTCGTGTGTTACACGGATGGTGTGACGGATGCGATCGACGCTCAACAACAATCTTTTAGCGAGCAACGCTTATCTGATATCATCTCATCCCATCCCAGAGCCACCGCTAAGGAAATGTTATCGGTTATCATGGATGAACTCCGTCAATTCGTCGGGGATACAGCTCAAACGGACGACCTGACGCTTCTCATCGTAAGACGGCAACCTGAGTCTTAATCTTACAGTTTCCCCAACCTAAAACCTTAAGAGCTACCTCCACAATGCCAATGGCATCTTCAATTTTCCCCTCCATCTCCATCGAATTCCCTCACTCGAGTGTGTGCGAACTCAGCGAGAACAGATTTATGTACAGATCTTCCTGGATTGTGTGAAGTTTAACCAAGCTATCTACGCTACATTATCCCTGCTCAACGGTTTCAATGATCTTCTCAAATTCAATCTTTAGTGCCGGATCGAGAGACTCCAAAGGTTCTTGAGATAATATCTGGCGAGCCCTTGATAGCGCCCACTCGCGCGCGCCGTCGCGCTTCACTTGCCAAGCACTATACGTGCGGCGATCCATCAGCGTTGGTAGCCAAAGTTGTCCCAAATGCTCTACCGTATGGCTATGGGTGAGGAACGTACCTCCTGGTCCTACCTCACGAATCGCATCCAGCGCCAACGTCTCTTCATTTACGTCAATTCCTTTAAACATCGCATGGAGGATGCTCCAAATCTCAGCGTCCATTAGGAGCATCTCGTAAGAGAAGATTCGAGATCCGTGAAGCAATCCTGCTCCGAGCAACATATCCGACAGCGTTGAGACTGCCATGAAAGAGGAGAAGCTGTTGTCTACTGCAGCCTGCCAATTAGGCTCTTTTGCGCCGGTCGCAAAAGCACCCATTGAGAGCGGAACGTTGTAGAAATCAGCGAGAAGATTAGTGGCCGCCCCGAAGAGGAAATCCTCTGGACCGCCTCCAGTATACGCGCCTGTTCTGAGATCCATTGCCGTTTGGGCTGCAGCATAGTAAACCGGGCAACCTGGGTATGCCATCTGCATCAAGGCCAAAGCTGAGATGACCTCAGCGTTTCCCACAACTAAGTTTCCCGCGAGCGTTGTTGGGCCCGTAGAGGCGCATGAAGCCATGGTCATGAAGCCCACCGGCAATCCTGCCTCTGCGGCAATCAAACCGGCTTCAAGGCTTCCGGTGTCATGAGCCAATGGGCTTATTGTGCACTGCATGATCGAGAGCAGCGGTCTTTTTCGCAATTCTCCCTTCCCCCCAGCGAGGAGAGCGGCCATCTCGATCGCCGCTCGCATCTGGCGCTCATCAAGGATGGTCTCGGTCTGAGCATGTTTTTTACTGACCGTCCAAATCGCTTCTAGCTCGTGCAATCCACGACTTTCGGGTGGGCAATCTTGTGCCGAGATAGGGACCCAATGAAATGCGATCGCATCTAGATCATCAGCAACTCGAGCCACGTCATATACATCCTGCTTGTTCGAGCGACGGCATTCGCCCGAGAAAGCATCGATGATCTCAACACCACAGCCATCTGTGCCTAGGTAACTATGGTTTCCATCAAGCGGCAGGTCCAAGTCAGGATCTATGGCTGCAAGAGTGAATATCGGGGGAGCTTTTGCTAGACAGGTCTCAATGACATCCCCCGAAATCCGGGCCACCATCGTTTCATGATCAACCTTCGCGCCATGGGCTTTGAGGATGTCTAAGGCCTTGGGAGAAGGAAATTTAACGCCTACACTTTCGATCACTTCTAGAGTGGCGGAGTGGATCTGGCGGATATCGCCCTCAGTGAGGATGTTGAGGCTAAGTTTGGGGTTCGAGATACTACTAACGCTCGTAGACATTTTTCTTCTGGAAAATAATTCGTTGAACAGTATAAGCCGCGAGATAGCTTAAATTAAGACTTCGCCCCCATCAGTTTTTGGGCAACCTGGATCGCACCGGTCGCATCCTCCGCGTAGCCGTCCGCTCCGATTTCCTCCGCCCAAGATTGACTGACCGGCGCTCCGCCAACGAGCACTTTGACCCGATCGCGGAGACCCGCTTCGACCAAAGCCTCGATCACCTCCCGCTGCCCAATCATCGTCGTCGTTAACAGGGCCGAGAGACCAACGATATCGGCTCTCGTTTCCTCGATTTTGCTGACGAAGTTTTCTATGCGAACATCAACTCCCAGATCATGGACCTTAAACCCATTGGCGGACAGCATCGTCCCGACCAGCGACTTGCCAATTTCGTGAATATCGCCTTGCACGGTACCGATAACCACCGTTCCAACGGACTTAAATGTCTGTTTTCTCGCAACCAATTCCGGTTCCAGCAACTCCATCGCATTTTGCATTCCCTTGGCTGCGATGAGCAAATGGGGGAGGAAAAATTCACCCCTCGAGAATTTCTCACCGGCGATATCCATTCCTGGAACCAACCCCTGGTTGATGATCTCCATTGGCTCCAGCCCCATCTCCAAAGCTTGTCGTGTAAGAGCGATGACCGTCTCAGGTTCGCCCCCGATGACGCTTTCGGTGATCTCTGCGAGTAGATCCTCAGACATGCTCCATACTCCTCTCCATTGTTAGTCTGTTAGTCCGCGTCATGCATCCGGCAACGGTGGAAGTTCTCCCATACCAACATTTTGCGCCGCCTTCATGGTGATCGAACGAAGTTCGGTGCGCAATTCATCTGAGATAGGACTTGGTTGGTAGCTGCTCAAAAGGTGGTCTACACGCTCAGCGGCACGTTGCCAAGCAGTCTTGGCGCCTTTCTTCTGCCATCCATCAAGCGAACTACGATCGATGATCTCAGAAGGGATATAGAACTCATCCCTAAACCATTTAAGCGTATGAGGTTCAGCGAGGTACTCGGCCCGGTGACCCATTTTGCGGATTAACGACAGCGCAATGGGTTCCTCCCGTGCCTCAATCCCCGCGAGCAATCGTTTGGCCATCCCGATGATCTCGGCATCGATGACCAGTTTTTCAAAACTCTGGCAGCTTTCAAAATCCATCATCCCTGCACCGGAGACCATATTAACTCCCGCCAGAGCAGCCAATAGAGTCCCACCAGCCGATTCCAATCCACATTGAGCGTCCACAAGCTTGGCGTCGCTCATTCCAAGATAGGCATGGGTGGGCAAGTTGAGCGCTTTGCCGACTTGGGTGTACGCACAATCGATCATCCACGTTCCCACGGCAGCCATCGGGGTCGTTCCTTCTCTCATGTCGAAAGCTGATGGTGATCCACCCCAGACGATGGGAGCCCCCTCTTGACTCAATTGGCAAATGGTCACACCGCTCATGCACTCCGCTGCATGTTGGATCACGGCAGCCGCCAAGGTAACGGGAGCCGTCGCTCCTGCGAGAGGCATGGAGACCAATTCCGCAGGAATTTCTGCGCGAGCGCAATCGATGAGATTCTGGCATGTCAACTCGCTCCACAATAGAGGGGGAGAGGGACAGACGTCAAAGACGGCTATAGGCTTGGAGGCTAATTCCGCTTCACCTCCAACCGTCGCGACGAGCAACTCTTTCATCGTCCACCAGGTATCTATGCCAAACGCGCCGGTGATGATCGGTTTACGCATGTAGTTTAAGGCCAAGTAAAGTCGATAAAGATCGCCGATCTCTTCTGATACATCTGAGCAGATCATGGCCGTGCTTTGCGCATCCAGCTGGGGGATAGTCTCGACAAGTTTCACGAAGTTGACAAAATCATCCGTCATCGGTGCTCGTAGCTGCTGCGTTTCGCGATCGAGGATGGTGATGGCTGCGGAACCGGGATCGAATTGTACGCTGTCGCCCCCATAGTGAACGACCGGTTCTCCCTCGAGACTATAAAGATAAAACTCAGAGGGTGCTGTTTCCAACGCGCGCCTAACGATGTCTTCGGGGATGCGGGCGACCTGCATCTCGCTGTCGACATCGGCTCCGGCTGCAGCCAAGAGTTCGAGAGCCTCATGATTGTGCACTCTCACCCCTGGATCCAACAGTAACCCTAGGGCTTCATCGATAATTTGATTAACCAATTCGTCACTTAGGATTTTAAAAATCGGCCTCATGATCGGATCTCCAAAAGTTACAGCGAATTGACATCCAGCCTGCTTTGTTCGCTGGTTTGATTAAAAGATCATCGACTTCATGAACTTTGTAGTAAATTCGGGGTTTGTAGTCAACTCCAGATATTCAACCCTGGCCGCGATCTCCTCCGTCATCTCCCGTCGCTTAGAGGAGATCAGCATCTGCCGTGCTCCTGTCCCCGCAGCGTTCCCGACTTGACGAAAGCGTTCAATCGGTAATGTGGGAAACATCCCAATGCGAAGGGCACTACCGATGTCGAGATAGGTGCCGAAAGCCCCTGCGACGATGAACTCCTCGATCGCATCATACGTCAAACGGGACTCCTCTAAAAGAACTTCAATTCCAGCACGGATAGCACCCTTTGCAAGCTGGATCTCACCGACATCTTTTTGAACCACCACGATCTCTTGATGATGACCCGTGTTTTGCTTCGGTAGCAGGAGGAACTCTACTCCCCTTTCACCCTTACGCACGAGCGGGTGATCCAACTGTAACTTTCCGCGCGTGTCCATTGCCCCGACCTCGATCATCTCCGCCATGGCATCGAGGATCCCTGACCCACATATGCCAACGGCAGGTTGGTTGTCAATCGTATGGACACGAACTTCACCTTCACTGATCTGTACACGCTCGATCGCGCCTGGTGCAGCGCGCATACCATGATGAATATGCGCTCCTTCGAAGGCTGGACCCGAGGCACAGGAACAGCATAACAACCGCCCACCTGCAGCCAAACTGATCTCTGTATTGGTACCAATGTCTACCGCGATTGCTGTACGGTCAGTTTGCCAGATGTCCGTAGCGAGAAGCATCGCAACATGATCAGCCCCAACATAACCGGCGATGTTGGGAGGTAGGTAAATATACGCTCCCGGAGCTATGCTCAATCCAATCCTCGAAGCTGGAACCTCCATCCAACCCGCCACTGACGGGACATAGGGCGATTCACCGAGTTGCCGGACGGGTAAACCGACGAACAAATGATGCATCACGGTATTGCCGACCACCACCGCTTCCGCAATTTGCTCTTCGGAGGCCTCAATTTCCGCACAAAGTTCTCTCACCATGCGGTTGATTTCTTCAACCAACTTGGTCTGGAGAAGCTTTTTACCACCCGCATGATTGTTGGTATAGGCAATTCGGCTGATTACATCCTCACCGTAACTAATCTGTGGGTTCATCGCTCCGGACATTGCAAGCGTTTCACCGGTTGCTAAATTGATCACATACGCTGCCAATTTCGTCGTGCCAACATCGACTGCCAACCCCAGCAGATCATATTTTGGTGGAAGTACGCTAACCACTTCATTTCCGCGTACGCCCAATCGAACGTTCCAATCATGAGCCCGTAATTCAGTTGAAAGCTTTTCGAGGACCGGCAACCCAATCTTAGGTGACTCAATACCCAACTCGATCAGAGCCTCGCTCACCCTGGTGACGTCGGATCGAAGGTCTTCCAACGTTGGAGGAGTGAACTGTACCTCCAGCGGGGTTACAACTGGGTCTACCGCAACCACAATCTCTTGACCTTCAATTTGCAATCTCTGAGGCGTGGTAAGAGTCTCAGGTGGAATTTCAATCTTTACATCACTTAGCGGGATCGCCTGGCACGCCAGACGAAAACCTTTTGCCAGATCCTCCGATCCCAGACCTTCTTGTTCCTCCAGAGTTGGCGGTGTAAGTTCGCCACTGATCAATCGAATCCTACAGCTTTCACAAGCTCCAACACCACCACAGAGCGAGATGATCTGCACGCCCGCCGTTTGCGCGGCAGATAACAGCGTCTCACCTTCGAGGATCTCCATCCGACGTCCTATCGGCTCGAAATCCACGTTGTATGACTTCGAAGGAGGTTTTGAATCTTCAGACATATGGATCC
>DUEW01000092.1 GCA_011174845.1 Anaerolineae bacterium | reverse complement strand
GGATCGCGATCAATTGATCTATAATCTTGGCAACGGCTCAGGTTATTCGGTTCAGGAGGTGATCGAGACCGCTCGTGAGGCCACTGGTCACCCCATCCCGGCCCGCGCCACGCTTCGCCGCCCCGGAGACGCTCCGCGATTGGTCGCCTCCGCCGAGAAGATCCAGCGCGAGCTAGGCTGGGAACCCGAGCACCCTAAGCTATACGACATCATCACCAGCGCTTGGGAGTGGCATCGCACCCATCCTCACGGCTACGCTGAGAGCTAATGACCTTCCCAGAGAGCTTGGCACCAAGGTGACCTAGTATTTAAATGCCTTATAATCCAAGTTCTTTCCGCTTCTCATCCTTGCTATAATCACACCGTGGAATCGCCCGAAACCTTTGCGCTCGAAGTTCACCGACGGCTGCTGAAAGCCTACGGTCAGCCTGTGTGGCGGGTCCGCTTGCCTCCAGTGGACGAGTTGATCTCGACCATCCTTTCGCAGAACACCAATGATTTAAACCGCGACCGGGCGTTCACCTCGCTGAGGGAAGCCTTTCCCACTTGGGAGGCGGTACGCGATGCCAAACCTGAAGCCGTGATCGAGGCCATCAAGATCGCAGGGCTTTCTAACTTAAAGGGCCCTCGCATCCAAGGGATCCTCCAGCAGCTCACCGAAGAGCTAGGTGAGATCAACCTGGACTTCCTGCACCAACTTCCACCCGATGAGGTGCGGGCTTGGCTGTTACGCTTCAAAGGTGTGGGGCCAAAGACGGCAGCGATTGTGATGTTGTTCTCCCTGGATATGCCTGCTTTTCCAGTTGATACACATATTTATCGGGTAACTGGACGCTTGGGGTTGCGATCTAAAGAGATCGACGCGGAGAAAGCGCACACATTTCTGGAGAGTCTTTTTCCGCCGGAGACTTACTACGCTGCCCACCTCAACCTGATACGACACGGTCGCCAGGTTTGCCTGGCACGTCTACCCGCCTGTGACCGTTGCGTGCTTCATGATCTGTGTGCTTACTATCGAGAGTTTGTAATCGAAACCGTTGCCGTTGAATCGGATGGATAGAGTATCATCCCTGCCGGGAGACTCGGGCTCATCCCGCTGGCTGGTCCACTCGCGAGCGTGGAATATACACTTCTCTTCATCGCGTGTCTCTTGGATTTGATGGGGAGAGGAGGACGCATGTCTGACCAACAAATTGGAGACCGTTTCCGCCTTCTACTTTACGAACGGAGGATCATCCGCTACCGCCAGCCAGCCCTGACCTTAGCGCTTCTCTTCTGGGTTTTGTGGTACCTGGTCAGTAAAAACTACCTGGAATGGCCTCCACCTCCGACCGCACCATGGCTGATGGCGGGAGGGTTGGTCACTTCGATCTTTTGGTTCTTTACATTGATCGCCCCCCGTATGGCCTATGCACAACCACACCAAGATCATCTTCGTCTCCAAACACCGATCTATCGGTTGAAAATCTCTTATCGACGTATTCACAACACGCGGCCCATCGACTTCGCCAGGACATTCCCTCCCTCCAATGTCAGGCGGGGCGATCGGTGGCTGTTGAGACCCTTCTTCGGCGCAACTGCCTTGGGGGTCGACGTGACCGATTGGCCTTTGAGCCCCGGCGTGCTTAGGCTTTTCTTCAACCGCTATTTTCTCGCTCCCGATCAACCCTCCTTCGTGATCCTGGTTCGGGATTGGATGGGTTTAAGCAACCAACTTTCTACTCTGATGGATGCCTGGCGAGGCACAAGCCGCGAGCGACCGCGCGGACCAGGAATAGGCGTCGCCGACATTCTTAGGGAGGACTGAAGGCATTCGAGGTTTCACAGAGACTCCGAAGTCAAAAGCATTTCATCTGACTCGACGGCAAAGAACACTCCAACCCACCGAGATACAAAGATACATAGATTGATGTGGGGGCAATTCATGAATTGCCCCTACGCTGCTCCATCGGTTGATCACACTCCGAAGTCACCAATCTTTGACTTTACGTTACGCCTGGGTCTATACTCATCTTCAGACCCAATCACGCAAAGCAGGAGGTGTCCATGGCTACAACAGTTACCTGGTATGGTCACGCCGCTTTCGGTGTTGAAGTGGACGACGTAAAACTTTTGATCGATCCTTTCTTGAAGGACAACCCGCTTGGCGCGATCAAACCCGAGGATGCCGAGGCCGATTTCATCTTGGTCTCTCACGGTCACGGCGATCATGTCGGTGACTCGGTGGAGATCGCTAAGCGTACCGGTGCGACGGTCATCTCCAACGCCGAGATCGCTTCCTGGTTCCAGGACCAGGGGATACCAGCCCATGGGCAACACATCGGCGGTGGCTTCCATCACCCCTTTGGCTACCTCAAACTAACCCTGGCATTGCATGGCTCAAAGCTACCTGACGGTTCCGACGGCGGCAACCCGGCCGGTTTTCTGCTCACCACCCCGGACGAGAAGAAAATCTACTTCGCCTGCGACACCGGGCTCTTCGGCGACATGCGATTGATCGGTGAGGAGGGAGTTGACCTGGCGGTTCTGCCCATCGGTGATAATTACACAATGGGACCTGACGACGCCTTGAGAGCGGTCAAACTGTTGGGACCAAAGCACGTGATTCCCATCCACTACAACACTTGGGATTTGATCGCTCAAGATCCTGATGCTTGGGCGGAGCGGGTCCAAACTGAGACCTCAACTACCCCGCACGTAATCAAACCCGGGGAAAGTTTCATTTTATAAGACGCTCAAGGTAGAGGGGAATATTTCCCCTATCCCCAGAGGTGAGAGAGTTAGGGTGAGGGGGGAACAAGGTCAGCGACTTTCACCTTCGCCCTTGTGTTCTCAAAGAATAGGGAAAGAGGGTGAGCACAGAAATTTACTCGTCCGATATGTAGACAACTGCACCTTGCCTAAGGAGGAGGATAAGCCATGAAGAGAGCCCTACGCTGGTACGATTACATCACCGTCAATATTTATTGGCTGGGGCTGTCGACGCTCTCGCAAACATTGACCCCGCTTGTATTCCCACTGCTCGTCCAGGGTTTTGTCGGGGAAGAAACCAAAGGCACCTTCTTCGGAACCCTCCGCCTTTGGTCGTTGATGATCGCTCTTCTGAGTCAGGCATTTTGGGGGATGCTCTCCGATCACAGCACTTCCCGAAGGGGGCGCCGCCGTCCGTTTATCTTCGGTGGCACGTTGGCCGACTTGGTCTTCATCGTCGCGATCGGCTTCTCTGCCAGCCTGACAGGTATGACTGGATATTGGTTCGTATTTGTCATGGCAATCCTGCTTCAGATCTCCTCCAATGCCGCCCACGGAGCCGAGCAGGGTCTCATTCCCGATCTTGTGCCTGAGGAGAAACGCGGTCGATTCTCCAGCGTTAAGGCCGTCTTCGAGATCCCCCTTCCGGTGATCTTAGTCGCTTTCTCGGTGGGTCCCCTGATTGCTAAAGGGAATATGTGGACCGGCATCTTAATCGCGATGGCCATCCTCACGCTGAGCATGTTGATCACCATGCTGGTGCCCGAGCAGCCAAACCCTGAGCCGCCCTCCAAGCTCAATTGGGCTCCCTTCTTGCGTCTGTTAATCATGACCGGTTTCTTTACCGCCATCATCATTGGTATGGGAACATCCGTTAAAGGACTGGGGCGCCTCCTAGAAGGGATCGAGTCTACCAGTTTGCTGCTCCTTCTCATCGGGGGGCTTGGTTTCGTTGCGATGGCCATCGCCGTGGGGTTGGGGGTCTGGGCCAGCATTCGTATCAGCATCGGCGAGGCGGCCAAGGCCAATCCCTCTTTTACCTGGTGGGTCATTAACCGGCTGGCTTTCCTGGTAGGGACAACCAACCTCTCTGGTTTCGCTGTGTACTTCTTGCAAGGTAGATTGGGCTACGCGGAGGAAGAAGCTGCGGGTCCAGCCAGCCAATTGATGATGGTCGTGGGAGTCTTCATTTTAATCTCCGCGTTATCAAGCGGCTGGTTGTCCGACAAGTTTGGTCATAAGCGCTTGGTAGCCCTGAGCGGTATCATGGCCACGTTGGGGACCCTGATCATCCTTCTCACAACCAACCTAACTATTATCTATGTCGGCGGATGTCTCATCGGCTTGGCTGCGGGCTTATTCTTCACCTCCAACTGGGCTCTAGGTACGGAGTTGGTCCCCAAGAAGGAAGCGGGGCGATACCTGGGCATCTCCAATCTGGCAGGCGCTGGAGCCGGAGCGGTTGGGTCGTACATCGGAGGACCGATCGCCGACTTCTTCACCGTCCACGTCCCCGATATACCGGGGCTGGGCTACGTCGCTCTCTTCGCCATCTACGGACTCCTCTTCCTACTCTCTGTCTTTGCCTTGACGCGGGTGAGGACGAAGGACAGCGCGGCAGTTGCGGCTTAATGAAAAGTGATAAATTCCAGAACCCGAGGAGGAAGCACTCTTAAAAATAACTCTCTTCGGAGTACTACTGGTAAATAGACTCAATTTCTTGCCCTGGATTCGAACATCGTAGAACGGTGTCCTATACGCGTTGAAACGCCACGGTTTATCCAAATTTCCTGTTAGTCGGGATCGGCGTTCGACCGGGCAGCAACATGAAAGTTGTCCATCTTGTTGACAAACACCGAAATTTTTTTACCCATCAAGGCCTACGAATGAGGGAAATTGCGTTGTACAATCAAGAGGTAGCTTAAGGGACAACATCCGAGTTCCCCAGGCGTTGCTGGTCAGCACCGACGAGGAGAGGAGAAAGGCGATGACCAATGGAGAGCGCATAGGTGAGGTGACCCATTACTACAATAAGATCAGCGTCGCGGTGGTGAAACTGAGTCAAGACCTGAAGGTCGGGGATTCGGTACACTTCCTTGGCCGACACACCGACTTACAACAAGAAATCACCTCCATGCAGATCGAACATCAATCAGTGACCGAGGTGACAGCGGGAGATGAAGTTGCTATCAAGGTCAAGCAGCGTGTTCGCCGCGGCGATTCGGTCTTCAAGCTCACGGAGGAGTAGGAATAGCTAAAACCTCCTCGAGGATCAACGAAGAACGAAATAACCTCACCTTGATACACGCCCATCGGTTATAGCTTGGGTCTCTTAAACCCTGCAATAACGTGATGGGCTTTTTGTATTGAGAAAATCCCACACGCTGCCTGCACAGGATGACCCGTTCGAGCTAGGTGAAAGATCTACTTGCACGAGCGTCAACATCCTGAGCAGTACAAATTAGTGCGCAGGATGCTGTGCATTGAAGTTGGCTCTTGCTCAACAAACATGTCATTTTGCGCACCATGAGGTGCGAAGATACCCATTGTCGGGATAGCGTGGAAGATGGTAACAAAAAACGAGATCCTTCGCGGAGCCTGTCCTGAGCGCAGCCGAAGGGCTCAGGATGACATTGGTTGAGAGTCAATCTGGACTCCCCTTTGACAAGTTCAGGACAGGCGTGAGGTGCGAAGATCCTCGTTCTTCGGAGAAGGGAACATCATAATTCGATAAATCGAGATCTTTCGCTAAACCCGGGATGACAAGGATAAGACCGATGTAGGGGCGACCGGCTGGTCGCCCTTATCACGTTCAAAAAAGTCGTCGCTCAAAACATCGCTGGACGCAAGGAAACCCTATGATGCGACCATTTCAAGAGCGCCATCTTAGGGATTCCTCGTCGTCGCACTCCTCTGAGTGACATATGAGAAGTTGTCACGCTAATCGGAATCCTTCGATGGAGTTTGTCCCGAAATTAACGGTGGGGAGAAGGCTTTGCCATGAGACTTCGTAGAACTTTGTTAACTCGTCGGATACTCAACAGAATAGATCAGCGTAACTCCTCACATATACTCAAGATAGTCTCCTGAGGCCTTCGACAAGCTCCCCTCGGCAGCCTTTCGACAGGCTCCCCTCGACAAGCTCGGGACAGGCAGGACAGGGCTCTGGAGAAAACCTTTCGAAGGAAAAAGGCTCTTAAACAACGCACCCTTCGACTAGCTCAGGGTGCATAATGTCTCATACTAATATCCTCATCCTGAGCCTTTCGACATGTCGCTTGGAGCAAAGGATGATGTTTTGGTTGTGGCACTATCCCAGAATTAATATCATGCCAGCCCTCCGAAAGTCCTGATGCACTACGAACCATTGTCGCCCACCTTTGTTCGTTGTATACTTCCTCCACACGAAATCATTACGCCAAGGATTTGTCCCTTATGAAGGTTTCTTGCCTACAAGAGAACTTGGCCCGTGGTTTGAGCATTGTCGCCCGGGCCGTCGCACCGCGGAGCACCCTGCCCGTCCTGGGGAATGTGCTCCTGGCCGCAGAGAACGGTCAATTACGTCTTTCTGCTACCAACTTGGAATTGGGAATCACCTGTTGGATCGGGGCCAAGATTAAAGAGGAGGGCTCCACCACGGTTCCGGCACGGGTCTTCGTCGACTTGGTTAACACATTACCAAGCGATCAGGTCGACATGGATCTCACGGTTCGCACCCAAACGCTTAATGTACGTTGCGGTGCGTTCAACAACGACATCAAGTGCATCGACGCTCAGGAGTTTCCACCCCTACCACCCTCCGATCTGAACGAAGGGCTGACGCTTAACGTCGAGGATCTGCGCGAGATGATCCACCAGGTCACCTTCGCCGCATCCACTGACGATGCCCGACCGGTGCTCACTGGCGTGCTGGTCGATGTCGACGGCGGTGAGATGACCCTCGCTGCCGCCGATGGCTTCCGACTTTCAGTCCGTTCGGCTCACCTCTCCACCCCCTCTGCCGGACCCATCCGGGCCATCGTCCCCGCCCGCGCACTTTCTGAACTTGCTCGGGTCATCAGCGATGGAGAGGAAACGCTCACCATGTCCCTCCCACCAAACCGGGGGCAAGTGATCTTCCGCGCCAAGAACCTCGAAGTGGTCTCACAACTCATCGAAGGGACCTTCCCCGACTACGAGGGGATCATCCCCACCAGCTATACCACGCGCAGTGTCCTTTCCACCGGGTCATTCCTCAAGGCCTGTAGAGCAGCCGACATTTTCGCTCGTGAAGCTGCTCACTCCGCTCGATTGCGCATCTCACCGGGAAGCGAACTGGAACCAGGCACCGTCGAGGTCTCTGCCACTGCGGCTGAAACCGGGTCTAATGAGAGCATCGTCGACGGCACGATCGAGGGCGAAGCCATCGAGATCGCCTTCAATGTGCGATTTTTGGTCGAGGTTCTAAACGTAGTTAACACACCCAATGTCGCGCTAGAAACTACCGGCTCTACCTCTCCCGGCGTGCTCCGTCCTGTAGGAAGCGAGGGCTTCCTGCACGTTATCATGCCCATGCAATTGGGCCGCTAACCGTCTACGTTGCCCAGAATCCCCCCAAGCTAACCTGTGGCAAGTCACTCAGGGATAATACCTTCTTCTTTCATTCCGGGGAGCGACGCGAAGAAGAACCCCATAATGTAGGCATTTGAGATCTTGGCTGGGTATAGGAGCCCAGCCAAGATATGAATACCCAAACTCAAGTCTCAATCTCTGGGAATAAGCAGTAAGTTCTGACCTAGAAGTCTCACACCCACCAAGAGAAGGGGCGCTCATCGGAGTCCCAACCGTGTTCACCCACCAGTGGGACAAAGGCCACCGGAGCTACCCGCTCCCGTCCGAAATCGTCCCCCTTGCGTTTCCAGCGTTCGAGGATCTGTCCCGCCTGCTCTCCCACTGGTAAGACCAAACGACCGCCATCGGCCAATTGTTCTTTGAGAGGAGTTGGCACCCTCGGCGCCGCGGCGGTCACCATAATGGCTCCATAGGGGGCATATTCCAGTAACCCTTGCGAACCATCAGCGACCAATACCTCAACGTTGTCAAAGCTCAGTGCGTACAGAACCTCCTTCGCTTGCTCCGCCAACTCTGGAATCCGCTCAAGGCTGTATACCCGCTTTGCCAAACGACCTAGGATAGCCGCCTGATAACCCGACCCCGTACCGATCTCGAGCACAATCTCGTCTCCCTTCAATTCAAGCAGCTCGGTCATCAGAGCGACGATGAAGGGCTGTGATATGGTTTGTCGGTGGCCAATGGGAAGGGGGGCATCGGCATACGCGATGTGTCTGTTTTCAGAGGGCACGAAGACATGGCGAGGGATCGTACGCATCGCATCGAGGACACGCGTGTCCTTGATGCCTCGGCTGCGTATTTGGTCTTCAACCATGCGCTCACGAGCCTGGATGAGTTCATCGCTCTCTTTCATGAACCCCCGTCTCGATTATACGCCCATCCAGAGACCTAGGAAAAGGCCTTTTCTGGTCAGGATGCATTTCATCTATTGTTGCAAGGCTTAATTAATGGCCTCGCCCTTTAGAGTGCGCATAGGAGCGCAGGCTGAAGCCTGCGGCTACAGTGGTGGCTCCGATAAATGAAATCGCACCCCGTAGGGTACCTATAGAGGCGCGGGCTGAAGCTTGCAGCTTGAAGCCTGCGGCTTGAGACTTGCGACTTGTGTCTTGTGGCTTGCCACTTGCAGCTTGCGGCCTGCAGCTTGAAATTTTCAACACTCGTGGATTGAAATCTGGGAGGTAGGTTAAAACCATCCCCTTGCCAGGCGTTGTTCCTTCCAGATGTCGGCTTCGTTGTGATAGCCAGCTTGTTCCCAGAAGCCTAGGCGGTCCTGCGACATGAACTCCAGGCCGCGCAGCCATTTCCCCCCCTTCCAGAGGTAGACATCCTTGAGATCCTTGCGGCCAGGGATGGCACCTACCACGCCGCGTAATGGGGAACCGTGTTCAGGCGTGAGGGGTTCGCCTTTGAAATGCGTCGCCATGAGGAAGTTGTCGGCGAGCGCTACTTCGATCGGCAGATTAGCTGTGAAACCGTGCTCACAATGTTGCAGCACGAAGGAAGCCGTCGGTTTGAGCTTGATCAAACCCTCGTCGACCAAGCTTCGCAATGACACCCCCTCCCACGTGGTGTCGAATTTGCTCCAGCGGGTGACACAATGGATGTCCATTCGGACTTCGGTGCGGGGGAGTTCCGAGAACGCCTCCCAGGTCCAATGCACCTCTTCCTCCACCTCTCCCCAGACACGGAAATCCCAACTGGCCAAATCGATCGACGGCACCGGGCCATAGTGAAGCACGGGGAATTTGAGGGTCAGCGACTGTCCGGGGGGCATGCGACCCTCCTGGCGAAACCGCTCTTCATCTTTTCTTCGTCGCATCACTTCGTTTAACATCATCAAGGTCTCCAAGAAAAAGTACGCCAAATTATATCAGCCCTCTCCATGGTTATGTGGAATAACGGAGGGCTTTGCCCAAGGCCTAACCTTTTGCCCGATCTATGGATGGGCAACATATTCCTCTCTCAGGTCTGCGATCACATGGATATGCGTTCCTATTTCCTCGCCCAGCTTTTCTCACAACCTGGATCAAGGAGGAATTAGGTAAGCGATAGGGTTAATATTTTCCCCATAGTTTCTACATCATCTCGTTTGGCAATTGTGTTAGATTATGCACGACCATCTTCGAACAAATAGAGGTAAACAATGTC
>DUEW01000091.1 GCA_011174845.1 Anaerolineae bacterium | reverse complement strand
TCGATGTGACTCATCACCCACTTTTCCTCGGACGTATCAAACCGACCGAAGTCTAGAGACATCGGTCGGTCATTCTCTCATTTGATCAGGACCAATGATCGATCTTCTCGCCCGTCACCTTCTCATAAAGCGTCAGGATACCGTGAATCAATCCCTCAGGGCGAGGTGGACATCCGGCGACATAAACATCCACCGGAACGATCTCGTCCACACCCGGCACAATAGCATAGTTGTTGAAGATGCCACCACATGAACAGCAATCCCCCATGGCGAGGACCCACTTTGGATCCGGCATTTGATCGTAAAGTCGCCGCAAGACCGGCGCCATCTTCCTCGAAACGCGTCCCGCGACGATCATCAAATCGCTCTGGCGAGGGCTGGCGCGCATCAATTCCATCCCAAAGCGGCTCATGTCATAATCTGAAGCCTGGGCAGCCATCATCTCAATCGCACAGCAGGCGAGACCGAACAACATCGGCCACATCGCTCTGGTCCGACTCCAATTCACCACCTGTTCAAGCGTGGTCGTCACCACGCCAAAGTTCCCCAGCTTGCTTTCTACTCCCATTCCAACGCTCCCTTTTTCCACGCATACACAAAACCTACCAACAAAACCAAGACGAAGATCACCATCTCAATCAGACCGAGGATTTTAATCTCACGCAGGACCACGGCCCATGGGAGCAGGAAGATGATCTCGATGTCGAAGAGAATGAAGAGGACCGCTACCAAATAGAAATGGACCGACATGCGCCTGGTCCCAGGACCGATCGGTCGCATGCCGGATTCATAAGTATCAGATTTTTTCACTGTCGGACGACGAGGACCGAAGAGATGACCGATCAATATCGCGATAAAAGCCACAGCGGTAGCCAGAACGATCAGTACGGCGATGGGGAGGTAGTCACTAGGCATTCCAACCTCATAGGGTAGTCCGTGGACCTACCGTTGCTCTTCAAGTTTGATCGTAAAAAACTTTGTTCATTTTATCACTAGCGTTAGCCTACATCAAACAAGAGTGTCATGATAATTACTCCCCTCCTGTTCCAAACGGTCATATGTCATAAACTTGATGTGGAAGGGGGAGGACAGGTGAAAAAAATCCTCGCAGCACGGGCCCAAATCCCTGGGAAGCGTGAATGCGAAGACTCTCAAACGTGATGGTGGTCGTTTAGAATTTCCCCACAATAGCTACAATCTTATTGAAGAAAGGAACTTGGATCGTAGGATACGTGAGCTTAAGAGAGATAGTCACGTAGGTGGCGACTGCGCGTGGGGTGTCTCAGCTTCCGAAGCGCTTTAGCTTCGATCTGACGAATACGCTCGCGAGTGACCTTGAAGTGCCTACCGACCTCTTCCAGGGTGTAATCTTTCCCGTCCCGCAGTCCAAATCGCATCTCAAGCACCTGTCGCTCTCGCTCTGTAAGTACCGATAGAGCATTCTGGACTTGTTCTTTGAGCAGTTCCCGAGCTGCAGCATCAACAGGCTCCGGCATCGTTTCGTCTTCAATGAAGTCGCCAAGTTGACTAGACTCCTCGGCCCCAACCGGGGTTTCTAGGGACATTGGCTCCTGAGCAATACGAATGATACGTCGAACCCGGGAAGCAGCTCTGCGCCATTTGCGTTCAAGAGCCGGATCAATCGGCTCCCCCTCGTCTCGTGCCCGAATGGCTATAACTTCTTCAGGTTCGAGCAACTCCATCTCCAATGCCAACTCCTCGGAGGTCGGCTCTCGACCTAATTCCTGTACCAACCGACGTTGAATTCGCATTAGGCGGTTGATGGTCTCAAACATATGCACAGGGATGCGAATGGTGCGGGCTTGATCGGCGATCGCTCGACTGATCGCCTGGCGGATCCACCATGTGGCATAAGTACTGAATTTGTAGCCCTTCGCGGGATCAAATTTCTCGACAGCTCTTAAGAGCCCGATGTTCCCTTCTTGGATTAGATCCAGGAAGGCAATCCCTCGTCCCATGTAACGTTTGGCTACACTCACCACCAAGCGGAGATTCGCACGGATCAGGGCTGCTTGTGCCTCTTCAGCCCGGATCATGATCGTCCGCGATTGTGATCTCAGTTCGTCCGTATCTAGCAACCAACGTTTGAACGTACGTATGGTAGGAAGGCGTTTGCCATCTGCCAATCGCTCAGTGAGGCGAGTTTGAACTTCGGTAGGGAAGAGGTATAGCGCGAGGAAGACTTCCAGCGCATTGCGAGCGACTTGCTCCCATGTCGGATCAGATCCCCACAGCTCATTGTCAAGCCACGTTCGTAAGTAAGAGACGGTTTCACTTTTCCAGGCTTGTCGGAGATAACGAGCCTCTTCGAGGATAAGTTGCAGATCCGGTTCTGATTGGCCTAGGCGGCGTGCGTCTTCGATCACCCTCTTCCATGCGGTCCGAAGATCATCGAACAGTGCCAGTTGTACTGCGACGACAGTGTCCGCTATCCTGCGACGAGAAGCCCGACCCGATGAAAGCAGTTCCATACGGTGTGCGGCTTCCATACGAACTGCCAACCATAACTCCTGATCAGAGCTCAGCAACTCGACGCGACCAATCTCCTTGAGGTAGAGCCTGACCGGGTCATCGCTTAGTTCGAGCGCAAGAGAGAGCTCACCTGGATCGGGGCTCTCGTCCACAAACCCCTCAGCTTGAGCAGCAATTTCCTTAAAATCCGGCTCCACTTCGAGAGATTTACCATCGACAACGTCGACAGCATCCTCTGGACCAATAGCAAGCATATCCTCGGGTTCGATTTCGTATTCCTCAAGATCATCGTCTGATGACGACTCACGGTTGCTCATCGATGTTCACCATCCCTGGGGGATCGAATTCATTTGTTATAAACCACTCGGCCCAGCTAAGGCTCGATCCAATCGTTCTTTTTCAGAAGCAATACGTTGCACCTCGCGTGTGTGGTGCCATAGGTCCTCATGTAGTTCTTTATCGGTGGTCTCGATTTCCTGGACTGCCTGAAGTTGGAACCTGAGATGGGTCAAAGCCAATTCTAATCTTCGCTTCCGCAGGCGCAAGAAATTGGCCATGATTCCTTCGAGCACCTTCGGCAACCTAAAATCTAGTTCAACCACATCCGCCAGAAAGGCATCTGCCAAGGTGATAAGAGTAGGGTCTAGCTGATTCCTCCAATGGTGTATCGGTTCATCTTCATCCTGAGCTAATGCCTCACGAACGGCATGAAAGATAACCTGATGATCGGTTCCTGTAAAGTCCTGAGGCGATACTCTCGCCAAGTCAAGGGCTTGTAACCGCCGATCAATACGGTATAGCAACTCAGGGTCCCTTAGCAGCACACCCAAGCAAAAGCGCTCGACAGGTGATTCGGCCTTGGGGCTCACCAAGCCTTCTAAGGATACCTCCGCTGGAAGAGCCTGGCGAGTCCTGCGCCTTGGAGGTTTTGGACGCAAGGACAACAGCGCCCGTTCATCCACCTTCAGCTTCCTGGCGAGATTTTGCCGATAGGCCTCCCTTTCAACTGGGTCTGCGACATCCTCGATCAACGGCAGGACTTGCTGGGCGATTTCAGCCTTTCCCTTGGGATCTTCAAGATCTTGATCACGGGTCAAGACCTCAAGGACATAATCGACCACCGTCTGGGCTTGACCGAGCATCACCGACCAAGCGGATGGATCTTCAGAAACGACTTCGTCGGGGTCAACCCCCTCGGGAAGTGTGATCACTCGGATATCAGCATCTATGCGGCCTTCATGACGCACTAAACCGCGAGCGTCGAAGACTGGATCCAATTCTCGATCAAGAGTCTCACGAGCGACGGTCAACCCCCGCAGGGTTGCTTGACTTCCGGCGACATCCGCATCAAGCGCGAGAATCATACGCCGGCTATACCGCTTCAGCAAACGCAGTTGATTCTCCGAGAGCGCGGTTCCCATAGGCGAGACCGCATTCGCGAAACCGGCTTGGTGCAGCGCAATCACATCCATATATCCTTCAACGATCACCGCCTGATCGGCTTCCCTGATCGCCTTGCGTGCTTTATCCAGCCCGTAGAGAATCCGCCCCTTATCAAAAAGTGGGGTTTGAGGGGAGTTCAAGAACTTAGGTACGTCCTTGGGATCAACCACCCTGGCGCCGAATCCCACCATTCGACCTCTCGCGTCTCTGATGGGGATCATGATCCGATGTCGAAATCGATCGTAAAAACCTCCACCTTCTCGCTCGGTAACCATCCCCGTGTCCACCAGTTCCCCTTCGTTGTAACCTTTATTCAAGAGGTGGCTCAGGGTTGCGTCCCAAGCCTTCGGGGCATAGCCAATCTCGAAGGTCTCCAGAGCTTCATTGCTCAAGTGGCGGGAGCGAAGGTACTCAAGCACCGTTGAACCCTCAGATGTATGGAGAAGACGATGTCGATAGTAAGTCACCCCTTCTTCCATTAATTCGCGCAGACGATGGTGGGCTTCCTCTACGGCTCTCTCTTCCGGACCTCGTGGCCTGAGCTCTACGCCAGCCCGCTTAGATAAATACCGCAACGTTTCTGAGAAATCCCAGCCTTCTTTCTTCATTAAGAAACTAAAAACATCTCCCCCTTCATTGCATGCGCCGAAGCAGCGCCATGTCCCACTATCAGGAAAAACGGCAAAAGCCGGTGTACGAGTATTGGGATGGAAAGGACAGAATCCTGAAAAATTTTTGCCTGATTTGCGTAGTTTAACAGACTCGCCGATGACTTCGACGATATCAATTCGATCCTTGATTTCGTCTATCACGCTCATCAATCTACTAGCCCTTCTCTATCTACCCTCTCGATCGTTATCTCTGTTGAGAGTAGAGAGCCGAATGGACAAAGTGTGCACGCCAAATTTATCTATCCACGATTGGTACTGATAACATTCCAAGTCCGGATGTCTTACCTTTTTCCCGAAGTCCTAGTTGGACAAATCCCTTACATGAGGGGCAGATTATAGCCTCCGGTTTATCTCGCAGCAAATCTCCTGTCGTCATCGAGACGATTGTAAGAGGAGATGTTGAGATTTTTATGTGCAAGAATCACGCCTAAAACTGACTCTGCTGATACTTGATCAAATCCAATGATCAACCACTTTGCCATGATTTGATCGAATACATATCCCTCCGATCATGATTTCTTTATCGACTCCTTGCACACCCTTTGGTGTGTCAAATGTTATTGCTCAATCAGTAAAAAAAGATGTACCTGGAAACACTCCCCTAACCTTTGTCGTCGCTCAGGAAAAACCTTAGGACTACTCATGGTGACTTGCCTTACCAAACATCATGAAGGACCTCGATTGCACTGCTCCAAGATGTTTTTCTAATTCATTAACACTGAAGGGAGTGTTTTAGAAATCCTCCAATTTCGACATGTCTGCTACGCCATCTGCCAGGGCGACAATCCGTTGGAGCAACGCGAGTCGATTTGTACGAAGATTTAAGTCCTCGGTCATCACGAGGACCTCGTCGAAGAAGGTGTTGATCAAAGGTATCATGGGCAGGAAGGTTGTAAGGAAGTCGTCCACTGAGCCAGGAGCACGCGAGCTATCTTCAACTTGCTCCAGGGCGGCATACAAAGCGCGCGTTCCCTCTTCGACGAAACCCTTGGGGTTAAGTTCATGTAAAATTTCTTCGTCGCGCGTGATGCGAGCACAGCGGGCATACGCTTGTAAGATCTCCAGCCAATCCTTTCGATTTCTCCATTGCTCAAACTCTCGCACAGCCCGCTCCGCACCAAACGAATCGTGACCCTGCTCTGCTAGAACGGCCTCGATTACATCATAGGGGTGGCCTTCATTTAGCAAATACGTTTGCTGACGGGTGACGATGAAATTTAAGCACACTTCCAATGCTGATTCACGCGGTTCAAACGGTAGGCCCTCAGATGCTTGTTTCAAAGCCTTACGCAGGTCAAATCGAATACCCTGAGATACGAGTATTTGCACCAATCCATTCGCAGCACGACGCATCGCGTAGGGATCTCGAGCACCAGTTGGCTGCAAACCAGCGGCAAACAATCCCATCAATGTATCCAATCGATCTGCCAAACCTACAATCCAGCCTGGTCTAGATTCCGGCAAACAATCCCCGGCGAAGCGAGGTAAATGATGTTCAAAGATAGCCTCGGCAACTTCTGGTGGTTCTCCCCCACGCTGCGCATACTCACGTCCCATTTCCCCTTGCAACGAAGTCATTTCCACCACCATCTGGGTGGCCAGATCCGCTTTACATAGGTATGCTGCGCGTAGAGCGATTTGCCTCTCCTCTGGGCTCAAGTCTAGATCGTCTGCCAGAATAGTGGTCAAGCGTTTAATTCGTTCGACTTTATCCAACATAGAACCTAGCTCGGTTTGGAAGACCATTGTATCCAGTTGAGGAAGGTAAGAGTCCAATGGCTGTTGCAAATCACGATCAATGAAATATGCCGCGTCGGCAAAACGGGCCTGAATGACATGCTCGTTCCCTTTCGTCACGACATCCAGATGCTCTCGTCCACCATTACGTACGGTTATAAAGTACGGCAGTAAAGTACCCTCCCGTTCAACGGGGAAGGCTCGCTGATGCTTCTTCATCACTGAGACAAGGACCTGACGAGGTAGATCAAGGTAGGCTTTATCAAAACTCCCACGAAATACCGTTGGTTTCTCGACCAAATTGGCTACCTCGGACAGAAGTATTGGGTCATCAACCACCTCACCACCGATCTCCTCAGCCAATTGCGTAATTTGCTTCTTGATTGCAGATCTCCGATGCTCGACATTTAACACGATCCCCTGTTCCTCAAGTATCGAGAGGTAAGCATCCGGGCTATCGACCTTAATCGATTCTGGCTCGACGAAACGCAGTAAGCGTGTCGTACGATCTGTATACACACCAGCAAATCCCAAGGGGACGACAGACTCCCCGTGTAGCGCTAAGAGCCAACGAATAGGACGCGAGAAGGCTGCTCCGGTTTGATTCCAACGCATGGGGTTCTCAAAAGCTAGACTGGCGATCAAATCCGGCAACTTCTCACTCAACACCTCTTCAGCGGGGGAACCTGGCTGACGGATTTCTGCAATCACATACCGCCCACCATCTTGCTCACGCACCTCCAAATCCGTCACAGAAACGTCCTTGCTGCGAGCGAAGCCTTCAGCAGCCGCGGTAGGATTTCCATCTCCGTCGAATGCTCTGTCGGCAGGTGGGCCTTTCACGACGAGAACTTGCTCAGGCTGTGAAGGGGCTAATTCCTCAACATAAACCACAAGCCGTCTCGGTGTACCCATGACCCGGATTTGACCATGATCAAGTTTGCTCTCGTTTAACATCTCCTCAAATAAATGTTTTAATTGCTCGAGGGCACTGTCAAGATCACCCACCGGAAGCTCCTCCGTACCGATCTCAAGAAGAAAGGGCGCGGGCGTGTCAGGCGGTGCCACCTCATCATCCCTGTGCATCGCCTCAGAGGGAGGAAATTGCCACCGGTCTCGCCATGGGTAACCGAGCTCTTCACGATGTTTTAAATATGCTTCAGCTACACGCTGTGCTAGATCTCGCATACGACCGAAGAGCGTCGCTCTCTCAGTGACGCCTACTGCTCCTCGAGCGTCAAGGAGATTGAAAGTATGAGAACACTTGAGAACGTAATCATGCGCGGGTAGCACCAAGTTTGCCCTCAGGCAACTTTCAGCTTCAGCTTCAAACTCGTCATACATCGTTCTCAATCGTTCGACGTCCGCTACTTCAAAGTTATATAGACTATGCTCCTGCTCGGCTCTCAGGTAAATGTCCCCGTAGGAAAGTTGCTCATTCCATCGGATGTCGACAAAACTGTCGACATTCTGCAAGGCGAGTAAGATTCGTTCCAGTCCATAGGTGATCTCAACTGACACCGGATCGAGCGCTTGGCCACCGGCTTGCTGAAAATATGTGAATTGAGTGATTTCCTGTCCGTCTAACCATACTTCCCAACCTAATCCCCATGCACCGAGCGTTGGAGCTACCCAGTTGTCCTCAACGAAGCGAATGTCATGCTTTGCTGGATCGATCCTCAACGCCACCAACGAGCGCAAGAAACGCTCTTGCGGATCCCCCGGATCTGGTTTCAAGATCACCTGGAATTGGTAAAAATGCTGCCACCGATTGGGGTTCTCTCCGTAACGACCGTCAGTGGGTCGGATCGAGGGCTCAATATAAGCCACCCACCACGGTTCGGGACCAAGGACACGCAGGAAAGTAGCAGGATTAAAGGTACCAGCCCCAACTTCCGTGTGATAAGGCTGCCAAAGCACGCAACCTTGGTCAGCCCAATACTGCTGTAGCGTCAGGATTAAAGATTGCAGGGTTGGAGATTTCTTTTTTGACAAGATCAATACCTCAGGGCTATGTTAAGGCACTCGATTTGGCTCGAGTCCTTCCTGTTTCATGCGAAGTATTCGCCGAATAAATTCAGGGGTGAACAATTTCCTCTCCAGGAGGTAACCTACATATCCCTCCATGAGCCGATCCAATCCTTCGTAGACCTTTGGGCGGATTTGAGCTGAGGTCGCGACATCAAATGGGTTGCGTACATAGTGACGGAGGACCTTGAGTTCAGCGAGCGAGATGCGACGGGTATCTCCTCGTAATGGACCACACACAGGACAGAGCACTCCACCTTCTTGCGGTGAAAAAAATTGGTCCTGAGGACGAATTTCTTCTCCACATCCTACACAACGAAACAACTCCGGACGATAGCCTACATAATCTAGTAAGCGTAACTCATAGAAGAGCATGGCTGCAGCCGGATCTGCCCCAGAGACGAGGCGTTCCAGCGTATTTACCAACAGGCGATAGAGCGTCTGATGCTCCTCTCGCTCTACGGTGAAGCGATCCAACAGTTCAATGGTGTAAGCCGCTTGCCCAAAGCGGACCAGGTCCTCCCGGAACCCGGGATAGGTCTCGATCGCTTCTGCTTGGGTGATGATATCCAATTCGCGTCCGCGTGCCAATAGTAGCTTCACTCGAGTGAAAGGTTCTAAGTGGCCAGCTTTACGAGAACGCGGGCGACGTACACCCTTGGCAATCAGGCGTAGTTTGCCACGATCCAACGAGTAAACAGTGAGCAAACGGTCAGCTTCACCCAGATCTTGCCGACGTAAAACGACCGCTTCGGTTCGGTAAACCCTTTCGCGGGAGGGCATGACGGGATTATACCAGCGCTGAGATTGGAGATGGATGGCAGGGTTCTGTGAAGTCCTTTCTCAAAAAAATGTCATTCAGAGCACTGACAGACGCGAAGAATCTCGTTGTTGGGACAATGCGGTCCTTCATTACGAAAAACGAGATCCTTCGCGAAGCCGAGGGGCTCAGGAAGACATATCCAATAGCAGATGTCATTCTGAGCGCCGGTAGGCGCGAAGAATCCCCAGGATGCCGCGAATTTATACGTTTCATCATAGGGATCCTTCGCCGAGCCAAAGGTCCCGAGCCAAGCCGAGGGGCTCAGGATGACATGAGGAGGGTGCCATTCTATTTTCTGGATGCTGGTGGAGAAGGGTTTTACAGCCAATACGAAATGCGATGCATTTAGTGAAAAGCGAGCCTCTCGGGCACGAGGGGTGAGTTCATATGGCTACTCAGTCGTTATCTCCTTCTTTCCCCGTTTCCATTGGTTGACCCTCGACCCGATGGGCACGCACTTTGCGTATCCTTCGACCACTGACTTCTTCGACCACGAGGTATAAGCCACCTGCTTCCACTACCTCTCCAGGAGAGGGCACTTTACCTAGTTGACTATAAATAAACCCACCTAGCGTTTCACTGGTTTCTTTTGGTAGGGCAGCATCTGTGATTTGGTTGACATCATCCAGATCTATTAGCCCACTGAATAAGAATTCGCCTTCCCTTAATACCTGAAAGGATAGTTCCTCAGCATAATCATACTCATCGCGAATCTCCCCCACGATCTCCTCGACCATATCTTCAAACGTCACCAATCCGGCTGTGCCGCCATACTCGTCAACCACAATGGCCATGTGCACGCGCATGGCCTGCAATTCCGCTAACAGATCGTCAACCTTCTTGGCCTCAGGGACGAAGTATGCCTCGCGCATTATGCTGGCAACGCTTTGATCCTGTTTGCCCTCACACCAAGCTTTCAACAAGTCCTTGACATAGAGTAAGCCGATGATGTTATCGATAGAACCAGAATAAACCGGCGCACGAGAAAAACCGGTACGCAAGAGAGTCTCGGTGGCTTCGACCAGGGAGGTAGTATCTTCGAAAGCGAGGATGTCGATTCGAGGAACCATTACCTCACGAGCAAGTGTGTCGGCGAGTTGGAAGATTGAGTAGATCATCGCCTTCTCTTCTTCTTCAATGACACCTTCTTCTTCACCGGCGTCAACGAGAGTCATGATCTCTTCCTCGGTTACCATCGGGTGCGAACGTTCCCCTGCCACACCAGTGATCCAGCTTGCGATACGCAACATGAACCACACGATCGGTGATAGCAAACTCACGAGGACTAGCACAAGCGGGGTCAATCTGACCGCCCAATGTTCTGGTTTTCGCAATGCAATCTGTTCAGCCAGAAATTCGAATAAGCCCATGGATAAACCGGTCCCCAACAAAACTCCTGCGACAACAAGCATGTAGCCCCCATCGTTAACCGGTACGGGCGATGCGTACGTGATGATGGCCAACCCAACAACAATTAAGCGGCTTAAGCTTTGAGCTGCCCTCAAAGAAAGGATCAGGGGTCTGGCTTCCGAAGCCACACGCACGGTTCGACTGGCCCATGCTACACCCTCTTCTTCTATTCCTTTCAATCTTGTCGGATGACTGTTGACAAATGCACAACGTGCGAGGGTGAGCAGCATATCAAGGAGCATGACACCTAAAAAGATGATCGTTCCAGTTATCAAATTGATCACTTTATTTCACCTTCCGAATAACGCGAGCCGGGACTCCGACTGCCACACCTCTCTCAGGCACATCTTTCGTTACCACAGCACCCGCGCCTGTATGAGCCTCTCGACCGACACGCACCGGTGCGACGAGCATCGTATCGCTACCGATGAAGGCGCCAGGACCGATCTCTGTCCGGTGTTTGCGCTCTCCATCGAAATTACAGGTTACAGTTCCTGCTCCGATGTTCGCATTCTCACCGATTGTAGCATCGCCAACGTAAGAGAAGTGCCCCACTTTTACCCCGGCGCCCAAGGTGCTATTCTTCACCTCCCCAAAATTGCCAATGTGGACCCCCTGCCCCAAATATGTGCCTGTCCTTAAATGGGCAAAAGGACCAACCTCCACATCGGATTCCAATGTTACCTCTTCTAACACGGAGATTTCTACTTTGCAGCGATCACCGATCACAGAATCACGTACGATTGTGTTTGGCCCCAAGTGACATACCTCTCCGATGACTGTGCGTCCCCACAGGTGAGTATTGGGTAGCAAGACGGTATCCTTGCCCAGTTGAACGTCCGGTCCTATGTAGGTCGATGCTGGATCTAGGATGCTCACCCCAGCAAGCATCCAGTGTCGGTTAACCCTTCTCCTTAAAGCCGTTTCTGCCTGCGCCAGATGTTCACGCGTATTGATTCCGATCACCTCCTCCATGTCTTCGAGCATGGCGACAGCCACTTCCCCACCCTCCTTGACCGCCATCGCAACCAGATCCGTCAGGTAATACTCTCCTTTCGGTGAGAGGGGCAACTCGGAGAGATGATCCCAAAGCCAATCGGCCTCGTAACAATAGGTACCAACATTCAACTCGTGTCCTTCAAGTTGTTCAGGTGTAGCATGCGCTTCCTCGATGATCCCTACCACCCGACCCTCTGCATCCCGCAATATTCGGCCAAAGCCGCGCGAGACCCCAGAATGAGCCACAAGCAGGGTGAGGGGCCCAGGATTGCGCTCCTGCATATCGATCAAACGCTGCATTGTTTCTGATCGTAGAAGTGGTAGATCAGCGTGCACGACCAATACTTGATCACATTGACCACGAAGTTGGCTAGCCGCTTGAAGCACAGCATGCCCGGTTCCCAACCGTTCTTTCTGCTCAATGAAGTTGATTCCCTCCCCTGCTGCGCGTTTGACCTCCTCCGAATCGGGTCCGATCACGACAAACGGGTCTCGACCTGTTGCCTCTCTGCTGGCAGCAACTGTCCAAGTGATCATTGGGCGACCACCGAGCGGATGAATCACCTTTGGAACATCGGACTTCATGCGCGTTCCTAACCCAGCTGCCAGGATTACAGCCTCAGTCTTCATGGTCTACTCCTCGGCGTTTCCACAACACCTCATAGTGAATTGCTGAACCTCATCGCCACCTACACTTCCACCCTTTACAGATACGAAATACCTTCCAGTTTGGACAGATTCTCACGTCATAAACACACCCTAAATTTCCGATCCCTTAAAAAGGTAAAGAAGTTGCGCTTCGTAGTGTATGACCTCGACCATACTCTAGGGATTCCAAAGCAAAGAAAGCCCCCTATGAATGCCCAAGGGAGAGACATCAAACTTTGCTGGAGGAAAACTAGCGGAGGATCTTCGTCTTGCACCGAGATTTAATTCACATAAAAGAGTCTGCTGATAAAAACGACGACCAAAAGGGGAAAGGGGTACATGCGGGGTGTAGGCGGAAATCCACACCCCACATTCCGTTCCCTTTCACCTATGTAGCCCTTTGTCAATTTATTCATATAAAAGTTCAGGCTGGGGCGCCAGGATTCGAACCTAGATCAACGGATTCAAAGTCCGGTATGCTGCCGTTACACCACGCCCCAATGAACCGCACTCGGGAAGGGTATGCTGAATTTTATCACATGCAACCATCCTACCTTATCCTTACCGAAATCATCTGCTTAATCGCGATCCGATGACTCCTATCCCCCTTCAGTTTCTGGTGGCTTTCCCTCCGCCTGATCATCGAGCAAACCCTTGTCGCGAGCTTCATCATAGGAAAGTGTATCCCCCTCGGAACTTTTCAACTCTGGCGATTCGGAGAGTGCCTGCTCCCAAAACTTTTCAGCGTCATCCCGTCCGACCTCCTGATCCACGACCTCAAGTTTTTCTACTTCGAATTCCGCATCGTCATCTGCCTCATCCTGGCTTGTCGTGAGGTCAGGTTCTTGGACGTCTTCTTCCCTTTGCGAATTAGGTTCACTCATCTGCTCAACCCACTCCACTTCTGGTGCTGGTTCGACGCTGATAGCTTCCTCAAGGTTTTCAAGCTCACCCAAGCTTGAGAGCAAGTCCATCAAATCCTCGGCAGCTCTACGTCCATAGTGGACAACAGCTCCCATTTGTCCAGATTCTTGCTTCCCGCGGAAGACGATCAACAGAGCATAGTAAGCTCCTACATTGGTCATATAGAGGGCATGTGTGTCGCCATCAAAGTATTGCAAATTTCCCGGCAGCAAGGCTCCCACCAAATTACTGACCTTTAGCCCAGCGCTAAACGCAGTCATGAGCGATGGTAGAGACTCCCCCAGGTCAAGCTCAGCCAGTTCTCCAGCTTGAACAATAACCTCCCGATGATCGTCGATCAATAATGCCGCCTCGGCGCCCAGTTCAATGCGAACGGTCTTCAAACGATCCGCAATTTTTTCACGCGCTTCCGCATGCACGTGAACTGGCGAACCCGGGAGACCTCTGAGCTTGAGCGCGTATTCAACAGCCTCGAGGAAGATACTGGTTCCAATCGGTTTCTGGAGGAAAGCCACCACACCGAGTGATTCGGCCTGAATCCGTGCCTCATCGGTAGGATGGCCAGTGATCATGATGGCTCTGGCATAGGGATTGAGTTGGTGCACCTTCTCTAAAAGTTCCAAACCGGAGATGCCCGGTAATCGTAAGTCGGTTACCAGCAAATCCACAGGGCCGCGGCCAAGTTCAAGTAAAGCCTCTTCCCCCGAAGGCACATCTACTACGACGTAGTCCTTGCCGGAAAGTTCGAGACTTGAACGAAGCATACGACTTACTTCGCGCTGATCGTCTACCAGCAGAATGCGCGGTATGCTCATATTTCGGATTTTAGCATAGGCTTTGGGTTTGGCAATCCTTTCCTCATTCTTTCTTGTCCATTGTGGGCCTATGATTTCTACGACAAAGGGCGTTGAGTCGTCATGTTACATACATGGTTGCTCGTTGAGCTGGTATCTGATCATCGGATCTCACACAGGATTGAGTGTTTTAAATCTGTATTGATATCTTTCGAGGCAGATTCTTGAGACGAAAGTTTTAATGTCATTCTTAGCGCCGTTAGGCGCGAAGAATCCCTGTGATGTAACATCTTTAAATGTTTCATTATAGGGATTCCTCGTCGCCATGCTCCTCGGAATGACATGCTTAGGCGAAGGCCACTCCTCAATCAATGTCATTCCGAGCGCAGCGAGGAATCCCTTTGATGTTACGAATTCAAAAGCCCCATCATAGGGATTCCTCGTTCACATATTCCTCGGACATGGGAGAAAGTGACACAAGGAGCGTAATCGGGCGTGAAAAAAAGTGATTTGACGAAAGCCAAATCTCATCATGTGAACCCAGCAGTTCGCTCGAAATGACATCTAGACAATCAGAAGATCGAATCAATCTGCCAAGTCGTAAGGGATAATTTCTGATTAAGAGATGATAAGCAAGACTGCAATCTGGAATTGATTCCCTTGGAGTCCAAAAGCTCTGCTTTTGGACGCAAGCTATGCTTGCACTCTCCAAAAAGGAATGGTCCCAGTCTATGAATTTAAGCGCAGATGCTAATGTCCGTGATCAGATTAAAATGCCTAAGGGATATATACAAAAAACAGGGAGCATCTCTGCTCCCCGATAGCAAGTCATCCACTTGTCCTATACCAGATAACAAGCCACGTAGTGTTTGCCCCCTTTATCCTCCAAAGGCGGGTGATCACTTTCTTCGCAAACCTTCTGTGCAATCGGGCAACGTTCATGAAACCGACAACGTGGGATGGGATTGATCGGTTTGCTCACGCCACCTTTGATCTCAACCGTAGGGCGCGTCATGGTCGGATCAGGGATCGGCACCGCGGAGAGCAACGCCTTGGTATAAGGGTGCAGCGCGTTATGTAGCACCTCTTCCGTCTCTGAAGATTCGACAATTTTCCCTAGATACATGACGGCGATCTTATCACACATGTAACGTGCCACTGCCAGGTCATGCGTGATGTAAAGATAGGTCACCTCGAGATGCTCAGCTAGGTCTTGCATCAAGTGCATGACGCCGGTACGAACCGAGACATCGAGCATCGAAGTCGGCTCATCCGCTACGACGAAATCCGGCTCCACGACCAGTGCGCGTGCGATGGCGACGCGCTGACGTTGTCCACCGGAGAGCTCATGGGGATAGCGGAACATGAAGCTTGTCGCGGGAGCAAGGTCTACGGTCTCCAGCAGCTTGGCTACCCTCTCCTCCCGCTCGACAATGCTTCCGATTCCTTGCACATCCAACGGTTCGGCAACCGTATCGTAAATCGATAATCGCGGGTTCATCGACTCGTAGGGATCCTGGAAGATCATTTGAACCCGCCGGCGGAATCTCTTTAGATTTTTACCACGCAGGCTAGCAATATCGACGACACCCTCTTCAGTATGAAGTTCGATCATACCTTCCGTGGGATCGACTAACCGCGTCAGCAATTTCCCGGTTGTCGTTTTGCCACAGCCAGATTCGCCTACCAGGCCCACACTTTCCCCACGCATGATGTTCAGATTCAGTTTGCTTACGGCATGAACGAAGACATCCGAGTGTGAGAAGATACCCGAACCAACCGGATACAGCTTCGAGAGTTCGCTAATTCCAACGAGGATATTTTCATCAGCCATCAGCTCTCACCTCCCGGATGCCAACATGCAGCAAAATGTCCCCCGTCATGATCTTTGAATTCGGGTTCTTCTTCCTGACAGATTTCAGTCGCGTAAGGACAACGTGGATGGAAACGACAGCCCGGCGGCGGCGCAAGCAAGTCCGGGGGTTCACCAGGCAACATCACCAGATCTTTCTTTTCGCCTACAATGCTTGGGAAGGAAGACATCAAACCTATGGTATAGGGATGGATGGGTCTATGGAAAATTGCTTCTGTGGAGGATAATTCCGCCATCTTTCCTGCGTACATGACCCCCACACGCTCACTGACCTCAGCGATGACTGCGATGTCGTGTGAAATATAGATCATCGCCATGTCGAGCTGCTCCTGAACCAGCTTGATTTGTTCCAAGAGTGAATCTTGGACAATCACGTCCAAGGCGGTCGTCGGTTCATCGGCGATGATCAAATCTGGATCACACGAGAGGGCCATAGCGATCACGGCACGTTGGCGCATCCCACCACTATATTGGTGAGGATATTGATCCTTGAAAGACGGATCGAGGCCGACGAGCTCAAAGAGACTATCGATACGGCTTTTCATCTCCGCCTCGTGTATGTGAGGTATATGCTGGTGCATGGCTTCGAGGATCTGATCCTCTATCGTGTAAACGGGGTTGAGAGAATTCATCGCTGCCTGGAAGACCATGGAGATATTCTTCCAACGGAGCTTCCGCATCTCGGTTTCAGTGATAGGTACTACATCGGTTCCGTTGAGTCTAATAGCCCCACCGAGTATCTCAGCGTTCTCGGGTAGCAACTTGAGCAATGAGATGGCAATCGAGGTCTTACCACAACCTGACTCCCCCACCAGCCCCAGCGACCCTCCACGAGCCAGCGAGAAGTTAACATTATCCACCGCATATACAGGACCTTTGCGGGTGGTGTAGTGCATTGTCAGATCTTCAACCTCAAGAACGTTATCCGATTTTTCCACTATCCTTCTCCTGATAGCCAAGTAAGAGTAATTGAAGGGCCTAGCAGATCATCCTTCGATTGACACATTAGCGTCGACGCAGCCTGGGATTCACGACTTCATCGAGTGCACGCCCCACCAGGTAAAACGCGGCACATAGTGTAGTAATCGCGATACTGGCAGGGAATAACAACCACCATGTATCGAACCGAAGCAAGTAGCCAAAAACTTGGGTGACGTTAATCATCAGACCCCAACTCATTTCGATGGTTGTAAGTCCAAAGAACGAGAGAATGGCTTCATAAGCGATTGCGGTGTTGACCGTAAACATCATGTACAGTAAAGAGATAGGCAACAAGTTGGGGACCATGTGTTTAAAGATGATGTGGAAGTCACTCCCACCAGCGATGCGTGCTGCTTCGATGAAAGGCTTTACCTTGACCGAAAGAGCCTGCGATTTAACCACGATGGCCGTCCCGCCAAAGCCAAAAAGGAGTCCTAATACGATCGCCAGTTCAATCATGCCGATATCCATCAGGGCTCCAAGCACGATCAAGATGGGCAACAATGGCATCATGTATACCAGATCCGCTAGACGCATTAACAACAGGTCTATCACCCCGCCGTAGTACGCAGAAACCGCGCCAATCGTTGTGGCAACGATCGAAGTCGCGAGTGCTGCCAACATCCCCAAAGCGAACTCATAACGCGTACTGAACATGAGTTGACTGAGGACGTCCCGGCCTAAAACATCTGTGCCTAACGGATGCCGTAGTGATGGCGCCGATGGGTGAAAAGCGATCTCTATGTCGAATCCGTTAACCGGGTCGTAAACTACGGGATCCCAGACAGTATTTATTAATATTGGATGGGCTGCAGCGAAAAGGCCATAAAAAATGATCACACCCAACCCGATAAGCCCGATGGGATTTTCAGCGAACATGGCCCAACTCCCTCGCAGGGAGCTGAGGCCCATTTGCAGACGCGCACGCCACAAGGGGACATCTGGGATCGAAATCGTGACATCGGGAGGCGTCGTTGCAGTCATCATTCGCTCCATTCCATAAAAAAAACCAACTTAGTGATAACGAATTCGTGGATCGAGGAACGCATAACCGATATCGGCAATTAAGTGGCTAATGAGTGTCAGAATACCGATAATGGTCAGTATTCCCATCACGACAGGGATATCCTCCACGACCGCGGCTTGCAGATAAGCCAACCCAATGCCTGGCCAGGAGAAAATGGTTTCGGTGATGATACCACCACTCAATGCAGCAGGTAGGC
>DUEW01000090.1 GCA_011174845.1 Anaerolineae bacterium | reverse complement strand
GTCGGTGGTCAAGATTTCGATCTGGTTCCGCTGCTGATCATCATCCTGATTCTGCAAATCTTCCGTTTTGTGCAATTTCTCTTACGACACAGGCTATACATCCAGATCCCACTCAAACAGTGACTCGCAACCGCCAGCCGGAAGGAAGCTAAACGATGACAAGTCACAAAGAAAAGATACGATTAACCCCAGAACAAGAGACGCTGCTGATCACCCTCTATTCAAAAGCCATGGGGTGTCCAGAATCTCTTTTTGCCGATGAGAAGTCGCGGGAGATTCTCGAACACATTGACTACGACTTTTCTCAACTCAAAATTCCTGTAGGAACGCGTCTGACAGTGTGCATTCGTGCAAAGAAGATCGATGATTACGTGATGGATTTTCTGGCGGATAATCCGAAAGGGTTGGTACTTCATCTGGGCTGTGGTCTTGATAGCCGCTATAACCGAGTTGATAACGGAGACATCGAGTGGTATGACCTGGATATGCAGGAAGTCATTGATCTGAGAAAGAATTTCTTTGAGGAAACTGACAGGTATCACATGATAGCATCCTCGGTCACAGATTTGCGTTGGCTGGAAACGATTCCTTCCCAAGGTCGCGCTGTAATGGTGATCGCCGAAGGTTTGATGATGTATTTGACAGAGGAAGAGGTTCGATCTTTGATTCTCAAGCTGAAAGATAACTACCCCGGATGTGAGTTCGTGTTCGATGCGTACAGCACGTTGACTGCCAGAAGCGTCAAAGGTCATCCGTCCCTAAGGAGAACAGGAGCGGTGATCCACTGGGGAATTGACGATGCCAAAGAGATTGAAAAATGGGGGGATGGAATACGGCTGAAAGAAGAATGGTACTTCACCCAATCTGAAGCGATTGAGATACTTGCGTTCGGGTATCGCTTGATATTCAAACTCACTGGGTTTTTTATGGTTGCCCGAAAAGCACATAGGATTCTCTATTGCGCGCTATAGTTACCAAAGTCACCCCTATTCTCTGAGAAGGTAAAATAGATATTAGATCCTGCTGGGAAGATAACCCACATCGATATCCACAATCCCAGCTAGGAGGGGATTTTTAAATCCGCGTAGTTTCTAAACGGGAGAGGATGATGAGCGAAGAAAAAGTTCGGACCGAGGAATTCCAAGTCAGTGGCGATATGCTGGTCGCCAAAATCAAAGAGTTGGTGCACGAGGGGAACATCCGTCGAATCGTCATAAAGAACGAGGAGGGCAGAACCCTGATCGACATACCGCTGACGCTCGGCGTCGTGGGCGCTTTTTTCGCGCCTCAATTGGCGGCGATCGGCGCGGTCGCTGCTCTGGTGACACAGAGCACCATCATTGTCGAGAAAGTGGAAGAATAGGCGAGGTCCTTACCGCTCCGAGGCAAGTCATGGGGCTCAGGATGACACATAGAGTCCCTACGATGTAAGGGCGACTGGCCGGCTTTGTCGTGAGCTTAGTCGAACGATCGCCCCCACATTGTTCGCACAGAGTGTCATTCTGAGCGCCGTTAGGCGCGACGGCATCGTACCCAAAGGGTGAGAATCCCTATGATGATACATGTTCAAGAGCGCGATCATGGGGATTCCCTCATTTCAAAAAAAGAAAACTTACCTTGTTGATTGTATATCCCTTCGTTCCTTCGACAAGCTCCCTTCAGCAAGCCATGTGGTGAGTTCGTCAAACCATCAGGGCACACAAGCCAGATCCTTCGATATGATCTCCTCAACACGCATAGGTCGTTTAACCTGTCCTGGGCTCTTTAGCAATCCAGAACCTGTAACTGCTAGGCACGCCTAACGCTGTCCTGATATACTCAGACCCCAATCGTTGATCAAAACCTGATATGGACCCCACAACACCGACGCTATTGGTTATCGCCATCCTCTTCCTGTCCACATTCACGCGCTCCGCACTGGGTTTTGGCGATGCTCTCATTGCGATGCCCCTGCTCGCGATGGTGGTGGGTATGACGACCGCAACGCCATTGGTTGCCATGGCGGCTTCGACCATCGCGATCATGATCCTTTCCCGGGCCTGGCGGGACGTAAATTTCAGGGCAGCTTGGCGGTTGGTCCTTTCATCGCTGGTCGGAATACCCATCGGATTGTATTTTCTCAAAACTGCGCCTGACTCTATCGTTAAAGCAGTGTTAGGGATTGTGCTCTTAGGATTCGGTTTATACAACCTAGTCGCACCCAAGCTGCCTCACCTCCACAATGAGAAACTTTCATTCGTATTTGGCTTTCCGGCCGGGATTCTGGGTGGTGCGTACAACGCCAATGGACCGCTCGTGGTCGTGTACAGTGCGCTACGGAGATGGTCTCCAGAGAGCTTTCGAGCCACCTTGCAGGGCTATTTCTTTCCAACGGGTTTTACGGTCCTTATCAGCCATGGATTGGCCGGTCTATGGACACCGACCGTGTTGCGGTTATACCTTTACGCCCTGCCGGTCATTGTGGTGGGAGTTCTCGCCGGCGAGATCATGAATCGAACATTTTCCGTAGGGCGTTTCTATACCATCGTCTACGTCGTTTTGGTCCTGATGGGGATCCTTATGTTCTTGTGAGTGTTCTCGAAGGAAGCGCCTCGAGCAGGATTTCGAGATCACGCTGCGTAACCACAAAGACGAAGACGTTGAAGCACGGGTGGTGGAACACCTCTTCCGCTGAGCGAGTGGAAGATCCTGAGCACCACAACCAAGACAAAGAGCGGTATAATTCCACCCTATCTTTTCGAATGTTGAGTAATTGGGTAGATTTGGCAAGGTTAATGGTGACGCAACGGGTAGCATTATCGTATGGTTGTTGGAATAGCTTCGTTGGTTTGGTGCGAGACGCATCTGAGATGATTTTTGGTTGATGAACCGAGGTAGTCACTTCCGAGGATGAGTACATTCCGCTTCGCAAGACTTTGGTGTTTAACAATTCTATTGTCCATCTTGGCGACCGCGTGTGGAAACCAGCCACCGCGCGCCCTTCAAAATGCGACGCTTCCGCCTCCTACTGAGTCCGCCAGCGTCACACCTGTGCCAACCAACACGCCTTCCCCGCCGCCCACATTCACCCTGACCCCCTCGCTTACCGCCTCTCCCACCCCTACCCCACACCCGCTCACCATCGAATCGATGCGCAATCGCACCTACCCGGGGAGCGAGGTTAGGGTCGAATCTACGCTAAACCCTGGGCGTAATTACTACCAATACCTGGCCTCCTACCAGTCCGAGGGGTTGAAGATCTTCGCCTTATTAACCGTTCCCTTCGGTGAACGCCCCCCGACAGGCTGGCCGGTCATCATCTTCAATCATGGGTATATCCCCCCGGATCAATATCGGACCACCACACGCTATGTGGCCTATGTCGATCATCTGGCGCGCAATGGCTACATCGTGTTTAAGCCAGATTATCGCGGCCACGGCGAATCGGAGGGCGAGGCGCGGGGCGCTTATGGTTCACCCGATTATGTCATCGATGTGCTGAACGCCGTCGCCTCGATGCAGCAGTATCCGGATGCCGATCCGAACCGGATCGGGATGTGGGGGCATTCGATGGGTGGATACATCACGCTACGATCGATGGTCGTTGGAGAGGATGTCAAGGCGGGCGTGATTTGGGCCGGCGTTGTCGCGTCGTATCCGGACTTGATCGCACGCTGGAGGCGGAACACGGCCACGGCTGAGATCGTGACACGCACACCTTTCCCTGGCCGAGGCTGGCGCACGGAGCTCTCCGAGACGTATGGATCACCGGAGGACAACCCAGAATTCTGGGAATCCATCTCTGCCAACACCTACTTGGCCGATTTGTCCGGTCCACTTCAGTTGCATCACGGAACAGGGGATACGAGCGTGCCAGTGGAGTTTTCCGAGACGCTCTACCAACAAACACTGACCGCCGAGAAACTTGTGGAACTCTACATCTATCAAGACGCCGATCACAATTTGTCAAGCGCCTTCAGCCTGGCCATGCAGCGAAGCATCCAGTTTTTCGATCAATATCTCAAAGATCTGTAATGGCCTGGTACACATGAACAGCGCGATTGATTCTCCATTTTTAGTTTACCAAGTCCCTAAAAACAGGAAACCAGGGCCTTCTTATTCCAAACGGGACCAGCAAGGCAATGATCCGGGTCATACCGATGATAAGTGGTGTGAGGACAGATACAAAGAGGCTGCGCAACATCATCTATCTTGTTACGCTGTCAAGTCGATGAAAACATAACATAATTGGAGGAGAAGAAAATGGACAACGAACGACAAGGACGAATATTCTTTGGAGCTATCCTCATCATATTGGGGATCGGGTTGATCGCCCTTCAATATGTGGAGGGATTCGGCGATGCCATGATTTTATTCTTGATCGGCGGGTTGTTCGTGGCCGGATATTTTTACCGCCGCTCATACGGTTTGCTGATCCCGGGTTGCATCCTGCTGGGCATCGGTCTGGGTAAGGTCGGGGAAAGCACACTTATGACTTTTGGCGGCTTCGAGCAGCTCGGCCTCGGGGTAGGCTTTGTCGCCATCTACGTGATCGATCTGGTGTACAGCGGCAGCTCAAGTTGGTGGCCGCTGATTCCGGGACTCATCCTCATCGTAACCGGGCTCTCAGAAGGAAGCGAAGACTTTGGGCGTCTGGTCTCGGTTGGATGGCCGATCATTTTCGTTTTCTTCGGCCTTCTGCTCTTGGCAGGCGCGTTTGGGTTAACGGGTCGGAAGAAACAAGAGGGCGCTTTGGAAGCCGAGGAGCCCGAGTGAATAGAGGCGGAAAGTACTAGCCCAGCAGCGTGTCGTATATAGGGATCATGGAAGGCCTGGTCTGACTTCCGGACCAAGCACAACGCTCGATAACACAAATCGCTGCCGGACATAGGATCGATGCTCAGTTTCCCTGCGAGTGGGGGTTCACCGGCACCCTTTGAGGCCGGCGGGCTTCACTCATGGATATTGTACAAATGTACAGACGTGATGTTGTATAGATGCACGATGACAATTCCTCATCCAAATGCTAAGCTAACCATTGGAAAAATATGGAAAAAATGAGACTCTTATCACAGAGCTATCGTATATAGAGTAGATCAAGGAGGCAGAAATGGAAGAGAAGAAGGATTTTCGTTATCGCTCGTTGTTCTGGCCGATCGTACTCATCGGCTTGGGGTTATTTTGGTTGTTGGGGAACTTAGGCGTCCTCCCCGAGCACAGTTTGTGGACGCTTTTCCGCTTATGGCCGTTAGCCTTGATCGTCATCGGCTTGGACATCATGGTCGGGCGACGCTCTCCTGCCATCGGGGCTTTGATAGGCTTCGGTGCCGTGGCCCTTGTCTTGGTGCTCGTCTTCGCCGGGCCTTCGCTTGGGTTCACCCCGCCAGAAACGGAACTCATCACAGAAAGGTTCACGGAGAGCATCGGCAACGCCACATCGGCGCGGGTCAATCTGGATCTCGCTGTAGGTAAAACAACGCTCGACGCGCTCTCAGATCCAAACACCCTGATCGATGCGGAATTAACCTATGTCGGTGAAATTAACTTCGACGTTCAGGGAGACAAGCAGAAGACGATCAGCATCAGCCATCGCGCCCCCAGCTTCGATTTTGGTGACTGGTTATGGGTCACAGATACCGATACGGAAAGAGCTTGGTGGGACATTGGCCTGAGCCCTGAGATCCCTCTCACCCTGAACATCGATGGCTCCGTCGGGCAATCCATCATCGATCTAGGCGGTCTTCAAATCGAAGATCTTGAGGTCGATGGAGACGTGGGGGATTTCCAGATCACCTTGCCGGCAACGGAGAAGCCTTACGATGTTTATATCAACGGAGGCGTCGGTGCCTTTGAGGTCATCATCGAGCGAGGCGCTGCGGTGAACTTGACCATAGACGGCGATGTAGGTGAATTCGTCATCGACGTCCCGCCCGATGCTGCCGTTCACGTCGATGCCGATGTCGATGTGGGTAATATAAATGTCTCTGCGAATTTCATACAGTTGAGCAGTGGCGACGATCTAGTTGGAGAAAGTGGGGTTTGGGAGACTCCTGGTTTCGACGAAGCTGACCTCAGGATTGTGATTGTCTTCAATGGAGGGGTGGGCGACCTAAGCGTGAGATAATTGGGTATGCCTTATCCGTCATGAAGCAAGTAACATCCCCCAAAACACGGTCCATCATACGGGTTTTTGGGTCCGCTACCTGTTATTCGAACAAAGATCCGTATGAGTTGGATAGGACAACCGATTAACTAAAAACGGATGAAATACTCAAGGAGGAGGAATCCATGGAGGAAAAGCAAGGGTATCAATATCGCTCGTTGTTTTGGCCGATCTTGCTCATCGGCGTAGGGGTTGTGTGGCTGCTAGGGAACCTGGGCTACATTTCGACGCCAAGTTTGCGGATGCTTTTGCGCTTGTGGCCCCTGATCTTGATCGTCATTGGCCTCGATATCATCTTCGGTCGACGCTCGCCGGTCATCGGAGGGCTGATCGGCCTCGGTGCTGTGGCTCTAATCATTGCCCTGCTCTTCTTGGCGCCCAATCTCGGCTTAGAGACGGGAGGCGAACTCAAGACGCTAACCTTCAGCGAGCCTCTCGGAAGTGCGACTTCGGCGCGCATCACGCTTGACCTGGAGAGGTATCCGACCACCGTCGAGGCCCTGTCCGCTTCAGATTTGCTCATTGAGGCTGAACTGGACACGCTGACTGACGTTAGGTTCTCTGCCAGAGGTGCGGGGGAGAAAACGGTCAGCATAGAACCAGTAACCGGCTCCGGTTTCGATTTCGATTGGTTCGATTTGGTCGGTGCTGACGCTCGATGGGAGATCGGGCTCAGCCCCGATGTGCCCATCGATCTGGCAATTGATGTCGGCTCGGGTTCGGCTACGCTCGACCTCATGTACCTGGAAATAACAGAACTGGAAATCAACGGTGGATCCGGCAGCACTGATTTGTTCCTGCCCGAAAGTTCATCCCAGTACACCGCGAACATCGATGGCGGATCTGGGAGCATCAACATCGACGTGCCCGGGGACGTAGGGGTGCGGGTTGTCATCCGAGATCGAGGTTCGGGCAGTGTGAGCGTCCCAAGCAGCTATCGGTTGGTGGACGATATGGGTGATAACGACGGTGATACTGGGATCTGGGAAACCGACGGGTACAGCAGCGCTGCTCACCGCGTCGAGATCACCTTCGAACCCGGATCAGGGAGCTTCAACCTGAGATAAAAATAGACGGTCGTTAATATCAGGCAGGGAAGAACGAAATTAAGCTACTCAGAATACCTATCACCTCCGAGGTTTTGGAGATCTCGGAGGTCGGTTTTTTCTCTCCAATCCCCATTGCCATCAAACGATCGCAGAAAATTCCTGCTTAATACTGGCGCCCTTTCCATTGGCGGTGGCCGGTTAAATAACGCCCAATGCTCTCCAGACTGGCAACGGCCAGCGCTGTGTAGCTCAGAGGGAGCAGGAGCAGGTAGCGCAGAGGGATTCGATGTGTTCGCCACATCACCACATGGGCAACAAACCAAATCAGCGATCCCAGGGACACTGACCCGATCGCCAAACCCCTCAAGTTCAAGGCGTTCATTTCCACATTCATTTGTGACACCCAGCATGGAAGCAGAACGGGCATCCAACCATTGAGTAGGGAGGAGAACACGGATAAGGTGGTAACGGCCACGCCACCAGCGAGCTCAGTTGCCCCTCTTGTCAGCCCCTGCCAGAGAGCCTTAAGATCGGAATACATTCGCGTTCGGACCAAGTCCCTGCCGCTCCCAAGGTGGATGCGAAGGCCCTCCTCCTTAAAACAACGCGCCAAAGCGACATCGTCCAGCATTTCGGATCGAATCGTTTGGTGGCCTCCGGTGCTATCGTATGCGCCCCGCTCGACGAGGATGAAGTGCCCAATCGCCATCGCATCCTTTGCCTTAGGATCGTTGATCCGCCTTGGATCCATGAGGAACAGGAGACTGAGGAACGCGATCGGCATCAGCAATCGCTCCCAAAAGCCCAACATTTCCTGGAACGGGAACAGGGAGAGCAAATCAAAGTTCTCGGCTTCCGCAAATCTCACAGCTGACAGAAGAAGATCCGGCATCGCCGTCACGTCGGCGTCCATAAAGCAAAGCCATTCGCCCTTTGCTTGTTGCGCGCCTCGCCAACAGGCATGCGATTTACCCTTCCAGCCTTCGGGTAACGGACCGGCTTCGATGAGACGGATTTGGTTGTGGCTATCCATCAGCTTGCGGACGATCACAGCCGTTTCGTCGAATGATCATCGACGACGATGATCTCCAATGCGCGCGTTGGATAGGTCTGCTGCAGCAGACCCTGAAGACATGTTCCGATGTTCGATTGTTCATTTCGTACGGGGATGATGACGCTCATACGTGGCGCAGCGTCTCGTTGAGCAACTGGGGTGAGTTCAAGCTCCCCCAGGACGCGCAAACGCATTCGGATGAGGACCAGCAAGGCGACCGCAAAACACAGCCATGCGGTACCCAACAATAAACCCATCATTCTGTGGAAAGTCCACCCCGCAACGCGTGACCCATGGCACGGATATGCTCCGGCATGCTGCCGCAGCAAGCACCGATGATGCGCGCCCCCAAGTTCTTCACACGAAGCGCATGCTCGGCCATGACCTCCGGAGTGGCATCGTAAACCTGGCGACCACCCTCCATACGCGGGGCACCGGCGTTCGATTTCGCGACCAACACAATCCCGGGGTCCGCTTGGTGCATGGCCTCGATCACGGCCTCGATCTCGTCCGGGCCGTTGCCACAGTTGCCGCCCATCGCCTCTAGGTTCAACCCACTTAAAGCTTCCACGGCAACCTGGGGCGATACTCCCATCGAGGTATGTCCGTGGGCGTCAAAGGTCATCGTGGCCACGATCGGGAATTCAGGCGCGATCTGTCGACACCCTTTAATCGCTGCGCGCACCTCCTCCAGATCAGACATCGTCTCGACCCACAACACATCCACGCCGCCCTCGATCAACGCACCGGCTTGTTCCTCGAAAGTGGATTGTGCTTCTTCGAAGGTGAGGTCGCCCAGCGGTGTCATGAGGGCTCCGGTTGGACCCATCGAACCCGCGACGACAACGGGTGCCTCGGCGGCTTCTGCCTCAAGACGAGCGATATGCGCCGCGGCTTCGTTCAACTCGAGGGTTCGTTCCGACAAGTCATGAAAAGACAAACGCCGGCGGTTGCCACCGAATGAGTTGGTGAGAATGATCTGTGCCCCGGCGGCGATGTAGTCACGATGAATCTCTCGCACCTGCTCTATTCGCTCGACATTCCACAACTCAGGGGGCACACCTCGACCCAGGCCGAACGCCAACAGCATCGTGCCCATCCCACCGTCAGCGAGGATCACCTCGCCCGTCTCGATCAACTCCTGCAAGCTAGTGTTCACAGCTCTACCTCTTCAAACTTTACGACTTAACCCACAGATTCTACACGAACCAAGACACTTCCACACCCAGTCGAATCGGATCAAATTATCGACCGAGACTTACCACACTGATCATGCCGATGGCCTGGCTGATGTCCAAGTCTACCCTGTTCTCGGCGCTCTCATATCCAGGGGAGACATAGGTATCACCCTGGCGGGTGTATCCAGGCGGAAGACTGCTGGTCCCAATCCCCGTGCTCACGTGGCTGCGAACCGCCATATCGCTTGGGACGATCACGTAGGTCTCGCCGATGGCACCGCTGATCTTCGCCGTGAAACGCCCCTCTTCGGGCAGGGTGATGATGGTCTTACCTAATCCTAGGCTGACCTCGAAGGCTGTCACATCCAGTCCTGTCAGATCGACCTCGATTTTCCCTACCCCGAGGCTGAGGTCTAGAATGAGTGCTACATCGGGGTTGAGACCAAGATCCCAAGTAGCATCCTCTCCCCACCCACCGATCGCGGGGAACCAGGTTTGGCCCGAGCTTCGTAGCGCGAAACTTGCCGGGTCCCGATCGGGATTGAAATCTTGCCTCAGATCCTCCCCGCTCATAAGTCGGATCTTCCCTTGGGCCAAATATCTAGATCCCGGATCAAGCGATTCGACATGGAGCAGTCCGATGGAAGGACTGATGGAGACCTCCGCTTTGGTCATACTCTCTAACGGCTGGAAGATTTCACTTGACGGCCCTGTCGTCCTGACCTCGACACCAATCAACCAGACACCACCGATAAATACGACCAGGATTAACACCAGAACCAACAGCGATCCCCCGACGGAGCGTCGGCCAATGAGCAGATCCAAGCCTATGGCAATCAAAATCACTGGCCACAGTCGGAAGATCACATCCCAGATGTTCACAGCCAGAACACCCAGGTTGTTCAGTAAAAAGATCACACCTAAGCCAATGAGCAGAAGTGGTCCTACAAGCCCACCCCGTCGAGCTCTCTCACTCATCTCACTCCCCTCGAAAGTGACGCACTAGAAAGAGAACGCCGGCTGCGATCAAAATAATCGGCCAAACCACATCCCACCGTAGCCACGAGAGCCAATAAATATTCAGGTTGTCCAGAAGATAGAAAACGCCGATCAGGATCAACGCCCCGCCGATGAACCAACTGGCTTGATGTCCGGAAACCCTCACGCCCTTCTGAAGCTCTTCGCCCATCTCTCGCGCACGCTCGGCGATCTCTTCAGCACCGGTTCGTATGTTTTCGTCCAAAGAAGCGCCCTCTTCCACGCCTTCGCGAGGCACTACAATCCACAAGATGAAATAAAGGGCGAAACCGATGCCTTTGCCAAAAGCAAGTAAAACAAAGAGCAACCGGATGATCGTAGAATCGATGCCCAGGTATGCCCCAAGGCCACCGCACACACCGCCGACCATCGAATCGGTCCTGCTACGATACAGTCGCTTTGTCTCCATGCGGAATCTCCTCCAGATTTTCGATCAAATACAGATGCTCAGCGTTTATCGCTGCCGTCAGGAATCCTTCCTCGATTGCCCAATGAAATCCTTCAACCTAAGGTTGAATTTCCCCCTTCGGTCGAAAGGTTCGAAAGATCAGATACAAGCCGGCCAAGACCAAGACCGCTGGTCCGATGATCTCCAGCGCTGAAAACGCGGACCCCATAAAGATGACCCCCATCAGGAGGAGGACACCGGCTGGGATGAGCGCCCATCTCATGCGCCCCTCCTGGGTTGGAAGATACGCTAACAACAGAAATGTCAAACCCAAACCCAAGAAGAAGACACCGACCATCTCCACACCTGGAAAGAGGGATTCGAGGCCGATGAAGATGGCGATGGCCAGCAATACCCCACCCGGGATGATCGCCCACCAGTTCTCCCGGTTGGTTAAATAAATGATCCAAAAACTCAGGCTGATGAAACCCATGAAAACCGGGGCTCCTAAAATCTCATCATATTGGGGCAAAAAGGTGCCAACGGCGATGATTTCACCGATGCCGAGCAGGGTCAAACCCGGAATGATGGCCCACCAATGGGTACGATCGCTCAGGTAGACATACAGGAAGGCTCCACCGCCAACGGCAAAGGCAAGTGCCCAAAAAAGTCCACCTGCGTCTCTGAGAAACCCGAGGTTCTGAAGCAAGAATAAGACCCCCGCGCCGATCAACAACACACTAAATACAATTCGTACACCATTTCTCCTCATGATATTCTCCTCTCTTGGTCTATCCACACAAGATCGTCCAAAGATCACCTAATCCTAATTCTATCTGCCCAAAGCAACGAGCCCCATGACGAATCATTGTACGGAGATCGATCCGGCCCCTACATCGATATCGATGTCCGCCTTATTTTCTGCTGTGTCGTAATCGGGCGAAAGATACACGCCTCCCTCGCGCGGGAAACGGTTTTTATCAATCGTGACTCCCACCAAAGCCACCTCCGTCTTGATCCGTGCCGCCACCCCTGATGGAACCCGAAGCTTAACCGAGGCGGCTCCCGCGTCGATCTCTACCTTGGTAAATCCCGCTTTGGCTGGCAGAGTGATCTCGGTTGAGCTGGCTCCTGTATCTAACCGCAGGTCGGTCACTTTCAGATTTTCAAGATCCAACCTCGCCTCGCTGGCTCCGGTATCAACGTCCAACTCAAGCGGAATTTCACCGTTCAAGCCGAACGTCCACTCGAAACCTGCCCATCGACCCAAATTCCACGGCAGGATCACATTCGGGAAACCATAGTCAGGGAGACGCATGTCAAGGACCAACGTGTCCCCCTCTTGCCTGGAATGGTGATCCAACCCGCCGCTAAAGGAGCCATCGATCAATTCGGTCGAACCGACTCCAGCACCGATCCGCAGACGTCCAGCGCCATACTTGATACGGATCTTCGCCCGTTCTGCGCCCTCTAAAGGCAACGTCACCTGCTCGACCTCAACCGGACTTCTGTGACGCGTGGCTCCTAAAAGAGCCCACGCACCCAGGATGATCAGGAAAGAAGGCCAGATCAGGTTCCAGATGTTGATTCCCACGATGACTCCCAGCTGATCCAGTAGCCATATACCGCCAACCACGATGAATATAACTCCCCAGAATAGTGAACCCCGTCTCATTCCCTCCTCCTTTTATTCTTCCTTGTAGCCTGAGGATTCAATCCATTAACTTTGCAGGCATCCACCTTCCTTGAGAACTCCAATATGGATCGTCCAATCTGTCCACTGAGGTAGTATTCTAACGCAGGAGTGCCATCTCCCATCGTCGGTCTCTGGAATGAAATAAAAACCTGCTCGTATAGGCCATTTGCAGAGATCGGTTATTCGAGACCCTCAATCATGGGAATAGCTTAACGATTCTACTGAATGTCCCTCTCTACAGTTTCTTCTTCACGCTGAGCGGTTAACCCAAGCGAAAGACCGCTCGAATGAGGACCACCACCCCTAATGCAATGAGTAAGATCGGCCACAGTATCCCTTGAAAGGCATCCCGTCCGAAGAAAAATCCGAAGATGGTGAACAGTACCAAACTGGTGAAGATGGCCCCTCCACCATCGCGGACGGCTTGACGCGCTTGACCGCTGAATAAACCCGAAAGGACCACACCAACGCCAACGAAACCAGGGATTAATGTCCATGCGTATGCCCAGCTGGTCCAATTACCGGTGGCATTTTGCCAATACAAGAGGGCACCAATGCCACCCACGATGCTGGCCGGTACGGCCATAGCAGGGACGCCCGCCAGGAGACCGATCAACAGGAGAAACACACCAAGGCCGATGATGAAGATGGGCCAATTGGTCGCAGGGTCGAGCCAGGCAAAAGCATCTGGGACCAACTGGGCCACTAGAAACGCCCCGCCGATCAGGATCAGCACCAAACCAAAAGCCAAATTCGATCTTCGTCTGAGATCCATGATACCCTCCGTAATGTATATACGTTGGAATCGCACCAATGTCGCGACCTGGGTCACTATGAATCCTGACCCATCCAACGGGCGCACACAATCTGTAAACTCACTCCTTGATCGGGGAGGTCAGCGGTCTCTTGCTCCAAAGGATCAGATTGGGTGAACCGATCGATCCGTATGAGCAATCCGGACCCATTATAACCCGAGAAGGACTTGACAAATAAAACAATCATGGTAAAATTAATTCGATATTCATCTAATTAATTAGACGAGTACTAAGATGGATGATTCTCAATTGCTCGATTTCTTCAAAGCCCTGGCCGACGCTAGCCGACTGAAAATCATCGGGCTGCTCGCGCAGGAATCCTTCACCGTGGAGCAATTGGCCGCCATGTTGAAGCTTCGCCCCTCGACGGTCTCCCACCACCTTGCGCGTCTCTCAAAGGCAGGATTGGTCAGCGCGCGAGCAGAAGGATATTATAACCTCTATCGATTGGAGACCTCGAAGTTGGAGACCATAGCTCGTCGGATGCTCTCTCGCGAGGCGCTGCCCGCGATCGCGGCTGACGTTGATCTGGAGGCCTACGACCGTAAGGTGTTAACCGATTTCTCCAACCCAGATGGTAGTTTGAAGACCATCCCTGCACAGCGCAAGAAACTGACGGTCATTCTGTGCCATATCGCTAAGTCCTTCGAACCAGAGGTACGCTATCCCGAGAAAGAGGTCAATCAGATCCTAGCCAGGTTTCATCAGGACACGGCCACACTGCGGCGCGAGCTTGTGGGAGCTGGGTTGCTGGAGCGTCAGCGAGGGGAGTATTGGAAAGTGCAGGGATCAGGGAACAGGGTTTAGGGATCAGGAACAGACGATCGTACTCAAAGTATCCTAATCCCTGATCCCTGACCCCCAATCCCGTTCGTTGATTTCACTCCAATGCACTCTTAAAGTTGTAAATCCCTTCCCTCACCGGCCACACCCGGTCACACCCCCTGCACAACATTCCAGCATCGGTCTTCTTGAGGTCAAATGAACCGCAGACAGGGCATCGCCAGAATGCCCCTTCCGGCGCGTGCTCCCCTTCGCCGACCGCCTCCGCACCCAGGAACACGCTCGGGGTCAATTGCAGCCAATTTCCGGTCCGTTGGGCCACGGAGTCCAAGGCCACCAGCAAGCCCAGCGGGATCATCCGTTTCAACAGATCCTGCCGGAAATGGGACACCGTAAGTTGTCGCACGACTCCAAAACCCGCTTCTGCCATCCAATCGCGCACGGCGACGGGATGGAAGTTGTAGTTCAGTGGGACGAACTCCACCGGTTCATAGCCGAAGGGATTCCACGCTTGCCGTCGTAAGACCCAACGCACGATGGCCTTTAAGTTATGCTTGTTGGCGTACTCAAGCACGAAGACTCCCCCGGTTTCCATGATGAATCGCACTTGCCGTAATGCTGCCAGTGGGTCGGCCATGTGATGCAAGGTACGGATCATGGTCGCGGTATCGAAAACCCCCGGAGCGAAGGGCAGTCGGTAGACGTCTCCGGCGACATAGATATATCGCTCGCTTTCTCCTAACCGCGCTCTTGCCTGCTCCAGTTGGGTGCGTGAGTAATCGAGCAATACGATCTGTCGAAACCCCTGGTAGCGAGGCGTATGACGACCCGCGCCCGCTCCCACCTCGAGCAGGCGGTCTCCACCGGCTGGTAGGAGCCGCCCCAAAGCCACCGCCTCGACGCGATCCTCGTACGCTCGACCACCGAGCTCCCAAAAACGCTCTTGATAGTCGGAGCCTTCGTAATCGCAGATTGGTGGCCGGGCCTCGCTCACATTCATTCACCAGCTAAACGCCGGCGCCTGCGGCCGCCGGCGAGGGGTCTCTTCACCTGATTGTACTCGGAACGTGACCAACTTGTTAAGGCTTCATGAAAGGAGACGGATCTCATGTGCTCAAAGAAAAGCTTCCTCGCATGAGAGTTAATGAACTGGGCTCACCCTCCCCTGTGATGACCTCCATATAAGAACTCGCCGCCGGTGAATTTCTAAAATATCCTTTACCACGATCAAGACTCGAATCGCGAGTCCTCGATCATCCGTCGCAGCTCATCCTCTTCGCTTTCAAGCTCGAAACCGCCGCTCGTACCCTCGGCGACCCAGCGCGCCTCCGCCCTCTCAAGGGCTTCTCCTGTCGCTCGACTCACGATCGCCCACTTTCCACAATGCGGACAGCGCTCCAGTTTGCCGATCAACAGGTTGGGGGCAAAGACGTGTCGACTGAAGGGCAGTTCGCAGCGTGCACAAACCGCGCCCCCAGCCGCTCCATATTCCCCAATCTGTGGCCTACCCCTCCGGCGGCCCACGAGCATCGATCCTGCCATAGCGATTAGCACGAGCGCGCCCGTCCCGATCAGGATCGGGATCACGATCCTCCCCGCTATACGCAGTCCCTCATCCGCACTTACAAATTCATACCTGTGGATAGGGCTTTGCATCACCTCCCCCAGCGAGGTGTAACCCACCGCCGAGATGAGGTGCACCCCCAGTTCATAATCACCTGTGCTGAAGGAGTAGCGAAACGGGGGTTCACCAACTGTGGTGACCACCACGTCATCGATCAAGAACTCCACCCGCGTTAGGTCTTCCGGTCCGGTTACCTTGAGGGTGAACCTGCCTTGGATTCGACCGCTCATGCTGAAGCCGAAGTCCCTTTCCACCGACAGTTGGAGCGATGTTTCGGATTCCTGCGCCACTGCCGGAAGGACGGGCAGGATAAGCATTAGTCCGAGAAGGACGATCCACAAGCGCCTCACCGAGACCATTCCTTCATTTCCAACGTGTGAGAATGGTCTCGCGTTGGAAGAGTTGGATTGCAAAGGCGAACAGTCCGGCGTCGATGATGACCAGCGCGACCGCCATCCACATAATGAGCTTCTCATTGATAAGGAACAGTCCTGCGATCTGCCCGAAGAAGACAGCAAGCAGGGGCAAGATGACCAACATGGAGAGCTGTTCAGCGACCCTCGGATCATGAGCCCTCGAGGAGACCATCACTGCGACACTGACGGAGGCGATCGCCAGCAACGGCCCGATGAGGAAGATCGCCAACAGCCAGAGGGGCTCGGTCAGTCGAGCGAGCACAACCGGGCTCGTGGCGATGAGGTGTGCACCAACCTCGAAAATGACGAACCCAATCCAAGTCACCGTCACTCCTGGCACCGCGGCGGCCAGCGCTTTACCGGCTAACAACTCCAAGGTGGTCACCGGCGTAGCTAGCACCGGCTCCAGCGTGTGGGTGGTTTTCTCTCCGACGATGCTATAGGAGGCAATGGTGACCGGTATCGCAAGCGGCATTAACATAAAGAGCAGCATGAATTGGCTAACCAGGAAGTACTGACCGCATTCACTTTCGGTCATTCCGCCACAGAGTTCGGCGAACCTAGTTGGCATGTCCGTGCCGGATAGGCCGCTCAGATCCCCCCCCGAGGAACCGGTGAAATAGAGCATGATCAAGGGCAGGGCGACGAGGATCAGCGGTAGAAAGGCCACGGTAAAAAGCACGAAGCGGTTTTTGAAGACCTCCGACCACTCTTTGCGCATGATGACCCAGATCTTATCCATAGCGAGCCTCTTCAAAAGAAAGGGATCAGGGATTAGGGATTAGGGATTAGGATGGAGGTTGGTACTCAGCCTGAACTCCGATCCCCGTTCCCCGATCCCACTTCCTCATTATCCTTGATCAACTTCAGGTAGATGTCCTCCAACGATCGTCTCAACTCACCTACAAATTGAATTTCCGCCCCCGCTTCAACCAAGGATCGAACGATCGTTGGATTGTTGTCTTCCGGGTCGTCGACGGCGACCAGTAGTTTGTCGTCCATCGATCTTACTGTGCGGACGAAGGGCAGGCTTCTCACACGCTCGACAAACCGGGGATCAACCTGACGCAAATGAAAGACCATCGTCCGCTCATACAGCTGACGTCGCAAAGCCGTCGGTGTATCAAGCGCAAGTAAACGAGTGTTGAAGACCGCGATGCGATCACAGAGCCGATCCGCTTCATCCAGATTGTGGGTGCAGAGAAAGATGGTCCTCCCCTCATGCTTCAAGCTGGCGATGAATTCACGCACCATGTGCGCCGCTTCTGGGTCCAAAGCGCTGGTCGGTTCGTCGAGGAACAGCGCCTGAGGTTCATGGAGCAGCGCCCGGGCAATGGCCAATTTCTGACGCATGCCTTTCGAGAAGGTACCCGCTGACTCCGCACGCCGATCCCAAAGGCCAAGCATACGCAAGTAGCGCTCCACTTGCTGGGCGATGTCCTCGACCTCATAAAGGCGTGCGAAAAAAGCGAGGTTGCGCTCAGCGCTTAAACCTTCATACAGCCCTGGGGATTCGGTCAAGATTCCAACTCGACGGCGAATCTGTCCGTCCTCCTGACCGATCTTCCAGCCCAACACGGTGGCTCCTCCGGACGTCGGTGAGATCAAAGCGGTGAGCATGCGGATGGTCGTGGTTTTGCCGGCCCCGTTGGGTCCCAGGAATCCGAACACCTCGCCGGCCTCCAGTTCCAAGGTTAAATCATCGACGGCCAGGATGTCGCCAAAGCGTTTGGTCAGATTTTCCGTCTGTATCATGGCATCAACCCCAGATATACCCGTTTCGTAAAACCGAGCAGGGTGAGCGCCTCGGAAGCGATCCTAGAGAATCCTACGATTCATATCGGCTATCGTGTAGACGCTCCTCGGACACCTCTTCAAGCGCAAGGTTCGGCTCACGAGTCCTTTTTTTGCGATCTACGGGTGGCAAAGACGGCTTCTCTTGCTCTTCCCTCTCCCCTCTCCACAAAGCGAAGATGATCCCCAAACTTAGAAGTGCCATCAATCCGACGAAGCCCTCCGCCACATAGGCATCCCATGTCACCAGGGCGAACACCGCCCCCGCGTCGAGGATCGCATGCCAACCGATCGCCAACGCCAGCCAGGCCGGATTTCGGCGAACGAAGGTCTGCAAAACCAGCAATGAGGCGCTCAGGTGAAAACACAAGG
>DUEW01000009.1 GCA_011174845.1 Anaerolineae bacterium | reverse complement strand
TTTTTTTGTCTACCCTTGCTGACCCCCGATGGGACTATGTCGCCCTAGGGCATATCCACAAACATCAAGTACTGAACCCGGATCGCTACCCACCCGTGGTTTACAGTGGATCGCTGGAACGCATCGATTTCGGCGAAGAAGATCATGAGAAGGGATTCTGTTGGGTGGATTTAGTACGGGAAAAGACGACCTGGAGTTTCGTGCCGGTTAAGGCGAGACCTTTTCATACGATTAAGGTAGATGTGCGTGAAGCGGCTGATCCGACGGCCGCGGTCCTGGCAAAGCTGGAAGGTTTATCCCTTAAAGGTGCGATTGTCCGCGTCCTGGTCCAATTGCAGGCTGAGCAAGAGGTGGCGCTGCGTGAACGCGAGGTGGATCTGGCGCTAACTATGGCTGGCCATGCCTCGCTTATACGAGAGGTGGAAACAGAAGCAAGAGCCAGGCTTGGTGACCTAGAACCAGAGACGCTCACCCCACTTGAATTAGTTGAACGTTATTTTAAATCCCGCGAGGTGGAGGGGGAGCGCCTGGATGCGCTGCTCGTAAAAGCCGAAGAATTGGTGCAGGAGAGGTAAGCGAAATCGAAACATGAATGCTGGGTTTCACCGAACCATTCATAGAGAGATTGGTGAATCTACATGAAGTGCGCGCGGTCTGACAACCTGTTGTGATGATCATCAAACAGCGCATATTGATTGCCGTCGAAGCCTTCATCCTGAGTGAAATCGAAGTACCTGTGCTGAGCGGTGTCGAAGCACTTGTATTGAGTGAAATCGAAGTACTTGTGCTGAGCAAAGTCGAAGCATGATCCCGATTGAACTTGAGCTGTATAATTTTTTGGCTTATCGCGACCCTGGTCCGTTGAACTTTGAGGGGCTTCATATCGCTTGTTTAGCGGGTCCCAACGGAGCGGGTAAATCCTCACTGCTTGATGCCATCACTTGGGCCTTGTGGGGGAAGGCCCGCGTCAATGCCCCCGATGACCTCATCCATCAGGGACAAACGGAGATGCGAGTCGCATTAACCTTCGATTTGGGAGGCTCTCTCTTCCGGGTCATCCGCCAACGAAAAACTGGTAAACGTGGCGCCTCGCTACTAGAACTGCAAGGATGGGACACGGAGACAGAGTCCTGGAGAGGGATCTCAGAGAAAACGATCCGAGAAACGCAGCAGAAGATCGATAATTTGCTACGGCTAGACTACGAGACCTTTGTCAATTCAGCATTTCTGGTTCAGGGTCGTGCTGACGAGTTCACCACAAAAACCCCAGGACTACGAAAGCAAGTGCTGTCCAACATTCTTGGATTATCCAGCTGGGAGGATTACGAGCGGCGCGCAAGGGATCGGATCACAGAAACCAAAGCAAGGATTCATCGTCTTGACGGACGCTTGGACGAGATCGATCGGGAGTTATCCCAGCGTGAGATGCATGAAGCTGAACTGGTCGTTGCAGAAACGGCGGCGCGAGAAGTGTCTTCCCGATTAGAAGCCACGGAGAAGCAATGGGTGAGCCTTGAGCAGACCCGCCACGAATTGGTTGCACTTCAACGCCAGATCGATGACCTGACACAACGGATAACCTCGAACGAGCGCGAGGTTGCTAAAGTGGAGCAGGAGCAAGCAATCGTCAAGCCTCAGGCAGATAAAGAAGCTTTAAAAGCAGCGTTGGGGGAGGTCCAAAAAGCGCTCAACGAACTCCAGCCCATCCAGACTCGGCATAAGAAGGTGGCAGAACAGCGAACGACTGCGGCGGAAGAGATTGCTCGGTTAGAGGGGATCAACCAGGCGTTGGGGCCGGAGACGGAACCGGTCAAGGCGAGACTTGCAGTGCTTGAAGCGGCCACTGAACCTGTATGCCCAACCTGCGGTCAACCGCTGACAGAGCAGCATCGAAAGGAGTTGGTGGCTGACCTAGAACAGGAGATCGAAGAACGACGTGAACAATATCGGGACAACCGAGATCGCATCCAAGAACTTCAAACCCAGATGAATGAAATCGACCATCGACGATCGGAGCTAGAAGATCAGCTCGCTGAGCGCCCAAGCCTGGAGAAGCGAGTCGGTGAATTAGAGACCGCTCTTGGTCATGCAGACGAGGCAGCTCGAAGGATCGAGGAGTTTGCAAACACACTCGTTCGGAGGTCAAGTGAGTTAGCCAAAGACCAGAAACAGCGTGAGGAATTGGAAGGTCAAGTTGAAGAAGCAGAAAATCGCTTAAGAGCAGCTTCGCTGTCTCAAGAGGACTTGGATCGGCTACGGAAAGAAAAACGTCTGGCGGATGAGCGTGTCGGTGGCGCTCGTCAGAAGCTGGCAGCGTTGGACGCCTTCGAAAAACAACGCTCGGAGACACATGTTGAGCGAGAGAGGTTAGTCAACGATCTGGGATTGTACGAGGATCTACGGGAGGCCTTTGGTAAGCGCGGCGTACCTGCTATGATCATTGAAACCGTCGTACCAGAACTCGAACGTTCGTCCAATGAGTTGCTGGGGCGTATGACCGACGGCCGGATGCACGTAAGGATTGAGACACAACGCGAGATAAAAACCGGCGAGCTGAGAGAAGCCCTAGATATCATTATCTCCGATGAACTTGGAAGCCGGCCCTATGAGCTTTACTCAGGAGGGGAAAGCTTCCGAATTAACTTCGCCATTCGAATCGCTCTTTCTCGTTTGTTGGCTCGTCGCGCGGGCGCTCAACTGCGTACCCTCTTCATCGATGAGGGTTTTGGGACACAAGACGCACGTGGGCGTGAACACTTGGTAGCCGCCATCAATACCATCCAGGATGACTTCGATCGAATTTTGGTTATCACCCACATCGATGAGCTCAAGGAAGCCTTTCCCGCTCGCATAGAAGTCGCCAAAACACCGCAGGGATCGCAATTCAGGTTCACGTAGAGGCCTCGAAATCCTTATCCCAACCGTTTGTGTCAGCCGATTGTACAAATTCTAGGATCCAGGAATGTTGCTAAACGGTTGGGATCGTCGTCTCGTGCACATGCTATGAGTCAAGTCGAAGGATGACATCTCGTGGAAGCGTACCCTTCGACAAGCCTTGTCCTGCCTGTCCCGAGCTTGTCGAGGGGAGCTCGCCGAAGGGCTCAGGGTGCTTCTCTTGATAAACTCGACAGTCATCCTATGAAAATCGTCCTTCGACAGGCTCAGGATGACTTCCATAGGATGACTCTCGTAAGATAACGATCACCTTTAGATATTTGATCCTTTCGACACTGGGATAACTTCAGGACAATGAAGATTCTGGGAGCTTATCCAAATTCATCATCCAAAGAGGTGTAGTTCATCATGCAATTGCAGAGACTTTTTCAACGGTTCGGAAACGTTTTCGTCGGGGGTATTCTGCGTTCACCACTCCACGCGATGCTCAGCAAAAATATCTTGCTGCTCACATTCAACGGTAGGGTAAGCGGTCGACAATATAGCACTCCTGTCAACTATGCCCTCATCGATGAGGAAATCTATATCTTCAGCAAGAAAGACCGAATCTGGTGGCGCAACCTGCGCGGTGGAGCTCCTGTGATGTTTCGGTTGCAGGGAAGTGCTGCGACCGGGTGGGGGGAAGCCTTCGAGGATGAGTCGGAGGTTGAAAGGGGATTAATGGAATTCCTACAGGCGGTCCCTAATTTTGCCAAATATTATGAGGTCGGTCTCGATGAGGAAGGCCGTCTCAAGCGAGAAGACGTCGCTCAGGCCGCCAAGCCATGGGTGCTGGTTAAAATCACAAGGGATGAGTAACGATCCCGTTTACAGGCTAGGTGAACTGCAACCTTTTCTCCATACAAGAGAGAAGCACGTGTGAGGTGTGATTTCGCTCGAGGATTCTCCCTCTCCCTGAAAAGGAGAGGGAAAGAGGCGCACGGATATGAAATACGAACCGATTTATCTGGATTACAACGCCACCACCCCAATTGAGCCGCGGGTGGCGGAGGCCATGAGACCCTATCTCTATGAACACTTTGGTAACCCATCGAGCGCTCACCCCTATGGTGCACGGGCGAGGCAGGCTGTAGAGACCGCCCGAGCACAGGTTGCCGAGGTCCTCGGTTGTTCACCCGTTGAGATCGTCTTCACCAGTGGCGGCAGTGAGGCGAACAACATGGCGATTAAGGGTGTCGCTTCCGCTTACGGTGAGCAGGGGCGTCATATCATCACCTCGGCCATCGAGCACCCTGCTGTTTTGGAGCCGTGTCGCTATTTGGAAAGCCAAGGTTACCGCCTCACCGTGTTGCCGGTAGACGAATATGGTAGGGTCGATCCCGCTGAGGTTCAACGGGCGATCACCCCTGAGACCATCTTGGTGTCGATCATGCACGCCAACAACGAGGTGGGCACGATCCAGCGGATCGCAGAAATCGCGGCCATCGTCCATAGCCATGGTGCACTGATGCATACCGATGCGGCTCAATCGCTGGGGAAACTGGTGGTAAAGGTGAAGGAATTAGGAGTGGACCTGCTGTCGGTGGCGGGCCACAAATTCTACGCGCCCAAAGGGATCGGGGCGCTCTACATCCGATCCGGTGTGAAGCTGGTCAAGTTTATCCATGGTGCCGACCACGAGGCGGATCGACGTGCGGGGACGGAAAATGTCTTGGAGATCGTCGGCCTTGGAAAGGCTTCCGAAGTCGCTGAGCAGGATTTGGAAGATGTCGTCGTACACATGCGTTCGATGCGTGATCGATTGTGGGAAGGGTTGCTCGATGAATTGGGTACATCTGAAATGCTGAGACTGAACGGCCACCCGGAAGAGCGTCTTCCTAATACCCTCAGTGTCAGCTTCCGCTCCATCGAAGCCAACACCTTGCTCTCGGAGATCAGCGATCGAGTTGCGGCTTCAGCGGGAGCGGCTTGTCATGCGGAGAGCATCGAGCTCTCACCGGTACTGGAGGCGATGGGTGTACCTTTGGAATACGCGATGGGAACCGTTCGTTTCTCGGTTGGTAGGATGACCACTTCGGAGGAGGTGGATGAAGCGGTCAAGGTCATTTCAAACGCTGTGCAACGACTGAGCTCGATAAGCCCAGCGATTTCGCCTGTGATATCGGTCGATGAAGAAATTAAATTAACACGGTATACACATGGGATGGGCTGTGCATGCAAACTGCGCCCACAGGCGCTGGAGGAGATCCTGGCCAAACTGCCCCCGCCAACCGACCCCGCTGTCCTGGTGGATATCTCGACCTCCGACGACGCCGCGGTCTACAAACTAAGCGATGACATAGCGGTGGTGCAAACGGTGGACTTCTTCACTCCGATCGCGGACGATCCCTACGCTTTCGGTGCGATCTCGGCGGCCAACTCCTTCAGCGACATTTACGCCATGGGTGCAAAACCACTCTTCGCGCTCAACATCGTCGGTTTCCCAACCAATCGCCTGCCACTGGATGTCCTTGACCGCATTTTAAAAGGCGCGCTCGATAAGGCGATTGAAGCCGGGGTGAGCGTTATCGGCGGGCATACGGTGGACGACACCGAGCCCAAGTATGGTATGGCGGTGACGGGGATCGTCCACCCCAATCGGGTGGTGACCAATGCCGCCTCTCACCCTGGTGATCAGATCCTCCTTACCAAGCCGATAGGTACGGGGATCATCGCCACCGCGATCAAACGCGGGTTGGCCGATGAAAAGACGGTTCAGGAGGTCAACCGGTGGATGGCGACGCTCAACCAAGCTGCAGCCGAAGCGATGGTTGAAGTCGGCGTATCAGCCTGCACCGACGTGACAGGCTTTGGTTTCCTTGGACATCTGAGAGAGATGACGACCGGGGCGGGCGTGGACGCGGAAATCTTCTTTGATCATGTACCAATACTAGAAGCCGCAGAGAGATTTGCTGGCGCCAACGTGATACCGGGCGGTACACGTGACAACCTTGATTTTGTCGAGCCGCATGTGATCTGGGATGCAGGGATTTCGCAGGTGGATAAGCTTCTCCTTGCGGACGCACAGACCTCAGGTGGGTTGCTTATTGCAGTCCCGAAGGAAAAGCTGAACCTACTGATTCGGGCTCTAGAGGCACGAAATGTAGAGACGATAGCACCTGTCGGCCAATTCACGCGTCCCGGGCTTGGAAAGATATCTGTGCTCAGGTCAATGGAACATCGCGCTTGAGGATCACAAGTGTCAAATCATCGGATCGAGGCGCATCACCCACAAAGTCATGGACTTCCTCAAGCATAGCTTCTTGAATCTCTTGGACCGTTGTCCCTAGGTTAGCCAGGGTGGTCTTCGCTAACCTTTCGTCATCGAAAATCACGTTCTGTGTGTTTTTAGCCTCGCCTTAATTGCTGGCCTCATCATTACATTTCTTTAGGGAACGGTAGCCATACAAGAAGTCTCGAGCCGTGGCCGGGAACACCGTCGCTCTCGACAGTAATCCGGCCATTGTGGCGATCGATGATCTCCTTGCAGATCGCTAAGCCTAGTCCAGTGCCAGCGGCGGCGGTGACTTGGCTGGCATGCCCACGGAAGAAGCGGCGGAAGATCATCGTGATCTCCTCGGGGGGGATACCCAGACCTGTATCCACTACCTCAGCCACAACCCATTCGCCCTCTGCACTTGCTTTTTTCCCTGTGCGGAGGATGATCTGGCCTCCATCCGGCGTGTAATTCATGGCGTTGGTAAGCAGGTTGGTGAACACCTGGGTGATCAGACGCTCGTCGCCCGTGATCGGGGGAAGTGAGGAATCCGCTTCTAGGGTGAGATCAAGACCTCTTTTCGAGGCAAGTGTGTGTCGGTCCTCGACCAGCCCAGCAAGCAACTCATTGATGTCCACTGGGGTCGGTTGGAATGGGATCGCTTCTGCGTCCAATCTGGAGAGGGAGAGCAAATCATCGATCAGATTGGCAAGTCGCTCGCTCTCTCGGGAAAGCGTCATCAAGTAGCGAGTTACCCGTGCTGGATCCTCGGTGCTCCTGCCTAAGAGATCAAGATAGAGACGAATGTTGGTTAAAGGGGTGCGTAATTCATGAGAAACGTCGGAGACAAACTGTGACTTTATACGATCGAGCTCCTTGAGGGCGCTGATGTCGTGTTGGACGCCGACAAAGTTGATCGTCTTACCAGACTCATTCAAAACTGGTGTGATCGTGAGCGCGGCGTCGTATTGCGTGCCATCCTTGCGGGCATTCAAGACCTCACCGCGCCAGGTACGACCGCTGGTGATGGTCTCCCACATCTCGGCGTAGAAATCTTCTGAGTGGTGACCACTCCGGATGAGGCTTGGAGTTTTACCCAAAGCTTCCTCGGCAGAGTAGCCATTCAAGCGTTCCCAACTCTGATTCACATATTCGATCACCCCATTACGGTCGGTAACCATTACCGCGTCGCCTATGTTGGTCAACAGCGCGTCCAAGCGGTCACGTTCCGCTCGAAGGGCCGCTTCCAGCGCCTTGCGTTCTGAAATGTCAAATACTAAACCGGTTACTCCTTGTGGTTCGCCAGTTTCATCTACGATCAGGCTGGAAGCTACGATGGCAGGAATGTGACGTCCGCTTGTCGTAACAAGCTCGATATCATGAACCTCTCGAGCAGGGCGCTTATGCTGCATGCGATCGTGGAAGCGGTCGAACACCAATTCGTGGATTTCGGGAACGAAGCCTTCGTAGGTCGTCACAGGCTTTCCTATGAGTTCTTCCGTTGAAATCTCCAGCAAACTTGCGAAAGCTTGATTAACGTAGCTGAAGCGACCTTCTGTATCAATTTGAACAATCCCCGCAAGTGATGTTTCCACTAACGCTCTGTAATGGGCTTCGGAGAGAGCAAGTTCGCGCGTCCTATCGGCCACCTCGATTTCCAAACGTTGGGCCTGGGCTGCGATTTGACTGTAGAGATCGGCGTTCTCAAGCGCCACCGCTGCCTGAGCGGCAAAAGCCGTGAGCAAATCTAAATCTGAGGGCGTAAAGGGTCGATTGAAACCGAGACGTCGTACCGTCATCACCCCCATGGTTCGTTGTCGAACTTTGAGCGGCGCTAAAGCCAGGCTTTCCGGTTCATGCCCAAGCGGACCGAGAACGTATACTCCGTGCGGATCCTCACGGGGGTCATTTTGGAGAACCGGCACACCATGTTCGGCGACGTAACCCGTGATCCCCTGGCCGATCTCAAGTTCGATCGCCATAATCGCCTCAGCCTCTGGATCTAACGCTACAAGACAACGAAGGACACCCTTCTCGGGGTCGACCAAGTGGATGCGGCTTCCATCCGCATCCAACAGTTCTTGGGCCTGTTCTGCGATCATCTGAAGTACAGTCTCGTGATCAACCAATGCCGAGATCGAGCGAGCGATGCGGATCAGGGCTTGAGATTCTTCTGCGCGTTGCGTGGCGTCGGTATATAAACGAGCATTTTTAATGGCAATGGCGGACATACTGGCGATGGCCTGGGCTACCTCCACCTCTTCCTCACCAAACTGGCGGTCAGTGTCCAGAATAAACAGTCCTAACCCTCCGATGACCTCATCACCGGCGATAAGCGGGACACCAAGAAAAGCATGCACTCCGGCCTCGACCCAAGCAGGGATGGCTTCGGGGTGCTCGCCGTACTCATGTTGCAAGATGGTCTTACGTTCTTCGATCAGGTTCCAGATGACGCCATGACCACGAAGTGATGGGCGTAAGCGAAGCTCATCCGGAAGACCCATGATATAGGGGAAGCGAACGGTTTCCTGGTCTGGGTCGAGCAATCCAATCGCACCAGCATCAGCGTCGGTCACCTCTGCGGCGAGGGAGATAACACGCTCGAGCACCACGGGAAGATCAAGCGCGCTGGCCAAAGCCTCAGCCACTTGATTGCGTAAGCGTTGGCGCTCCAAGCTGTCCTGCATTTTCTTTTGAGTCCGGACCTGTCCCAGTGCAATAGAGATGTGATCCGCCAGTGCGGTCACCATGGGGATATCATCTGCAGACAGCCAATTCGCAGTGAAGCTGATCGTTCCCATCGGGTAGTCTGCGAGGATTAGAGGGGCGACGATCGCAGGCTGCTCGCGACCGAGAATGTGCGTGATACGTGATAGTAACGGTCTCAGGCTCTTGGGCAAGATTTGACGGATGGTCTCGGTCTGATCCGTCGTGAAGACGGCCTCACCAGTGGTTATGACCTTGCGATAGATATCGACTTCTTGTGGGTTGAAGCGAAAACCTTCGATTTCCAAACCGGTCAGCCTTCGGAGCATGCCTTCTGTGGATTGGCTGATCGGTTTTGTTTGGATCTCTAACTCGCCGTCGGGAGTCAAGAGCGCCAATGTCGCTCTCAACTTCAGGCGCCGCAACTCCTCCGTTACAGCTTGGAGCACCTCGCGTTCACACGTGGCTGCCTTGCGCGCAACGCCTGCCGCAGCACGTAACGCCGAGGCCCACATCGTCTCGATCTCAGATCGTCGTTGAATTTTCTCTGTTCTACGAAATATCCCCATTAAGATTGCCTGCGAGGTAGTGTATCACGGAACAACCTTTGGCACCGATAAATCGGTTGTAAGGGGGAGGCCAGAGTGAGTGGGAAAGCCCCCGGTGAGATTTATTTAAGGATAGGGTACAGTTCTCCCTCTCCCTTTTATGGAGAGGGCAGGGGTGAGGGTGTATGCACCCAGTTAATCTCCCCTCACCCTAACCCTCTCCCCACAGGGGAGAAGGAATGACTATCCTTCTACACTCCAGGGATCGGAGAGCGACGAGGAGATAGCCAGCCAGAAACGGAATCGGTGGTAACGCCATGTGTCAAAACCGCCCCATTTCCTTGTACACTTGTACAATTGACATCGATCTCATATTATGATAGAGTACTCTATAAGATAGAGTTCTCTACCTTAAAGATAGGTGAGGGATAACACCCACCCAGAATGTGGAGGGTAGCAGAATGGATGTCTCTCGACAGGAAGCCCAAGAATCCTTGCAAGTCATCCATGAAGTCGCTGCTCAAATGCGAAGAAACGTCGCCCGTGGCGGGGGTCCTTATTACATGGTGCTATGGGGTGCGATCTGGTTTCTGGGCTTTCTCATGAGTCACTTTGTTCATGACATTTATCAAGGTTGGGTCTGGCTGACCCTTGTTTTCATAGGAACCGTTGCCTCTGCATATCTTGGTTATCGTTTCAGATCAAAGGTACGGTCGCAAATCGATGTTCGTTTTACACATCTTTGGTTTGCCATCATAGCTTATAGCTCGATTTGGATGTGGCTTGCACAACCCAAGACCGGTGAACAAGCCTCAGTACTCATTACCAGCTTCATGATGTTTGCCTATGTGGTCATCGGTTTGTGGATTGAGCGCACTGCTGCCTGGGTGGGCCTGATCGTTACCGCCTTCGCCCTTTTGTCTTATGTCCTCATCCGTGACTACTACTTCCTGTGCATGGCGTTTCTTGGTGGAGGCACCTTAATGTTTAGCGGTTTCTATATCCTTCGCAAGTGGAAGTGAGTTTCGTTTTCCAGCGGAGGTTTTTCTCGTGGCGAAGTTAAATGAACTTATCCACCAACCTGTTCGATTAAAGATCATGGCTGCCCTGATCTCAATGGAGGATGACGCTCAGTTGGAGTTTACCTATCTGCGTGATATGCTCGGACTTACCGACGGCAACTTGGGTGCACATTTACGTAAACTGGAAGAAGCAGGCTACGTTCAATTGGTAAAAACTTTCGTTGCCCGTAAACCACGAACGTATGTGGCGTCCACATCTGAAGGACAACAAGCCTTTGCTGAACATGTCGCTGCCTTGGAGGCCATTGTCTATGCAGGTGAGGCTCAGGGGGAAAGGGATGGTTAAGTGGTGGATGGACAAGATGGCTCACTTGCCGCACACATATTCTGTTCTCGAAGGACGGGACTGGTTCAACTTTACGTGAGCTTGAAGCTCACGGGGAATCCGGAGGGAAACTAAATGACTGTAGTGATTGAGGTCGTCGGATTGCGGAAAATCTATAGCGATGTCGTTGCAGTGGACGACGTTTCATTTGAGGTCCGCAAAGGCGAGATCTTCGGGATGGTGGGACCAAATGGCGCCGGCAAGACGACGACGATCGAATGTATCGAAGGGTTGCGCCAACCCGACAACGGTAGAGTCAACCTGTTCGGGGTAGACCCCGGGCAGACACGCTCAGCCATCGCAGAACGAATCGGTATTCAATTGCAAGATTCCTCACTTCCGACACGCATCCGCGTGGGAGAGGCCATGTCGCTCTTCGGATCATTCTACGCTCGGCAGGCCGATAGCGGGGAACTGCTTGAACGTTTAGGGCTCATCGAAAAGCGATCGGCGTCCTTCTCCAACCTCTCCGGGGGTCAGAAACAACGCCTCTTCATCGCCTTGGCGCTGATCAACCAGCCGGAGGTGGTCTTTTTTGATGAGTTGACCACCGGGCTCGACCCCCAAGCACGCCGTGCGATGTGGGATCTGGTGCGACAAATCCGGGATGAGGGTCGCACCGTGTTTCTCACCACGCATTTCATGGAGGAAGCTGAGCGACTGTGCGATCGGGTTTTGATCCTCGATGACGGCAAAATCGTCGCCCTCGATACTCCTGAGGCGTTGATCAGTTCCTTGGAGATGGAGAAACGCATTGTATTGACCCTCCCCGGCGCTCCTGAAAAACTGCCCTTGTCGGATCTGCCCCAAGTTGATCGCATTGAGCGTAGTGGAGATCGGATCGTGGTTTATGGTCATGGTGAGCGATTCGCTGGCCCTGTGATCACCGCGCTGGAGCACGCTGGAATTGATTTTCTAGACCTACGCACGGAACAACCCAACTTAGACGATGTGTTCCTGGCCCTCACCGGTCGGGACATGCGGGAGTAGTACGATGAGAGGCCTAAAGCAACTAACCGTAATGAACTTCAAACTTTACCTGCGGGAACCGATCGCGACCTTCTTCACCCTGGCTTTTCCACCGTTGTTGGTACTGCTCTTCGGCGCGATGTATGGCAATGACCCCTCCCAGCTTTACGGGGGTTATGGGACGATGGATATCACCATGTCTGCCTATACTGCTCTCATCCTCGGGACGATAGGGCTGCTCGGTGTGCCCATCACCACGAGTGGATATCGAGAACAGGGTGTGCTGCGTCGTTTCCGTGCGACGCCCATGCGTCCCCTCACCTACATCGTAGCTGATCTGCTCACCAATCTGGTCATGACATTACTTGGGATGATCATTTTGATTGGTGTCGGTTGGGCACTTTATAAAGTCCGTTTTGAGGGCCAGGTATTAAGCGTGTTCGTTGCGGTGGTCTTCAGTGGGTTGACGATGTTCTCCATCGGATACCTCATAGCCAGCCTTGCGCCAGGGGCTCGGACAGCCCAGGTTATCGGGATGGTGATCTTCTACCCGATGATGTTCCTCTCCGGGGCCAGCATCCCGCTCGAGGTGATGCCCGAAGGGGTGAGACGAATTGCCGACTTTCTCCCCTTGACCCATGTGGTAACCCTGTTGCGTGGGTTATGGTTTGGGGAAGGATGGGGAGAACATCTCACCGAAGTTGTTGTCCTGGGTGGTATTTTGGTCGTGGGTGCTGGATTGGCGGCACGTTTCTTTCGCTGGGAGTGATCTTGGTCCCTGCACACGTACAAATTTATCCCACTGCTTCAGAAAATAACCCTGAGGCATATAAACACTTCTATTCTTTCTGACACCTGAGGAAAAGCGATGTACCCATCGGCAAGTCAAGCATCTCAAGATGAACGCCTATTAGCGGCCGTTGCTCACTGTGCGGCATTGCTCCCATTTGTAGGCGTTATCGTGCCCCTGTACATTTGGCTTACACAGCAAGATTGGTCGAAGTTCGTGCGTTTCCACGCGATCCAAGCTCTGATCCACCAGATCGTTATGCCCGCCGCCACTCTGGCAGTATATCTCCTCGGGATTTGGGGCCTGTATGGCACGCTGATGGGCGGATTGTCCGGCGGTTCGCAGGGCGCGCTTCCATCCGGAATGCTTGCATTGAGATGTACATTGGTGAGCATCGTTCTAGGCAGTTGGGGGCTTACCATCACCCTGGGTCTGTTAGGCGTGTCACGCACGCTTGCCGGGCGCGACTTCCTCTACCCACTCGTAGGGCGTTGGTTGGTTACCCATATCGATGGTGACAACGTCTCTTGACCTATCCCCAATCTCGTTACAGCGATCAGGATCCTATCATCCAAACCCTCCATCGTCTCGATGCCCTTCAACCCGAGACCCGCCTAATCCCTGATCCTTTCCTCCTTTACACTCACCCGTGAAGGGGTTAGACTCCTTCAAGAAATAGGATTGGGGAGGATAGTTAATGTCTTTGCTGGGAAACTGGCGTGAAGTCATTGAAACCGCCAACCTTTCACCCGAAAAGGAGATGGATCCTGTCAGTCGGTGGTTGATCATCACCCGAGCTGCGGTATTCTCAATGACGGCCACCTCGGGAGTGATCGGTGGTCTACTGGCAGCAGCGATCGCGGAGAACACAAACTGGCTAAACTTCGCCCTGGCGGTGATCGGTCTGGTGATTGCTCATGCCTCGAACAACATGATCAACGATTACTTCGACCTCGAAACCGGTGTGGATACCGATGAGTACGCCCGAGCTCAATACGCGCCCCACCCTGTGCTGAGTGGAATGATCTCCAAGCGAGGGTTACAAGCCGCCATCCTCATCGTCAATCTGATCGATGCCGCAATCTTGCTCTATTTTGGCTTAACCGTTGGTTGGCCTGTGGTCGTCTTCGCGTTGTTGGGTCTGTTCATCAGCGTATTCTATGTGGCGCCGCCGATCAAGCTAAAACATCGTGGCTTGGGAGAACCAGGAGTGTTTCTGGTTTGGGGCCCTTTGATGATTGGTGGGACCTACTATGTGACCGCCGGTGAACTGCCACCTCCAGGGATGTGGTTTGCCTGTGTGCCCTATGCCCTGGTGGTGACTACAGTGCTTATCGGCAAACACATCGACAAGATTGAAGCCGATCGTGGCAAAAACATCCGCACGGTACCGGTTATCATCGGCGAACAACCGTCCAAGTGGTTGAACGTGGCGCTGATGGCAAGCTACTATCTCGTGATTGCGGCCCTCGTCCTCACCGGCACACTCGGTATTTGGGTCCTGTTGGTGGTCCTAGCCATGCCGCGCTTGTGGCGCGTGATTCAGATCTACCGCGAGCCGCGACCATCTGAGCCGCCGCCGGATTATCCCGTTTGGCCGCTGTGGTACGTCTCTGCGGCCTTCTACCACAACAAGCTGGCCGGTGGCTTGTTCGTTTTGGGTTTGATCATTAATTTGATTCTGCCATTCACCCTGTAGCATTGAGCAGCAGATGAACCAGGGATTGGGCTTCGGGGATCAGGGATCAGGAAAAGGGAATGAACGGAAAGTTCATTCTTGAGGGGATCAATCCCTATTTGATATATCTACACCGTCATCATCTAGCGAGGCAGAGTTATTAACAACGGGAAGAAAAATCAGCCGTGGAGAGATTAAACTCTCCACGGCTGATATAGTGAGCCCTTTGTCACTTCTGGCTCATCAATAATCTGACGTACTGAGCCCGTTCGAATACGAACGGGTCATCGACTTCCTTTTGACTCATTTTTCCACGGAAGCTCTCAAGATCATCGTAACCCTGTTCCACCATCCAGCCTTCGAGCTCACGCAGCATGGTAGAGAGGTAAGGGATCCCGTTCTTCAATAGCGCGGAAGCTGTTTGAACGACGGTCGCCCCTGCGAGGAGCGCCTTGGCCGCGTCCAATCCTGAGTGAACTCCTGTGCTCAATGCTAGGTCAGTTTTAATTCGTCCATAGAGAAGGGCGATCCAACGAAGTGGGAGCTTCATCTCTTCAGGTGTACTTAAGACCATTTTGTTTTGCAAGGTCTCAGTTTTTAGATCGATATCAGGCTGTAAGAAACGGTTGAAGAGAACTAAGGCTTCAACACCGAGTTTATCAAACTCGGCAGCGAGATTGGCAGTTGAGGTATAAAAGGGGCTGAGCTTAACCGCCACTGGTATTTCAACCTCCCCTTTGACTGCTTCAAACGTTTCGAACAGCGTTTGCTCGATTTCCACCCCTGTCCTATCCGGGTCACTCGCTACGCTATAAACATTGAGCTCAAGCCCATCGACACCGGTTGCTTCCAGTTGCTTAGCGTATTTTGTCCAAGCACCTGGGGACGTCGCGTTCAGGCTAGCGATCAGAGGCATCGTGACCTCAGCGCGTGTCTTTTCGATCCACATCAGGTGTTCGTCGGCCTCGCCGTGCTGTATTGGAGGGAAATAAGAGAGCGCCTCGGGGAAGAGATCAGCGCCCACAGCGAGATCCTCTTCCATCTTTAACGCGTCGAACATGATCTGTTCTTCAAACAGTGAACGGATAACAAGTGCTCCTGCTCCAGCTTGTTCTGCAATCTTGATCCGGTCGATCWTGCTCGAKATTGAACTTGCAGCTACGATMAGAGGTGTCTGAAGAGGRATACCCATATARGTWGTTTTTAAATCAGYCATCATGMCTNCCCTTARGAAWNNARCNNGCGRTGKATTAAGGATAWCAAARAWTYAATNTTAAKGKAATAGTGATAGGTGTCCCCTGCTTTTCAATGCCCTTYTACACTGTTACACTTAWTGAAATATCCTAAACTCTAAARTTGATTGGCACGRAARCCCTAGAACACTRCACGCCTCGWTGYGTKAAATYGGGTCTTTGTGTTGGTAAWGCGAAAGGAGCAATTCATGWCYAATAAGAAGWCCAAGCGSAAATTAWTRCCCTAYGACGGTAACGCAGCGGCGGCCCATGTTGGATACGCCACCAATGAGGTGATCGCCATCTACCCGATCACGCCCTCTTCTCCGATGGGTGAGATCGCAGACGAGAAAGCTGCTCATGGTGAACCAAACATTTGGGGCACCGTCCCGATCGTGGTCGAGATGCAGTCGGAGGGCGGCGCGGCTGGTGCAGTCCACGGCGCTTTGACGACGGGCGCGCTTACAACCACCTTCACTGCCTCACAAGGTCTGCTCCTGATGCTCCCCAACATGTTCAAGATCGCCGGAGAATTGACACCAGCGGTGTTCCACATCGCCGCTCGCTCTGTTGCTGCACAGGCTTTGTCGATATTTGGCGACCACAGCGATGTAATGGCTGCGCGCTCCACTGGATGGGCGTTGATATCCTCCAACAACATCCAAGAAGTCATGGACTTAGCATTGATCGCCCAAGCATCCACGCTGGAGGCACGCATTCCCTTCCTGCACTTCTTCGACGGTTTCCGCACCTCTCATGAAATCCAGAAAATCGAAGAACTGACGCATGACGACATGCGGGCGATGATCGATGACGAGTTCATAACCGCTCACCGCATGCGAGGGCTCTCGCCCGATCGTCCCTCGATTCGTGGCACTGCTCAGAATCCGGATGTGTTTTTCGCTGCCCGAGAGACGGTCAACCCCTATTACCTGAAAACACCTGGGATCGTACAACGAGCGATGGATCGTTTCGCTGAGATCACCGGTCGTCAATACTATCTCTTCGAGTATACCGGTGCTTCGGATGCGGAGCGGGTGGTGATTATGATGGGCTCGGGAACTGAGACCATGCATGAGGTCGTTGATTACCTGAGCGGGAGGGGAGAGAAGGTTGGATTGGTTAAAGTCCGGCTCTACCGACCTTTCGATGGTGTGGCATTGGTGGAGGCTTTACCGAAGACCGTACAGTCAATCGCAGTCCTCGATCGCACCAAAGAGCCGGGTGCGGCGGGTGAGCCTCTGTACCTCGACATACAGAACGCCATCGTCGAAGCGGTTATAGATGGACGTATTCAACGAGGCGCCGCGCCGGTTGTGGTAGGGGGTCGCTATGGATTGGGTTCTCGTGAATTCAATCCTGGCATGGCCAAATCTGTCCTTGATAACTTGGCATCCGGTCACCCAAAAAATCATTTCACGGTTGGAATCATCGACGATCTGACGAATAGCAACCTGCCATGGGAAGACGATTTCCTCACCACCTCCGAGGAGACACATCAGGCGCTCTTCTATGGACTTGGCGGCGATGGCACGGTGGGTGCGAATAAGAACTCGATCAAGATCATCGGCAAGGCGACCGATAACAACGCTCAAGGCTACTTTGTGTATGACTCAAAGAAGTCGGGTTCGCTAACTATCTCCCACCTGCGCTTTAGCCCCGATCCCATTCGCAGCACCTACTTGATCAGAAAGGCGAGGTTCTTGGCCTGTCACTCGTTCCCCTTCCTCGAGCGTTTCGACATGCTCAATCATCTAAAGCCTGGAGGAACGTTCCTGCTCAACAGCCCCTACGGTCCTGATGAGGTATGGGATTACTTGCCCTATGAGGTACAGCAGCTATTGATTGAAAAGAAAGCCGAGTTTTACATCATTGATGCTTACTCACTGGCCAAATCACTCGGCTTGGGTGCCCGGATTAACACCATTATGCAGAGCGCCTTCTTCGCCATCTCCGGCATAATCCCGGAAGAACAGGCGATGGAGATGATGGAATTGGCAGTAGAGGACACCTATGGAGACAAGGGCAAGACGGTGGTGGACATGAATATCAAGGCCGCCAAACTTGCGCGGGAGCGTATCCACAAGGTGCCGGTACCCGAGAAAGTGACCAGCGATATCCGCATCCGACCTCCCGTGCCAGAAGACGCGCCCGAGTTCGTCAAGGAGGTCACCGGGGAGATGATCGCTCAGCGGGGTGAACGGATACCAGTCTCCGCGTTGCCCAATGACGGCACCTATCCAGCTGGTACGACTCGCTTCGAGAAGCGTAATGTCGCCCTTGAGATCCCAGTGTGGGAGCCAGAGATCTGCATCCAATGCAACCAATGCTCCTTCGTCTGCCCACACGCCACGATCCGACCCAAAATTTATGATAGCTCCTATGTTGACGGGAACGCCCCGCCTGAGTGGAGGGCGGTGCCTGCCAAGGGTCGGGGGGTAGAGGGGATGATGTACACCCTTCAAGTAGCACCTGAGGACTGCACGGGGTGTGGGAACTGCGTCCATATCTGTCCTGCTTATGAGAAGGATGCACAGGGGAACAAGACGGATCGCAAAGCGATCAACATGGCGCCACAACCGCCTATCCGGGACCAGGAGGTCGCCAATTGGGAGTATTTCCTGTCGATACCTGATCCAGATCCATCGCTTTTCAACCGATTTACCACCAAGGGGTCGCAACTCCTACCGACGATGTTCGAATTTTCCGGCGCATGCGCCGGCTGCGGCGAGACACCCTATGTCAAGTTACTGACGCAACTTTTCGGCGACCGCATGATCATCGCCAATGCCACCGGCTGCTCATCGATTTATGGTGGCAACCTGCCTACGACGCCCTATGCCCCTCGCTTTGATGGTCGCGGCCCGGTATGGTCAAACTCGCTGTTTGAAGACAACGCCGAGTTTGGCATGGGGATGCGGTTGACGGTGGACAAGCTAACGGGCTACGCCAAGGAGCTGCTTGATCAAATCCCGGCGGATGGCAAGGATGACTTAATCGAAGCCATCAGGACTGCGGATTTGAACACCTCGGAAGCGATCGAAGCGCAGCGATCACGTGTCGATCAGCTGAAAATACATCTTGGCAAGCTGGACGATCCCAACGCTGGCCGTTTACTGGGAGTAGTTGATTTCTTAGTGCCAAAATCAGTCTGGGTTATTGGCGGCGATGGTTGGGGCTATGACATCGGCTTTGGGGGCCTCGATCACGTGCTCGCTTCCGGGCGCAAAGTCAAGGTGCTCTTACTTGACACTGGCGTTTACTCCAACACCGGCGGACAGGCTTCCAAAGCAACGCCTCGGGCGGCAGTGGCTAAATTTGCTGCAGCGGGCAAGGACATGCCAAAGAAGGATCTGGGTGCCATCGTCATGACGTATGGGAATATCTACGTGGCACAGGTAGCGTATGGGGCCAACATGACGCAGTTGGTGAAAGCCTTCCAAGAAGCCGAGGCCTATCAAGGCTCTGCGATCATCATCGCCTATTGCCACTGCATCGAGCATGGCATCGACATGACGACCGCTACAGACTTGCATAAACACGCGGTTGAGAGCGGCTTCTGGCCGTTGTATCGATTCAACCCAACATTAGCTGACGAGGGTAAGAACCCACTTCAGATGGACTCAAAGACTCCGACAGAGAACATCGAGGAGTTCATGTATAAACAAAACCGCTTCCGCTTCCTGCGTCAGTCCAACCCCAAGCGAGCGGAGAAACTGCTGGAGGCTATCCGGCAGGACGTGATATCGCGTTGGAAGTTCTACGAACAAATGGCGAACCTAGACATCTAAACGAAGTGTAACTTAAGTATCCGGCGCACTATGCGCCGGATCTTTTTTTATCAGCTTCCCGCGAGCTTCGAGTTCGCAGGAAGCTGATAGGATGCCCAGGCTTCCTCACCAATCGCAACCATTTCGTCGTAGAATGAGCATACATGGCTGCGAAACTAACTCTCATCACCGGGCCAAGCGGTTCGGGGAAAAGCGCATGGTGCTCTCAATTCATCGAGGCAGCGCGTGCGGATGGTCGGAAAGTCGGGGGGGTGCTATCCCGACCCGTTCTCATGGAAGGGCGAAAAGTCGGGATCGATCTCCTGGATCTGATAACGGGTGAAGAAAGAAGGCTGGCAAACCCTCGCGCCCCAGACTCGCAGGGACTCATGACCGAGCGCTGGTTATTCGACACCCAAACCCTGTCCTGGGCAAATCGAGTCCTACGCGATCTCCCATCTTGCGACCTCGTGGTCATCGATGAGTTCGGACCGCTCGAGTTCTCAAGGGATGAGGGTCTGCAAGAGGGGATGCGTATTGTCGACGATCATCAATTCCCCGAACTGTATGTCGTGGTACGACCAGAGCTGTTGTCCCAGGCGTTGAAACGCTGGCCTTGGGCTGAGGTGCTGGACGTAAGCTGAGATGTTGCGGTTTAGGATTCTTGACATTAGCTCCCCGCGGGCTTAAAGCTCGCGGGGAGCTTTTATCCATGGCGATACCCTCATCAAAGAAACCCGAAATCATATATTGACTTTATATTCAGTCAATGATAATATAAGTTGAATGATCGTTCAGTCAATATTAAAGAAAGAGGTGCCCTATGCCCCGCAGCAAAGAGGTCAGCCAACGCATGCGATCCGAGAGCCGAGCGAAAATCCTCGCCTCCGCAAAGAAATTGTTCGCCTCGCGCGGTTACTTCTCGTGCAAGATCTCCGACATCGCACACGAAGCAGACATGAGCCAAGGTAATGTCTACTGGTATTTCGCTAGCAAAGAAGCCTTACTCAAAGCCGTGCTCACCGAGGGATTTAACGCGTTGGAGGAAATGACGGCAGAAGCTGCTGCACATCCAGGACCAAGCCTGGAGAGGCTGTCGTATCTCATCGATAGGACAATGGATTTGTACGATGTGCAAGCGGAGTTCATGACGATCCTCGGCTTTCTCATGTCCCATGGCGGCACCACATTGCTTGGTGAATTGGGGTTCGACATGATGGAGGTCGGCTCTCGCTACCATGGCAACCTCATCCCGCTGTTCGAGCAAGCACGCTCGGAAAAGATCGTAGCAGATATCGAGATCAACTTATTGATCATGTTCTACTTCGGATTCTTCAATGGATTGATGTTGACCTACGGTGCTGAGTGGTCCGACCTACCGAAAGACCATATCCGAAATGCAGCGCTAAGGCTTCTCGGCTGCCAAACAGAGATTAAATAGGAAGAATGAATCCACTGAAAAAAGGTCAACTGCGATAGGAGGAAGGAAGAGATGGCCACACTTCTTCGTGCCAGATTGGGTGATCAGACCATCCCACTTCGTTGGGCAACGTGGATTATTCTGAGCCTCTGCATGATCTACATCGCTTTCAACATCGCTTTCCTTGGGACAGCAGCTTCGGAATTCTTTGGCTTCATCCCCGGGATGCTGGGCGTGCTCGTTCTCTCTGCAGCTGGTTTCACACGGAGAGACTGTTACTTGCGCGTGGCACCCATATCAAAGCAGGGGAGGCTTATCTATGTCGTGCTCACATTGCTTGTCCTTGGCAGCATGATCCCATTGTTCATATGGCGCGGTTTTGACTGGGTTGCACTGCTCCTTTACGCTCCAGCGACAGCTATTTCACAAGAGCTTTTCTTCCGTTCGGCTTTGCTGCCAGCCCTGACCAAATCCCTCAAGGGTCGTTCTACGCTGGCTTTACTCCTCCACACCGCACTCTTTGGCCTTTGGCATGCAGGTGTATTCAGGTATGCACCCCTATGGGCTGGCGTAGCTGTCATTCTCGTTCCTACGCTATCGGGGTTGGGATGGGGTTGGCAGGCACGCAAAGACGAAACGGCTTTTTGGGCGATGGTGCAACACACCTTCTTCCAGATGTTCATGAGGCTCTCGTCCTGGGGCTGAGCTGATCGAAGCTGGCGGATCACTTCCATGGGCTCTGTAAAGGAAAAAGACCGATCTAACACACTTGTTCAACCGATTATCGGGGATACGACACAATAAGAAGGGACGGAAAAAATGGTGCGATTGATTCTTGCAGCCCCTTTGATCCTGCATGGGATCGCACACGTCTCTGGGTTCATGAGTTCTTGGACATCAAACCCTGCTGGTTTCTCGAAACGTCCTTGGATTTTCTCCTCTGGGCTTACCCTTAGTGATCCCCTTGGCCACGCCTTTGGTCTCTTATGGCTCGCAACAATGGCCAGCCTGGTTGGTGCTGGGTTGGGCCTCAGCTTTCGGCAGGATTGGTGGCCTACACTCACGATGGTAGGAGCGGTTCTTTCACTGGTCGTGATCCTCCCATGGTGGAATACCGTTCCGCCTGGGGCGAAGTTTGGGGCGGCATTTGATCTCCTGGTCATCATTCTTCTGATACTTCCATTTAAAAGCCGCATCCTTGATCTCGTTCAATGAGGTATGGGTGTATGGATGGTGCAGTAGGGACAATGGTTGAGCGCGCATATCCTTCAAAGTTCTTTGCCATCATTGAGGGAACATAAATCTGACTTGACTTAGCCCCTGGTGCCTTTATAATCAGGGCCACAATCTACGGCATTGCTACAATGCTCAACAAAGACGTAGACGGAGCGCAGTATCCTAGGAGACCCTTGACAGAGAGTCGTCGTTTGGTGTGAGGCGATAAGGAAGCTAGGAGAATCCTCTCCGTCGGCCCACGGATGTGGTCCGTCGCCCCCGTAGGGGCGGGAAACCGCCTTAAGGGAGGCCGGGTTCGCCCGTTACAGCGCAAAGAGGCCGCTCTAAATGGGAGCGGTGAAAGCAGGTGGTACCACGAGCGCCCCCTCGTCCTGCCGGTGAGGGGGCGAGTATTTTATCCTCGGAGGTGTACCATGATAGATTTGCGGTACATTCGAGAACATCCTGACCAGGTGAAGGAAGCCCTACGCAAACTACATGCGGAGGCGCCGATCGATGAGATCCTCCATTTGGATGCGGATCGGAGAGAGGTTCTAGGTGAGTTAGAAGCCCTGCGTCATAAACGCCGGGTTGCCTCGAAACAAATCGGTCAGATGGACGATCAGGACCAACGTCAGCCTCATATCGACGAGATGCGGAGTGTAGGAGTACGAATTAGTGACTTAGAAGAGCGGTTGCGCGATGTTGAGCACCGCCTTCTGCAAGCTCTTTACCTTGTGCCTAATCTGCCACATGAGAGCGTACCGGTGGGTGCTGACGAAAGTGAAAACGTGATCATTCGGCAGGAGGGTGAGCCCAAGACAGCAAAGGACTTTAATTTTGAGCCTCTACCTCACTGGGAGCTGGGGCCGCGCCTTGGGATACTCGACTTCGAGCGAGGGGTCAAGCTGTCGGGAAGCCGGTTCTACGTGATGTTCGGCATGGGTTCACGTTTACAACGGGCACTGATCCAGTGGACGCTGGACTTCCATATCGAGAAACATGGGTACACCGAGGTTTACCCACCCTTCGTGGTCAGAGAGGAGTGCATGTGGGGAGCAGGTCAGTTGCCCAAATTCATGGATAACATCTATCACGACGTGGAGGACGACCTCTGGCTCATCGGGACTGGGGAGATCCCCATGACCAATCTGCATCGGGAGGAGATCCTCGACGCGAGCGAGTTACCCAAGAAGTATGTGGCCTGTACACCATGTTTCAGACGGGAGAAGTTCTCGGCTGGCCGAGATGTACGGGGGATCAAGCGTGTACACCAATTCGAAAAGGTAGAGATGTACAAGTTCACAACGCCGGAGTCATCATATGAGGAACTTGAGAAACTAGTGGAGGATGCTGAAGCTATTTGCCGAGCATTAGAAATCCCCCATCGGGTCACTCAGATGGTAACCGGGGATTTGGGATTTACGGCAGCCAAAAAATACGATATTGAGATGTGGGCACCGGGTAGTGGGGAGTGGTTAGAAGTCAGTTCGTGCTCCAACTGCGAGGCCTTTCAGGCTCGAAGAGCCGAAATTCGTTATCGTCCGGGACCGGACGCCAGGCTAGAATTCGTTCACACTCTTAATGGTTCCGGCTTAGCTCTGCCAAGAACGATGATCGCCGTTCTAGAAAATTATCAGCAGGCGGATGGTAGCGTAATCGTGCCTGAAGTATTACGATCCAGGATGGGTGGTGTGGAGATCATCAAATCGGACGGGATCAATGGCTGAGATCGTCATCGCCATCGTCGTTGGCTTTGTCATGCTCCTTGGGTTGATAGGTGCCATCGTCCCTGGTCTTCCCGACATCGTTTTGATCTGGGGTGCGGCATTGGGATATGGGTTGCTCGTGGGTTGGGGTGAGCGTGGGATATGGTTGTTCGTAGTCATTACTTTCCTCGGTCTGGGGGGATTATTCGCAGAGGTATGGGTCAGCGGCACCGGAGCCAAGATGGGAGGGGCTTCGATACGAGCCATCTTTGGAGGTCTCGCGTTAGGCCTTGCAGGATTTTTCCTCTCCGGTCCGATCGGCGGCGTCATCGGCCTTCTCCTGGGCACTTTTTTATCTGAATACATCCGGCTTCAGGACGCAAACAAAGCGGCGCAAGCGATGTTCGGGATGGGATTAGGCTGTGGGGCGTCCTTGGGGATCAAACTAATCCTCGGGCTTGGTATGATCGTTGTTTGGTTGGTGTGGGTATTTTCAGGTTGAGTCGCAAGAGACAAGACGCAAGTCAAGGCGCAAGCGTCAAGCTGCAGGCTTCAAGCCACAAGCTTCAGGCTACAAGCCGTAACTCGTTAGCATTAAGTCGCAAGACGGAAGTCACAAGCTGCAAGCTGCAGGCCGCATGATTCAAGCTACAAGCAATAAATTAAAGGCAATGAACGTTGCATAGCGAGTATGTTATTTGCTTCTTGCATCTTGTGACTTGAGACTTGAAGCTTGAAGTTTGTAGCCTGAAGCTTGCAGCTTGAGGCTTGGGGCTTGTCTTAAGGTTTAAAAAACACCATTCCAACCCCCAATCGCTCCAACCCCTGTTCGGCCCAATAACCAACCAGAGGTGATGGATCATCCAGCGCGGCGAACAGCGCGTGGATAGCTTGGGGGTCTTCCATCGCCGCCAATGCCCTGACGGCTTCAATACGTACGCCGGGGTCGGGCGATTCCATAGTCATGGAGAGAGCCTGGATCGCCACAGGACCGATGGCCACCAGCGCATCAGCTGCTAAACGAGCAACCAGGCGATCTCTATCGTGGAGGGCGTTAACCAGCGTGGAGATGGCAGAGGGTGTGGGATGCAGGCGTAGGCAGAGGGCGGCACACTGCCGTACAGCAGGATCGTGATCTCCTAGAGCGCGCTGAATTCCATCTTGCGCCTGCGGATGATCTATAACCGCTAAGGCTCGGGTTGCCCACCAACGGTGGTCAGATGAAGAGGATTCAAGTAAGGCGAGTAAGGAATCGACAGCGGTCGTACCAAGTCGGGCCACATGGGGCACAACCACCTCCGCACGATCGTCGTCGCCAGAAGTTAACTCGTTAAGGATAAATTGTAGCTCCGTCACCAATAGGTCAATCTCCCGGTGGGGGGATCGGTAAGTCCTCAACCGATACCGCGACCCATTTGTCCCCCTCGTCGATAAGCATCACCGGGATATCGTCCTTGATTGGGTACTTTCGGCCACAATCCGGCTCCTGGCAAACTAGCCAGGCGTCTTTGACCAGCGTCAACAATCCTTCCTTCTCGCGCACACAAGCCG
>DUEW01000089.1 GCA_011174845.1 Anaerolineae bacterium | reverse complement strand
GGTAATTGTGCCGACCGGTAGCTAGTTCCAAAGAGCACCATCGAACTGGCTGAAATAATCGTCGTAAGCGGCATCCAATATAAATGGGAGGGCTGAGGTATTCCGATCGGATCGTCAAGATAATTCCACAAATAGGGTTCTATGAATCCCTCTCCCTCCGTTACCTTCAGGGCTGTGGTGAAGTAATACTCAGCGTCCATATACCCCGGCGTTCGAATCCAAATTGCTGCCCCCAGACTCACAACGAGCCCGATGGCTAGCAAAGCTATGATCCAGCGGTGTGATGCTCTAGCGAGTGAATTCATAAATCAACAAGTCATTATACGTATGCAGGTCAGCGAGGTTAAACCTCTCCATGAGCCATGCTAATTGCGGGTGATTTGGATATCCGATGGTAGTGTATTCTTCGATGGCTCGCTCGAAAACTACAAACCAAACACGCGTGGCATTTCCTACTGCGGTCTGCAGATCCGGCACGGGGAATATGTCCATGGCTTGCTGTGTGCCAACGGCAAGCGTGTCATTGTGCGAACCTGGTTCATCAGCGATGAAATCCTGAGGCAAGTGAGGTTGGTAAAAATGCATTGGGAAGTAGCTCAGTTTGTTGTCGTGGACGATTGCATCCCCGTCTTTGCTCATGAACGCAAGGTCGTCAGCCGCATCCTGAAAGGGCGAGCGCGGGAAACTCTCGAAAGAAAATTGTGATGGTAAGACCGCAACCGCAGGGAGAATGATCAGCAGACACACTAATGAAGCGATCAGCCGGTTACGAGCGTCGCTTACGATATACCCTGCAAGGGCGTAAAAGATCAGTGATGAGAGCATGACAGCACGTGGAACAAACAACGGACGCATGATGTATGACACGACGAACAGAAGTAGAGGAGGCAGAAGTGTGAACACGAGCAAATTTATTATGATCCGGTTCCCTCTTGCGATCTTCGCTACCTCATAGAAAACCAGCGCCATCGTCAGCAGACTTGTAAACAAGGCAATCGGTAAGAACCATTCAGGCACCGGCAGGTTCGTATGAAAAGTAATCACGGTCTGCAGAATCTGAAGTATGCCCGGTTGGGGTGTCCAGAACGCGGTTTGTATTTTCGCGATTTGCATCGGAACGATCAGCAGCCAAGGCAACCACAATAAACCGATCCCAACTTGAGCTGCTAAAAGGCGACGTAGGAAACGCCACTCGCGTCGATAGACGAGCAGGAAGTTTGGCACGACGACTGAAAAGATGGCTAGATTATGGGAATACATCGCTGTCGCACCACACAATACAAGACCGATCCAATTCGCCCATGAAAGACGATCCGCTTGTCGCTCATCCCAAAGTCGCATAAAGAAATAGAGGTAACCCAACAAAGCGAGAGTCAGCAGCGCGTACATCCGAATTTCTTGGGCGTGATAGATTTGTAGGGGCGAAACAGCTGTGAACAAAGCTGCCATTAAACCAGCCCGCTGATTGAACCACTTTGATGTTGCTTGATAGATGAGGGCGACGATTGCTAAACTGAAAACGATGTTAAGAGTTCGCAAAAACCAGACCTGGTGACACAAAAGCATCCAACCCTTCAACAGAAAGTAGTACAAGGGAGGCATGGTATCGACTGCTGTTCCCTCAATAATTTTCTCCAGAGATTGCTGCGAGAGAAAAATGCTAAAGGCTTCATCGTACCAAATGGGCCTGCCTTGCAGCTTAGGGATACGAAGGATTAGTGCAAGTGGCAGAATAACCAAAGCCACTACCCTCCAGCTGGAATACTGGAAGATCTGCTTAAGGCTCTTTACTCCCCCAGACATTCTCCTCAGGACCATTAATTCCCCCATCCGGCGCAAACTTTCACGTATATAACGAAGACTTTGAATTGATCCTACCTAAATGCGATCCATGGTATTCACAAGATGTCATCACGGTGTCAGTTCATAAAGTAAATAAGCGTCTCCGTAATTTTCGATCAATGTCAACTGATGATCTTGGAGACGTTCCAACTCCAGCCAATCCTCCTCCGTGAAGGGATCCAGCCCTTTTTCCCTTAACGTCTGTGCGCCCAAAGCATAGAAAAGGACATGAGACACTCCCTCCTCTTGCCATGCTCGAGCCAGACTGGCCGATGTCCCTCCTAATCTCCGCGCGTGATACCAGACATCCAAAATACCATCTGGCAGACAGCGATGAGGTGAGCAGTAATAACTTCGGGGCTCAAATAGGAAGAGGACAAGCGAGCCCTCTTGCAGATCGTTTACCTTTTCTATGGCTGCGTAATACCAGCCAAGACGGTGATAGAGATAATCCTCCTCAGCAAGGACTCCTGTTAAGACAGATACATCTTGATGTTGGAGTAAATCGAGACCTGTTTGTAATACAGTCAAGATCAAGACCAGAGCGATGAACACTCCGATCATTCGATGAGCAGAAAACAACCTCCACTTTATCGAGCGGAGCGAATCGTAAGCCAAGGCAGACAACACGGCTAAAGGCGGTAAAGCGGGGAAGAGAAAACGAGGTTGGACCATCAGCCTGGAGACTGCAGATCCATACAGCCAGGGCAAATAAAACGCCAGAGATAATAGCAACGCGTCACGAAGCCATGTTCGACAACGATGGTCTTTCCAACGGACGGCGATCAAGGGTACGAGCAGAAGGAACAACGGTCCGAAAGTGGCATGCCAGGTTTCGGCACCCTCCTCGCCCACGAGGGTCATAATGAAGGGCGCTGCTACTAGCTTCCACGGGGCTGTATAGAGTAATCCTGTACCTGGTTGGCTGTACCAGTTTGCTCGGATATTGTCCCATCCAAGACCGTCGAAGAAGAATGGATAAGTCGGATTACCAACTATGAGGATGTTTTTTAATAACCACGGTACGCTGATAATGACAGCAGGCAGGCCAAACGTGACAAGATTTCTCAATACCTTACGTGGTTGGGCAACGAGAATCAATACAGCCAATCCTATCCCGACCACCACACCGGTGTATTTCGTTCCGAAGGCAAAACCTGCTGATAGCCCGGCAAAGATTAGAAAAGAGCTTTGCTTCGTATTTTTCCACTGCGTCAGTGCGGAAAAACCGGTAGCCGTATAGAAAATGGTTGCTACATCAATGTATGCCCTTCCCATCATAAGGGTAAAGGTTGTCGCGCTTAGGAGAAGTGAGCACCCCAACCAACCTTTGCGGCTGTCAGCAATTTCCTCACCCCAATGTCGAACTAAGAGCAGGATACATATACCGAAAAACCATTGGATGACTCCTGCAGCCCTTGGGGAGCCCAACAACATCACCCATGTATAGAGCATTTCCATCCCTTGAGGGTATCCCGTTTCGGGTAGCTGCGGGATTACTTCTACCTTTCCTGAGGCGATGTTAGCCTTTGGTCCGGCCAGATGATAAAGCATGGCATCCCAAGCAGTAGGTGGGGAGAGGGCACTTATCAAAGCCGTGATGACCATGAAGAACACAAAGGCTGCCAACCAAATCTCTACTCGAGACTTTGGTGTAATTTTTTTCATCTCATCGAGCAGATCTCGGCACCAATTAAGAATATAGCGGTGTGCGGTGATCCAAATCCCGAGCAAGATCGCCCAAGCCACGATTGTATGAAAAGCACCCATTAAACCCAAAGCTAACCACACTAAACCGAGTGCTCCCAACCCTAGGCCAATCTCCATCGCCATTGATTCAACGGAAACCGAATTGTGCCAGTGGAACAAGCGTGAGAAGAACAACCTCCCTACTGCTGCTCCAGCAAGAATCACGAAGCCAGCTATCAAGATCCCCCAAAGGGTTCCCCCGATCGCAAAGACCTGGTCAACATGAATAGGCTTATGAAAGGTGTAATAGACCAGGAGTGTGACAAACGCCCAGGCAAGCACAAGGATTGCAAAAACGGGTCTTTTAGCTTTCATTACCGTCTGCTGTTCATCATTCTTCTTATTTCGCGGTTACAGGCAATATCAATTAGCCTCTGTTGCTGATCACCCTTTATTCAATCTGAAGGTGAGAAGTGTCCTTCGTGCAAATTTTTATCCGTGGTCCTACTTCTATACACGTAATGATGAGGCTCGAACGATCCACCATCGAGACCACCACAAACCAAACAAAAGAAGGATCGGAAAGGGTAGATACATGATGTCACTCTCGAAATTACCTTCTAAAGTAAGCAGGAAGAGCGACCATAAGCCGATAAACACCACAAACAATGAAAATACGATTGTGATTCTTCCCTTCTTTCCCCAGCGTTCATCCCAGGCACTGAAGATCAGGCATAACGTAGGGATCAGGACGACATAGTGCGTCGTTGCGGTTCGGAGGGGGATCAAATTCGTGATCACGATCGTCAAAGCCGCCGTCCATTGGAACCAACGATCACCTTTATCCATGGCAAGCACCCACTCCCAAAGGAGATAAAGGACGAACAATGCTGTCAGACCATAGGTGAGGGTAACCGATGCAATTGGAACCAGATTGGCCAGAATTGTGACCGGCGTAGGATTAGTAGTGTAGTTCGAATACTCGAGCAGCTGGCGGATCCAGAGTAAAGGCCAATCGTTGATCAACGCCAGAGAGACTCCAATTAGGGCAATTAGCGTACCGAGTGTCCAAGAAATAAGTTCCCAACGTTTCGATCGGATCGCCCACACGAGTACAAAGGGTATTAAGAGCGCTGACATTTGCGGCTTGGAGATCGAAAGCCCCAGGAGGACTCCCGCTAAATTATCTTGTTGCCTTTGAATAGCAAATAAAGCCCCTGTCATGAGCAGCGCTTCAATTACAGCAAATTGTCCAACGATCACCGATCGAAAACCGTGGTACCAGCCAATGGAAAAAAGGAATAGCAAGACCATTAATTTCCCCGAAGGTTTCCAGTGGGCTAATTGGGCACCAAGAAGGACCAAAAGGGGAAGGCCTATTTCTAAGAGGGTCATCCACACTGCTCGAGATATGGGATACGGGAGTAAACCAAAAGGGGCAAAGAAAACCATCGAAGGTAGAGGGTATACAAAGTGGGCGACGTCCTCATTTTTCGTCGGGTCTGCTGCTCGACCGTAGATCATGTTTTGAGCAGCCAGGCTCACCTGCGCATCATATGGGTTGACACCTTCAATCAACCAATAACGCGCCCCAACCCAACGCGGCAAGAAATCGTTACCACCCGGTGCCTCAAGCGTGAAGCGATAATTTGCGATCCCGAGGCCGACGATGATCGCAAGCACAAGTAGGACCAGAACTAATCGCAGCCAGCTTGAAGAGGATATATTCACTGCCTACCTCTAGAAGAGTCTTCTATCGGCCATTGCACTTGATGAAATCCCATCACACATCTAATCCTTGCCATAAATGATCGCCTGTTCGTCTTCATAGAGTAATGCCCAGCCAGCCTGCTCCAAGGCAAAGGCAAGCGGTGCATAAGGCTCCAACAAAGCAATCCTGATTCCCCATTGATCAAGGATATGCTGCCAACCAGGTTCAGCACGCCATGCTGCAAGGTAATCCTCTAGAATTTCATCCCCGAAGAGATCGGTTCGACCATCGACAAAACTAAGGTGATCTGGATATAAAGCCCATATCACATACCCACCCCAGTTATAGGAGTTATAAAGTGGTCCAAGGTCTGGATGTTCGTGGAGGAAAGCGACTGCATCAACTGGAACTTGTTTGGAAACAGCTTCTTGATTGATCTGATCGTTAAGAGGAAGGGCAATCTTGATCAGGGCAGCGAGTGCTAAAAGGGCAAATAGCACGAGGTTAATCCTTCGAGCGATCTTTTCGCGCAGGTTGGGTCCCGGCATCCATCTCTTGAGAAGAGGCTCAACTGCCGCATAGCTATGTCGAGCAAAGACAGGTGCTGCGACCAGAGCAAACGTAGCAATATTGCGCGCGGCGAGCAGGCTCAAACTGGCAAAACCTACCACGAATAAAAGATCAACCGCACGTTTTTTCTCTCGAGAAAGCGCCAAAGCCACGATAGTAAGCATCAACATCCACAGGAAGGGTTGAACCTCAAGGCGATGGAAGTCCGGTGATTGCCACTCCTCGATATAGTCCTGCAATACACCAACTGAAACCGTCTTGAATGGATAAATCAACATCTGAAGACCCTGAGGGTTGAAGGCGACCGCTACCACACATGCCAACGCTATGATCAGGAGTGTGCGTGTCCATACTCTATGACCGCGCACAACCTCAATACAGGATTGACGACGATTACGTTCAATCAGCACAAATTCAATAAGCTCTCCAAGCAGGTATGCGCCAATGAGCATAAAACCAATTGCGAAACCACCGTGCAGGTTGCTCCAGACGGCCATCAGAGGCGGAAGGATCCATAACTTCCCCTGCTCCCCAGATTTGGCCTTTGTCAAGCTCCACAAGAATATTG
>DUEW01000088.1 GCA_011174845.1 Anaerolineae bacterium | reverse complement strand
TTACCCGAGATTACGCACAACTATTCGCTGCAGCCGACCCCGCGGGCAGCGTGATTTACTGGCTATGCTACTGTTATAAGAATTTTGAAAAGCAAGCTAAGATACGAGCGGGGCGGCTGAGCTCAAAGCCATTGGGCGGCAAAATATCAGCATTCAAAACAGCCACAAGGAGAGCGACATGAAGAACAAGATGTTAATGCAAATTACCAATGCCGTGAGAATGGTCACTATGTTGTCCGTAATATTCTTGACAGGTTGCGAATCTTCTTCTTCTACTATGACATCTACTCCTCCTGTTGCGCTTACTATTCCGGGGATTATTTTGTATTATCCCTTTAATGGCAATGCTCGTGATATGGGGGAGAATCATGTTGATGGTGATGTCCATGGGGCTTCACCAACCATAGATCGTTTTGGTATTGCAAATCATGCATATTATTTTGATGGGGTGGATGACTCGATTTATTTCGATGCATCAACAATGCCATTGGGGTCTTCTGCAAGGACGATATCGGCTTGGGTAAGGGCAGATAGTTTTCCGCCCGCCCCCGAGAATTTTCAAGCATTAGGATCAAGAGCGACAGTTGTTGGATGGGGAAAAGATGAGGATAGGCAATTATCAGAGATGCAAATATTCGAGAGTAAATTACTTTTTCATGTATTTAACGCTGACACCGTTAGCATGAATAGTATCGAACTTGGCAAATGGCATCACTTGGTGATTATCTATACTGGACAAAAGGTCATTTTTTATAACAACGGTGAAAAAGAAGAATATGAAGCAAGTGAGTTATTGACACAGAGGGGAAAGGGGAGAATCGGAGCGTTCTCTGATCCAACTGTAGAGAGTCCGTTATTTCCAAATGGTTATGACCTAAGTTATTTCCATGGAGTCATTGATGACATTTCAATATTTAATCGAGCGCTCACTCATGATCAAGTGATGTCGCTTTATCATGAAGGAGACTGGGAATAAGTATTGCGTCCAACACCTGCCTGCATCAGACCTCGCTTCGCTCGTCGGGTATGCGCGCGACTTGCCAAGGATCGTATGAGTTTCTGTTTGGAGCCTTACTAGTGACGCTTCAGCGGGTGAGGCGGAATATTGGATGACTGAGTCCATACGCATTGAGAGATCAAATTCCTCTAGAGATGAATCTCTAAACACCAAATCGCAAGGGGAAAAATGAACAAGAAACTGTTTTCATTCCTTTTTCTTCTACTTCTGATGGGATGTGGTCCTTCAACAGCAATACCCACTCAAGAAATCCAAGACACAAAACCGGGGGGGACTCAAGTTCTGATCACCCAATCACCCTCTCCCACTCATAGCGCCACACCACCCCCGTATCCATTTCTTTTTACTTTCCCCGATTTTCCACTGGATACTCTCATCCAGCAGCTGCCTGAAACCTGTCCTGGGATTGGGAGCCAGGCTTACAGCGAACCCTCAATAAAACCGACCATTCCGTCCCAAAGTGATGAGATCCCCATCGTTTTGGCGCGCGGCGCAGTCATTGTTGTGACCAGCGATTCAGACATATCCAATGGGGATACTTCCAGCCTGGAAGCCTTATTAGCAACCCCTGGCACTGATGGGATTTCGCTGCGTGAAGCTCTACTGGTGACCAATCATGATCCGGGCGAATACACCATCCAGTTTGATCCAAGCCTGAGTGGAGCGACCATTCAGGTGGGTTCTTGGAATTACACCGAACTGCCGCCTTTAGAGGGTGGTTCTGTCATCATCAATGGTGACATCGATGGAGACTTGGAACCGGACATCACGCTGGAAAATGCTAGCGGTGAGGTTAACCCTGGCTCCAACTTTTTCGGCTTTCAAATCCATTCCAGCCGGAATACCCTCCATGCGCTAAAGATGATTGGTTTCGGAGATAGCATCTTGTTTGATGCGCCATCAACTCACACGATTTATTACGATAATTCCCTCAGCCACCTCGTCATAGAAAGCTACCTTGGGGGGATAAACTTGTACAGTGGAAAAGGTGGGGAGGGTGAACCCATTCAAGAATCTTTCAACACTTGGCTTAATACAAAAGTAATTGAAAACCGTATCACAGCCCAAAGTGGAATTGGATTCGCATTGCACTGGGCTTCCAAAGACAAAATCGATGGACTGATCATCAGAGGCAATCATATCCAGGTTAATCTTGAAGGGAAATCTCAAGGTGGAAATGGAATTGACCTGTCCCCGGGTTTCGGCGCTGGTACGTATGGGAACATTATCCAAAATGCCCTCATCCAAGATAATACCATCGAAGGGACCCCTGATTGGGCGATCGGGCTCACGGGCGGTTTCATGGGTTCCGGCGGTAACCTTATCCGTAATATCTATATTCTGGGGAATGAAATCAAGGTTTCTCACAGCGAACACAAATCTACGTCTGCTCTTCTTATCTCCGCCGGGTTTTGGGTAAACCAGGAGGGAAATGAAATCTCGAATATTGTGGTTGCTGACAATTCGATGGAGGGGAATCCAGAGATTAGCGTGCTGATTTCATCAGGCTCTGTGGGTTCCAGTGGAAACCTGGTCGAAAAGATAATATTTAGCAACAATAGGATCATTACAACCCAACCAGCGAGAGAGGACACTGGTATTCCTCTCAATGCAATCGTGATCGCAACTGGAGATGGAGCTACAGATTATTATGATGCCAGCTATCAACCTGTCGTCTATCCGAACGACAATATTCTCCGGGACGTCTGGCTTTCAAATAATCTGATCAAAGGCCAGGGTGGAGGAGGGGTGATGCTTTCGACTGGAGTCACCGGGGTTGAACGGAATCTGATAGAGAATGTCTTCATCGCGGGAAACGAAATCGCTGCAATCTTCCCGGAAAAGGGGATCCTTATTAGCGCTATCTCTTTAGAACATGGTGGAAATGGTGATAATCGGATATCACAGGTATACATACAACAAAATAAAATTTCTTTCACGAACTTAAGAGATATCTTCAGTGATGAAGAATTCATATCTGGTGGTATCACCTTATCAGCAGGAAAAGGAGCCTCGGGAAATTTTACTGAAGATGTCTGGATCGTTGCCAATGAAATCTCCAGCCCAGCGCCGGGCATAAATCTCGTTTCCGGTTGGTCTCCATCATACTTTCCAACTTCTGTTGGTAATACAATTTCAGATGTTCAGCTCTGGTGCAACTTAATACCGGAAAAACCAACTCTGCTAGAATCCATGTTTCCGGGTATCAAAGGGATTAACCTTGCCGGGGGGTGGAGCCTAGCTCAGGACAACCATGTCGAGAATATCGATATCCAGAAGAACCTGGTTGCTGGCGTGGAGGATGATGTTTCGGTCTTCGATAATGCTGGCGAGGGTTGCCAAGGGAATTCTGTCCATTTTCCGTGAATAGGCTTATGAAGTTCAACGGAAGATCTGTTGAAAACCAAGCTCCATATTTGCTGGATTTTGTTACGTCACGATCGTAAGCGACACGATTTCCCCACTCTGATTTTGAAGGAGAAGTTACTGAATTCAACTTCTAATTAGATTATGTCAACATTTTTGTCCATAAAAATAAATCTCACAAATCATAATAAGGGAAAAAAATGAACAAGAAAGCGGTTTTATTTCTTTGTTTTCTAGTTCTAATTGGGTGCAGTCCTTCGACCACAATACCTACTCAAGAAATCCAAGACACAAAACCAGGGGGTTCTCAGGCTCTGATTACCCAATCACCCCCTCCAACTCATAGCGTTACATCACCCTCATTTCCATTCGTTTTCTCTTTCCCCGATTTTCAACTAGACACTCTCATCCAGCAGTTGCCTGCAACCTGTCCTGGGATTGGGAGCCGGGCTTACAGTGAACCCCCAATAGATCCAGCCGTTCTGTCCCAAAGCGATGAGATCCCCATCGTATTGACGCGCGGCGCAGTTATTGTTGTGACAACCGATTCGGACAAATCCAACGGAAATACTTCTAGCCTGGAAGCCTTGATAACAAATCCTGGCACAGATGGGGTTTCGCTGCGTGAAGCTCTATTGGTGACCAATCACGATCCGGGCGAATACACCATCCAGTTTAACCCAGGCCTGAGTGGAGCAGCCATTCAGGTGGGTTCTTGGGATCACACCGAACTACCGCCTTTAGAGGGTGGTTCTGTCATCATCAACGGTGACATCGATGGAGACTTGGAACCGGACATCAAACTGATCAATGCAGTAGCAGAATTGACAGAATTCAATGCCATCTTTGGTTTTCGGATTCATTCCAGCAACAATACAGTACATGCTTTGGAATTAACGGACTTCACCGTGGGCGTTTTTTTCGATGCTCCTTCCTCCAACCAAGTATATCGAAATAACACGGTCGACCGAATGGTTATCGAAGGCCAAGGAGGCATCGGCCTATACAGCAGCCAGGGGAGTGAGGCCTCGATCACGGAAACCAACAACCGCTGGGAAGATATCCGAGTCATTGGAAATAGGATTTCTATCCATAACGGAAGCGGCATTAGTTTCTCAATGCATTGGGCGGCAATGGAATCCATCGAACATCTCACCATCCTGGATAACCATATATTGATGGATGGTGGAGGCAACGCCATCGAACTCTCCCCCGGTTTTGGGGCCGGTTCCAACGGCAACCAAATTGAGCAGGTTCTGATTGCAAATAATGTCATCGAGGGCAACCCACAATCAGGAATCGCGCTATTGGCTGGGTTCATGGGTGCTGGCAGCAACTCCATAGGGCAAGTTACGATCCTTGGAAACACCATCCGGGGATCGTATTCCTACGAAGAATTTTTGCACACCTCCGGGATGCATATTTCGGCGGGATTCTGGATCAATCAAGACGGGAATGAAATTTCGGATATCCTGGTAGCGGACAACTATATCGAGGGCAATTCTGAAATTAGCATTTTGCTTTCTTCCGGCGCGGTTGGTTCCAGCGGTAATCTGGTGGAGCGCATTCGCTTCAGCAACAACCACATCAAAGTAACCCAACATTCCAGGGAAGATAGGGTTCCCGTTATGGCCATTGGCATCACCACAGGAGATGGTGCTTCGGATTATTACGACCCTAATTACCAGCCAGTCGTCTACCCAAACGACAATATCCTGCGAGACGTATGGTTTTCTGGCAACCTAATCGAAGGACAGGGAGGCTATGGGGTCATGGTATCAACTGGCGATCCCGGCTCCGAGCGCAACCATGTCGAACGCATCTACATGCTTGGCAATGAATTTCGGCCTTTCTTTCCTGAAGCGGGCATACTTGTAAGCGCTATATCGCTGGAGCACGGTGGGATCGGTGATAATGTCATTTCCGAGGTATTCATCCAGCAAAACTCAATCCATTACACAAACTTGAGAGAAGAATTCGATGGCTCGGAGTTCGTTTCTGGTGGGATTGTATTGTCAGCAGGTAATGGAACCTCTTTCAGTCAGACCCGAGATGTCTGGATTGTCGCCAATGAAGTCACCAGCCCGGCGCCAGGAATCAACCTGGTGGCAGGTTGGGCACAACCTCAATTTCCGCCATCGATCGGGAACACAATCCGTCATGTACGATTGTGGTGCAACACGGTGGTTCAGAATCCAGACCTGCTCGAATCTCTATTCCCTGGAATCAAAGGGATCAACCTTGCGGGTGGGTGGGGCTTAGCCCAAGATAACCAGATCAAAGATATCTACGTCACGAGGAATTTGGTCGCTGGCGTTGAGGATGATATTTCAATCTTCGAAAGTGCTGGGGAGGGTAGCCAAGGAAACCTTGTCCTTTTTCCTTAAACATGTCCAAGGATTCTGACGCAATTTATATGAGCGGGCTAACTATTCGCTGAAGCTTACCCCGCGGGCGCCGCCAATTACCTTTCATGGAGTTGGTCAGGGAGAGTTGAGGAAAATGCCAAAGTACGAGCGGGGCAGCTGAGCTCAAGATCGTTAGGCGGCTCAGCTTTAGTAGGACGCTTCGATCGAAGCTAGGGAGAGAAGCTAGGGAGATCGGAGTTACCAATGAGCAAACTTGAGTCTACGGTCCCAAACGAACTCAAACAAGAGGCTACGTTGAAGAATCGCCTTGCTCTCGAGCGCCTTGTCTTCTTCAGTGACGCAGTCTTCGCAATTGCAATAACCATCCTTGTATTGGACATTCGCTTGCCAAATGGTGCAGATTCGGCTAGTAGCCGTGAATTGCTTCTATCGCTAGCCAGTCTTTGGCACAAGTATCTCGCCTTTTTCATCAGCTTCTGGGTGATAGGTCTTTCTTGGATTTCGCATCATCGCAAGTTTCTCTACATACAACGAGTAGACAATCAACTACTGACTCTGAATCTACTCATGTTGATGATGATTGCCTTCATACCGTTTCCCACGGCAGTTATGAGCGAAACGGTCAACTTCACAGCCACCGGTTTCTACGCTCTTACAATGATCTTGGCTTGTCTATCTGGGCTGATCCTTTGGTGGTACGCAGCACGCAATCACCGTCTAGTTGACGCTAACCTTGACAGACATCAGATCTGGCGGGAAGCGTCAGTGCCTCTTGCAACTATTGCGATCTTCATGCTATCGATGGGTGTTGCTGTTCTAGATGCGGGTCTGGCGAGGATTTGCTGGGTGTTGTTATTCCCCGTAGCGCTATTCTTGAGAAGAAGAGCCGCCTAACATCTATGAAAACGCTGCTGGTGTCAAGAGTGTCTAATAGGAATCGAAGATATCTCAGGTCATTAGCACCTTAACATAATTAATCTGCCAGTAGCAATCAGGCCGGTCTACCCGGAAACATCTATTCGCCGTCTATGCGGCATGAGTATGTTCAGCAAGGGAGTCGCATTCAACTCACGGATCTCAGTGGATCCAAGTTAGCCACGCGCTTGCCCCTGCCTGGGCGAGACCTTCATGGGATCCTGGTAAGGCTCAGCCTTGGTGAGAACCCAGAAGGTGGCTTCGGCTAAGTGACGGGCGACGGCGCCGACGGCCACAGCGTGGCCCTTGCGCCGGCGAATGCGGTCGTAGAGCA
>DUEW01000087.1 GCA_011174845.1 Anaerolineae bacterium | reverse complement strand
TTGGATTAAAGCAATTGGTCGGAGAAAGCCCGGTCTTCGTCACGGTGATCAATAAAATCCCCGCAATCGCCAGATGCGATGCAACCACTCTGATTTCAGGGGAAACGGGCACGGGCAAGGAACTGTGTGCCCGGGCGATCCATTATCTCAGTCCGAGGATGGGTAAGCCTTTCGTCCCCGTTGACTGCGGAGCCATTCCAACGGAGCTGATGGAGAACGAACTGTTCGGCCACGTGCGGGGCGCTTTCACTGGTGCCTCCTTATCACAGGGGGGGGTGATTCAGGAGGCTGAGGGCGGCACGTTATTCCTTGACGATATCGACGCTCTTCCTCTTTCTGCACAAGTCAAGCTCTTGCGCCTTCTCCAGGAAAAGGAGTACCGGCGACTTGGTTCCCCCAAGGTGCGTCAGGCGGATGTCCGGATCATTTCGGCGACAAATCGCGAACTAGATGAGGAGGTGAGAAGAGAAAAGTTCCGCCAGGACCTCTACTATCGATTGAATATTATCCCGTTGATGCTCCCGGCGCTCCGGGAACGACGAGAGGACATTCCGTTGTTGGCTCGACATTTTCTAGGAAAGTACGCAGCTAAGTTTAACAAGCGGGTAACGGGCTTGTGTTCGGAGGCTATGCAAATACTCGTGTTATATGAATGGCCAGGTAACGTCCGAGAATTAGAGTACGTGGTCGAACGAGCCGTTGTGCTAACGGAGCACGCAGTCATTCCAGGCGCTGATATAGATTTACCAAGCCGGAGAGCCATTAGGCCTCGTAAATCGTTCAAAGAAGAGAAGGCTGAGGCGATCGCTCAATTCGAGAGGTCATACCTAGAAGGGCTCTTAGTTGCTCATCAGGGTAACATCTCAAGAGCTGCGCGGACGGCCCAGAAAAATAGGAGAGCATTCTGGCAGCTGATCCGCAAACATCAGATTGATGTCCAAAGCTTCAAACGTGGATAATCATCTGCTCCCCTTAGGACAAATTTATCCCACTATTGTGCCTCCCAAGTAAAAGACTCTTCCCTTCATTTCTTATGAAAGGCTAGGATAAAAAGAGCCTACCTAAGCCCAAACACACCTCCATAGAATACCTACTGAAAATAGTGGGAAGCCTCTCTAACTCTTGATTTTTCAGTGTCTGGAGACGTCCTTTGAATTTTAAGATCCATTTTAAATCGATGGCATGGCGGTTGCTGATCTTATGTTTCGAATTGAAGGAGTAGTGAGAAGAACGGCGCGTGAAACCTGATCAGTCAATAACCGGAGAGTTTAACATCGAATATGAGATCTTGGCCTATCTGGATGAACATCCCGAATCTAGTGATACGGAGATTGGAATCTCAGGGTGGTGGATACTGGAGCAGTGCATCAAACTTCACAGCCCAAAGGTAAAAAAAGCACTCAAGAAACTCAAGAGAAAGCGGCTAGTACTTGAGGAAAAAGGGCGCTATCGAATTAACGAGCGAAAGCGAGGAGAAATCCAAGCACTCCTCAAGCAGAGGGCTGAGTGACTTCTGCGGTCAAGGAACCCACAAATAGGTCAAATGCTGCCATGTTATGGTGACAGCATCGATAACAATTGAGAAAGGAGGGTTTCCAATGCCCATTACACCAACATATCCTGGGGTTTACATAGAGGAAGTACCCAGCGGGGTACGCCCCATTACGGGTGTCAGCACGTCGGTCGCGGCCTTCATTGACTATTTCAAAAGGGGACCCATGAACAATCCGGTTCAAATTTTCAACATGGGTGACTTCGAACGTGAATTTGGCGGGCTCGACACCAACAGTGAGGCCAGTTACGCCATTCAGCAATTCTTCCTCAATGGAGGACGGGAAGCGTGGGTTGTTCGTGTAGCAAGCGGTTCCTGTAGGAAGGCAACCGTAGAGATCTTAGACGGAATTGAGGGGACAAAGGCTTTTACAGTGGAAGCAATAAGTGAAGGTTCTTGGGGAAACGCGCTGCGGGTGAGTGTAGACTACAACACGTCCAATCCGACTTCCCTGTTTAACCTGGGCGTTTCAGAATATGTGAGCGACAACGGGGTAGCACGAATGGCCCGATCAGAGATATTCCGCAACCTGTCTATGGATCCTCCACACCCTGGATATATAGAAACGGTGGTGAACGACGAGACGTCAGGATCTAAATTGATTCGCGTATCTGCCACCGGCACTAATCGACCGTTACAAAATGGTACAACTTCTGGGGATCTTTCAATATTCCCCGGCCTCTCTGGCTCATCTCCGGCCGTCAATGTAACCATAGGCACTGAAGGTACCTTCACCGCCAATTTCGGAGAAAAACCGACCGATCTTGCGAAGGCTCGCTCTGTTCTTGAAGCAGCTATCCGTTCAGCCAAACCAGATAACCCCGCTTTTAGCTCCGCGAGAGTTGAGGTTCTCCAAAATCGTCTCAGGATTTTTACCGGGCCTGCAAAGGCCAATTACCGTCCTACTTTCACCCCTGGAGATGATCCAACACTTTCAGAGTTGAAACTGGACACCAGATCCATTTTGGCTTTTGAAGGCATCATTTCGGGAGATCTATCGACGTTTCCAACCCTGAGCTCAGCTACTCCGGCCGTCGATGTCACTATTGGAGCCGAAGGTCCTCATACAGCCACGTTCGCTTCAAAACCCACCACAATAGATGAGGCCAGGACGGAACTCGAGAACGTGATCCGCGCCCCACATACCAGCCCTGCCTTTACCGGGGCACGTGTTGCAATAGATGAGACGAAGAAACACCTTATCGTGGTAGCTGGAACCCCTGCTGCCGCGGTATCTTTCACAGTCCCATCGGCTGATGCTACCACCGTCACGGAGCTCAAACTCGACGCAGTCTCGTCTTTATCAGCTATGGGCATCGTTTCGGGGGACCTATCGACGTTTCCAACCTTGAGTTCACCTGCTCCGGCCGTCGATGTAACTATTGGAAGCGAAGGCCCTTATACAGCCACTCTCGATCCAAAGCCCCGCACAATAGACGAAGCCAGGACGGAACTCGAGAAAGCGATTCGCGCCGCTCATACCAGCCTTTCGTTTACCGGGGCACGTGTTGCAACAGATGAGACGAAGAAGCACCTCATCGTGGTAGCTGGAACCCCTGCTGCCGCGATCACACTCAAGGCAGCGACAGATACGACCACGGTGACGGAGCTCAAAATCGACGCAGTCTCGGCTTTATCAGCTATGGGCATCGTTTCGGGAGATCTGTCGACGTTTCCAACCCTAAGCTCAGCTACTCCGGCCGTCGATGTAACTATTGGAAGCGAAGGTCCTCATACAGCCAAATTCACTTCAAAACCCACCAACTTGGATGATGCCAGGACGGAACTCGAGAACGCGATCCGCGCCGCACATACCAGCCCTGCCTTTACCGGGGCACGTGTTGCAACAGATGAGACGAAGAAACACCTTATCGTGGTAGCTGGAACCCCTGCTGCCGCGGTATCTTTCACAGCCTCATCCGGTGATGTTGCCACGGTGAGGGAGTTGAAACTGGATACCGCATCGGTTTCATCAGTCATGAGCGTTGCTTCAGGAGATCTATCTACCTTCCCAACCCTGACCTCTAAGGCTCCTGTGATCGACGTAACCATCGGAACCGAAGGTCCTCATACAGCCACGTTCTCTTCAAAACCCACCACAATAGATGAGGCCAGGACGGAACTCCAGAAGGCGATTCGCGCCGCACATACGAGCTCTTTCTTCA
>DUEW01000086.1 GCA_011174845.1 Anaerolineae bacterium | reverse complement strand
GGAGTTACCATGGGCTCATCTAGGGAAGGCTTCGTGTCTAGGATGGGTGGCCTGGTATACGACGACGCTTACGCCATCGCCGAGCAGATCAATGGTGTGGTAGCCATGGTCGTCGAGCAGTCCTCCTCCGAGACGGTCAAGTTTGGAGCTGTCACGTTGGAGGACGTGACTATTGTGGGCAGCACAGCGGATTTCCCCTCCGTACGGGACATGGAGATCGACGAAGGCCGTTACTTCAACCAGCGAGAGGTTGATCGCAAACAGAAAGTAGTCGTGCTGGGCGACACCCTGGCCCAGGAGCTCTTCGGTGACTCAGACCCCATCGGTCAGATGGTCAACGTGGGAAGCACCAAGCTGACGGTGATCGGCGTTTTTTCCGAGCGGGGGATGGTGAGCGGCGTGGATTTTGACTCTCAGCTTTACACTCCCATTACCGTCGTCTTCCAACAATTCACGCCGAACCAATTCGCGCATTTCATGGGAGATATGGTGCGGGTGATTTATGTGAAGGTCGAAAGTCCAGAGGTGATGGACAACGTCATCCAACAGATCTTGCTCCTGCTCGCCAAGCGACATGATGTGTCCCTGGAGGCAGCCGACTTCACCGTGACGACGCAACAAGACATCATCCAAACCCAGGAAGCGACGACGGCCGCTTTCCGCAACCTGTTGGCGTGGGTCGCCGGGGTATCTTTGATCGTAGGTGGCATTGGCATCATGAACATCATGCTGGTCAGCGTGACCGAACGAACCCGTGAGATCGGCATCCGGCAATCGGTTGGAGCGACACCGGATGACATCCGCTGGCAGTTCCTGACGGAAGCGGTGCTGCTGAGCCTGGCCGGCGGTTTCATCGGTGTCTTGACCGGCGTATGCGGATCGTGGATCTTCGGGTATGTCAGTGACATGCGCACGGTGATCGTGATCTCATCGATTCTCTTAGCGTTTACTTCGGCTGCATTCGTGGGCATCTTCTTTGGCTTTTACCCGGCGAACAAGGCCGCACAACTCGATCCCATCGAAGCACTGCGGCATGAATGATGAAACACAGCGTGAGGAGGTTTATTAAAATGCGAAGGTTAATTTTGTTCATACTGGTGTTGATGGTGATGGGGACCTTGGCGGGATGTGGCACCACCAACGGCGATACAAGAAGTGATGCCCAGGCATCCTCGGGGATATCAAAAGGGGTCCGTCTGCGAGACGATTATACTGATGCCCTCTCTATCCAGGGTCAATTGGCCGCGGGGACCTTGCTGCTTGAAGAGACGGATTTGGCGGTCGATGAAACCTTGGCGGCAGAGCTGTTGCCGTTATGGCGGGCCGCGCAGAGCCTGACCAACAGCGATACGGCTGCTGCGTTGGAGATCGAGGCCGTTTACAACCAGATCCAGGACACCATGACCCCAGATCAGATCGCTGCCATTGCGGAGATGAAACTAACGGAAGATTCTTTAACGACCATGATGGAAGAAGGTAAATTGTTCTCCGGTCAGGGTGGACTCAGCACAAGTCGTGGTGAACGCTTCAGAGGTGGTGAGGGGTTTACACCACCGGAAGGAGGTTCCCAGGGCGGGCCCTTTGTCTTTTCGCAGGGGGCGCCTGGAGAAGGTCCAGGGGACGGTTTCGCGGAGGGTATGAATCCAGAAGTGATGGCCACACGCCAAGCACAGATTGCGGGAAACGATCTTGGAAGCTTCCAGGATCGGATGTTGATCACGGCGGTGATCCGCACATTAGAGATGAAGACGGGTGAGATCGTTCAAGATCAAGCCCTTCGCCCCTTTGATATGGTTTACAGCGTGATAGCTGAAGCGACCGGCTTAAGCCTCGAAGAAATCAGGTCGATGACGGCCGAGGGTGTTTCCCTGGCGGAGATCGTTGAAAGCAACGGCGGTAATCTCGAGGAAGTTCGCACTTCGCTGATCGACGCGTTGAGTGAACTGCCGAATGCGGCAGACATGGATCTAGAGCAACTGGTTTCCGACTGGTTGGGTCTGGACGAGTGACAGGAGAAGGCACGCAGCGGATGAAGGTGATTGATGGAATGGCTAGATACGACCCAACAAATTCGCCATCTCATCTTCATAATACCTTCACATTTATCGGGTATGATCCTAGGAGAGACGGAAGCCCTTTGAACATCACAAGGTCTAGGGGTTTCGATAAAGCGAGGTCATGATCTTTAAAAGAATGAGTAGACAGGTGAACTATGGCAAACACAATTATGGTCGTCGATGATGAAAAGCGGCTGGTCTCCTTGCTCGAGTCCTACCTCGACCAAGAGGGATTTCGTGTGGTGAAAGCTTCGAACGGGCGCGAGGCGCTCCACCTCGCCCGACAAGAAAAACCTGACCTCATCGTCCTCGACCTCATGATGCCCGAGATGGATGGTTACGAGTTCATGCGATTGCACCGTAAGGAACGAGCTACACCCATCATCCTTCTTACCGCCAAAGTTGATCAGGACGATAAGGTCATCGGACTGGAATTGGGTGCGGACGACTACGTGACGAAGC
>DUEW01000085.1 GCA_011174845.1 Anaerolineae bacterium | reverse complement strand
TCGGTGAGGACCGAGTGATCGTCTCTGCAATTCCAGGCACCACACGCGATGCGATCGATACCCACCTGACCTATTACGGAAAATCCATCACCCTCATCGATACCGCAGGCATCCGCCGACGCGGCCGTATCGAGCCGGGTGTAGAAAAGTACTCCGTCATTCGGGCATTGAAAGCCATGGATCGTTCCGATGTTGTCCTGCTCATGATCGATGCCATGGAGGGGGTGACCGCCCAAGACGCGCATATCGGTGGAATGGCGATTGACAAGATGAAAAGCATCGTCGTGGTGGTGAACAAATGGGACGCCATCTCCAAGGATACCCATACCATGCCCACCTACACCGAGCACATTCGTGACCAACTGAATTTCCTTGACTACGTACCGGTTCTCTTCATCTCCGCGTTGACTGGACAGCGCGTCGGGCAAGTTCTGCCTACAGCATTGCGAGTCCAAGAGGAACGATTCCTACGCATCCCAACTGGCGAATTGAACCGACTGGTGCAGCAAGCCCTAAGCACTCATGCGCCGCCTACAAAAAGTGGCAAACGATTGAAGATCGTGTATGTAAGCCAGGTAGGCACCGATCCTCCGACTTTCCTCTTCCACGTCAACGACCCTGATCTGGTTCACTTCAGCTACGAGCGCTTTCTCGAAAATCAAATTCGACGACGCTACAGCTTTATTGGGACTCCCTTGCGTTTTTCCTTTCGACGCCGTTCATCAACTTGAACGTTCCGCCACCATGAATAGGATTCCCCTAATCTGTAGCCGCACCCTAAAGGGTGCGGCTGCATCAAAACACTCCACTTTACATTCGCCTGTAGCCGCAGGCTTTAGCCTGTGTATCAGCGCGCCTTAAAGGGCTCGATTGCAGCATAGCTCACACTTAACTTACTCCTCAGCCCCAGGTTTAGACTTGTGTAGTACACCTAAGATGCTGTCAACATCAGTGAACTTCAGGTTTGAATCCTGGCATAGGTCCCATCTCCCAAATCGATTCGTGCCTTCGCGTGATATAATCTTCCCGTAATGTCAGGCCCTCCTGCAATTGAACCCGCGCCCCCGGAGTGGGGCGCCACTTCATCACCCAGCCTGGGGCGCCAAATGCTGCGTGTGTTGGGGGAGCTTCTCCAAACCACGCTGATCGCTTTTCTACTCTTCATTGTGGTCAACCTCGCAACTGCTCGTATCCGTGTAGAGGGCATCAGCATGCAGCCCAACCTCCATGACGGTGAGTTTGTTGTCGTGAACCGGTTGGCTTACCGCTGGCAAGAGCCTCAGCGCGGCGATATCATCGTTTTTCACTTCCCTTCCGATCCAAGACGCCGCTTTATCAAGCGTGTGATTGGGCTGCCGGGTGACACCGTTACCATCCGCGAGGGACAGGTTCTCATCAACGGCTCCATACTAGAAGAACCGTATCTTGCCGAGGAACCCCGATACCATGGTGAGTGGAGAATCGCACCGAATGAGGTCTTCGTCCTTGGCGACAATCGGAACAACTCCTCCGACTCACAAAATTGGGGACCGTTGGACATTAATGAAATCATCGGGAAAGCGACGCTCGTCTATTGGCCCATAGAAACAATCGGTTTGATCCCCCATTATGACCTGGTCATTGCCGCAGAGCATTGAAAATTCATGTTCACCTGATATTGATCCCTTGTGTTAGAATGACCATAGAAGCCATATATCTGCCCCAGAGGCTGTACATGTCCCTTATCTCTCATGACTGTGTTGCTCTGGATATCAACGGTGACCGCCTCACTCCCCTAGCCAGCAACCCAGTAGCTGTAGGGACATCATGTTAGTTAAATAAGAGGGATTAAAAGGAATGCTACACACGTTGGGGAAGACAAGGAAACACAATGCGACAGCGGGTGTTTAGCGCATGAAAAGGGACCCAAAACACACATGCTCCGAATGCAAGATTGGCACCCTGCAACTTGATAACGCATTCTTCTTTACGCTCCAAGACGGCCAACCGATTTGTGTCCCCGACTTCCCGGCTTGGGTGTGTGATGTTTGTGGTCGTCGGGAGTATGATTCCGACGCCGTAGCCGATCTTCTAGCGATGCTCGAAATGAAGCCTGGATCACAGCGAAAACTGCACCAACCTCGAACGATTGCTGACCAAGATCATTCCACAACCTCTGTCGATCCCCAGCGGCGAGCCTAGCTACTGGAAGGTTTATGGGGGGAACTCACAAGTTATATACGAGATCGTGTAGGTGTGACAAAACAGGTGCCAGCGATAGTACTAAATCTTGTAAGTCCGTCGACTGTGTAATCTCACCAGCGAAAGGACGCAGGGAGGACAAAGGGGTGGGCAGTCTCCATCAGTAGAGGTAACTCGGTATGCATGAAACCAATAAATCCCAAGCTTCTACCCGTGTGGCCGTGATCGCTGATGTAGAAAGTAACGCCAGATCGCTGGTCGATCGAGTTCTAAAACCAGCCGGGTTTCACGCCTGGATTGTTGGCAATGAATCCCCTCCCCCCGACGTACTGATTGTGGATGTAACCCAACTGCGGGGTGATCCTCTCGCTGGCTTGCGCAACCAGCGCAACAGCGGCGAGGAGGCACCAGCGCTAGTATTGGCGGCTCATATCCCACATTCCCGCTTACGTGATCTTTTCCGTCTCGGTGTCCACGACTTTCTGCTTAAACCCTACCGCCCAAACGAGTTGTGCCAGGCCATCAATGAATTGAGTGAGACCCGCTCGTTGGAAACCAATACACGAATCTTAGCGCGACGATTGGAAGGGATGCGCGAACAAGTTCGTCGTCGTTCAGAGGAGATACGCTTACTGAGCGAGATCGGACGGGTAGTTGTCAGCCTTGGAGATCTGGACTCTATCCTTCGGCGGGTGGTCGAGGCGGCGGCATTCGTTACGGATGCCGAAGAGGCCAGCATCTACCTGGCCGAACACGATAGCAACGAATTGGTGCTACGTGCAAGCAAACACGCGGGGGAACGACACGCTACGCTGCAACGACTGAGGGTGGAAGACACCTTGGTTGGTGAAGTGTTCGCCACCGGTAAACCTATGCTCCGCCAGCATTCTTTCGAGGCGGGTCCGGTCAAAGTACAGACTGGTTTCTTAGTACAATCCCTGGTCAAAGTCCCTCTCCGATTAAAGAATAACGTGGTTGGCGTGCTGGGCGTTTATCACCGAATGAACCATATCGCCTTCAACGAGCACCACCTGACATTACTCACCGCACTCGCCCATTGGACTGGCGTCGCGCTGGAGCAAGCAAATCTTATCCAACAAGCTCATCCGACCCCACCAACTGACGTCTCGATCGCCGCCGCGCCACCCAGCCTGATCGATGGCTTGGAAGAGGCAATTGAAACCCTTTCGTCGCTCCTTGATGCGACACCGAAAGTGATGGGGGAAATGCAGCTCAAGAAGCTGCAGGAATTACATGAGAACCTTCAAGGCCTCCGAGCACTTCCTGTCGCGACGCTCACCGCTGACGAGACTTATGAATTGATCAATCTGACCGAGCTTATCGAACAAGTCGCTAACGAGTATCGATTAAGCGCACAGCAAAAAGGCCTGGGGGTGGTCGTCGAACATGGATTGCCTATTCCTCTCTTCCGTGGTGACAGCGGTCGCACGCGGCGGGTCATTGAAACGCTCATATCAGCTGCGATCCGCCGTACAAATAGAGGTCACATTATCTTGGAAACCAATCGCTTTGAGGTGCAAAACGGGCTGAGCGATGGGCTCCCGCTCCCGGTGAACCTCAAACCAGAAGATGGCACATGGGCTGCGATCAGGGTCTCTGATTCAAGCGCTGGACTATCATCCGATACCGTACGCGCCCTTACCGACATCACCACCGATCCATCGGTTGGGCAGATGGGTCCTGGCCTTTCGATGGGCGAGATACGGATGATTGTCGAAAGTATGGGTGGGATTCTGTGGTACGAACAAACTCCCGCAAGCAGCGCCATAACCTTCGCCCTTCCGATAACATGAGTGGAGCACGACCATGGCCACGAAGGCAATTTCGGTAGAGATCTACACAACCAGCCACCGCGTCCTGGGGCGGATGAAGCCTGGTGCCACAGGTTTACTGACGTACTTAAATATCCCGACGACCTCCTATGTTGAAATTGACGGGGCACACTTAATGCGCCTCCATCAACCAGGCAGAATGGTGGCTCGCCACCCAACCCTCTGGCTTGTCAAGAGTGAAATCGTAACAATTTTGCTCAGCAGCCGAGTAGAACTCGGCCCAACAACCTACGTCAGGGGAGGCTATACGACCACCGTTCCTCATTGGGTACGGATCGTCATGGGTGGATATGAACTTCGTGGCTTTGTTGAAACCCCGGGAAAGTTCAGCTTCGGCTCATTGATGTTTGAAGGGGATAGCATCTTTATCCCACTCTACAGCGCAGAATTGGGCGCCATCTTGTTCCCCACCGTTCGAGGTGAAGCCGTAGCAATGATCTTCAACCGCAACATGGTCGATGCCATCGGCTTGTTAAGCAGAGACGAAATCCCCAAATCGTCGGAAAAATCGGGGTAACCAAATAGACAATCGCAGCTTGAATGAATCCCTGATGAAGCGGTCGATGTCCTCTTCGTTACAACCTCAACCTGACTCAATGGCTTTTTTGTCGATCACGGATGATAGGCTGCCCTCCTCATCCAATGTCAAACCTCACAAAAATCCAGGCTTCCAAAGCCTGCCTTTACCGGTAAACTCCCGCTCAAGGACAAGTGATGGAGTATTTTGAGAATCTCTTTCACTAGGAAGGTACCGTCGATGCGACAACCAATCATTGCCGGCAATTGGAAAATGCACCTGGGGCGTGTAGAGGAGGCG
>DUEW01000084.1 GCA_011174845.1 Anaerolineae bacterium | reverse complement strand
GAATTGCACATGAATAGGATCCACTATTCATGAGCCTGCCCTTTGAAACTCATCCCTGGCCAGGATGGCTCCGTATACTATAATTATTTCACAACCTCTGAGCGCCGTTAGGCGCGACGGCATCGTACCCGAAGGGGGAGAATACCTATGATGTACCGTATTCAATACCTTCATCTTAGGAGTTCCTCGTCGCGATGCCCCTCCGAGTGACATAAGAGGAAATTACATTCTAAACCAAAACCCTTCGACTGCCTCAGGACAACAGATTTATGTAAGAGCGGCTGGCTGGCTTCGCCTGAGCTTATCGAACGGTTTCCCCAACAACGTTCTTAATAGAACCTCATTATGTAGATTCCTGGCTGATATGCTCCTGCGAATGATACAAGAGACGAATTCAATCTGAAATCCCCTTATGTTGCAAAGTCGCTTTCATAACGAGTATAATCATTCCGCTGTGCCAGCCCTCCGAGGTCGGCAACTAGGAGCGGCTGGTTTTTCTTGGAACTGAGGAGTGAACCACCGAATGAAACAACGTTACACATTGCGGCTAATTCTCATTCTCATTCTCATCGCTGCTGCCGTTTGGGTCGTGCTCCCCACCAATCCTGGCATACATATAGGGTCCATCGATCGCGACATCAAAGTTGTCCGCGGCCTGGATTTACAGGGAGGGCTTCGCATCTTGCTCGAAGCCGATCTGCCAGAAGATACCGAAGTTACCAGCGACCAGATGAGCACCGTTCGAAACATCGTTGAAAATCGCGTCAATGGATTGGGGGTCACAGAACCCATTGTTCAAGTCGCGGGCTCTCGTCGCATTCTCGTCGAATTACCAGGTATTGGTAACCCGGAGGAGGCCGTCGATACGCTCAAAGAAACTGGTCTGTTGGAATTCGTTGAAATGACAAGTTCGGACTTCGCCTACTTTGATGGGAACCAGATTCTGATCACTGACTTTGGCAGACCTGTGCCAACTCAGACATTGGTAATTGAAGAATCGGAAACCCCAACTTCCACCGAGGCAGAAAATACACCGATCATCAGTTCAACAGCCACCGAGAGCACTCCTGATGCGGACACAACCCCAGCCATCTCGGCAACAGAAACCATAGTCACTACGCCCAGCCCCTCACCGACGCCAAAGGTTTTTCATACCGTTCTTACTGGCGCTCAACTTGAGAATGCTTACGTCACCCAAAATCCCAACACCAACGAGATCGTCGTCGCCATCGAATTCTCTGAGGAAGGTGGACAGATATTTAGTGACTATACCAGTACCCATGTCGGCGACGTTTTGGGCATCGTACTTGATAAACGGCTAATCTCCGCCCCATTTATCAACGAACCTATCACGGAAGGTAGTGCGTTGATCTCGGGGAATTTCACCTACGAAAATGCAAACAGCCTCGCTATCCAATTGCGTTACGGTGCACTACCGGTCCCACTTAAAGTGGTGGAAAGCAAAACCGTAGGTCCCACCTTGGGGCAAGATTCGCTGGATAAAAGCACGATAGCTGGCGTCATAGGCTTGGGTGTCGTGATGACTTTCATGGCACTTTACTACCGCCTCCCTGGCGTGGTGGCTGACCTCGCGCTACTTGTTTATGCGACGATCACATTCGCCCTTTTTAAGGTCATCCCAGTCACACTGACACTGCCAGGTATCGCCGGCTTTGTCCTCTCGCTAGGGGTCGCTGTCGATGCAAACGTCTTAATTTTTGAGCGGATGAAAGAGGAGCTACGTGCTGGTCGCAGGCTTTACCAGGCGATCGACCTTGGCTTCTCACGAGCCTGGCCTTCCATCCGGGATTCGAATCTCTCAACTCTCATAACCTGCGGCATCTTGTACTGGTTTGGCAGCACCTTTGGGGCCAGCATTGTAAAAGGCTTTTCGGTCACCCTGGCGCTTGGTGTGTTGGTCAGCCTCTTTACGGCCATCACCGTGACCCGAACTTTCCTTCACCTTGTCCTCGACAACATCCGTCTGACCGAGCATCCACGCTGGTTTGGCGTTTAGGAGCACGACATGTTGAACATCGTAGGCAGGCGTTATTGGTACTTTGGCATATCGCTTCTGGTGATCATCCCCGGGATGATCGCCCTCGCTCTCTGGGGGCTCCCCCTTGCGATCGACTTCACAGGAGGCAGCCTGCTTGAAGTTCGTTTCGATTCTGGCAATCCCCCCGCTCCGGCTGAAGTTGTCGAACTTTATGAAACGCTTGAGATCGGCGATGCGCTAGTTCAAAGCGCAGGCACGAGCGACATCATCGCCCGAAGTAAACACATCGATGAGGGGACCAAGACAACGATCTTGAGCGAAATGGAAAAGCGATTTGGCGGACCGATCACCGTTTTGCGTTTCGATTCCGTTGGCCCATCCGTAGGAACTGAAGTTGCTCAACGAGCCGTTGGTGCCGTCGGTTTGGCTGCCGTCGGCATCCTGGCATATATCACGTATGCTTTTCGTGGTGTTCCACATGCTTTCCGCTACGGTCTGGCGGCGATTATCGCCATGCTCCACGATGTAGCTGTCGTGGTGGGTGTTGAGGCGATCATCGGGCATTTCCTTGGCTGGGAAGTAGATGCCCTATTCCTCACAGCCCTTCTGACCGTGATTGGTTTCTCGGTACATGATTCCATTGTAGTTTTTGATCGCATTCGTGAGAACCAACGGATCCACCGTAGGCTGGATTTTGAGACACTGGTCAATCACTCGATCGTACAGACGTTAGACCGATCGATCAACACCCAACTTACGGTCATGCTTACCCTACTGGCTTTGCTGCTCTTCGGGGGCGTTACAACGAGGCATTTCGTCGCGATCCTACTGATCGGTGTCTTCAGTGGGACCTACTCTTCGATCTTCAACGCCGCACCGATTCTGGTCGTATGGGAGAACCGTGAGTGGCGCTGGTGGTTTCGCAGAGGGAGTGTAAGGGCGGGGTGACCCCGCCCCTACATCAAGGCCAACGATTTATCCCTCACAGCATTGCTTTATCTGATAAATAAACCGATGTAGCCGCACCCTTTAAGGTGCGCTTTGATGCGCAGGCTAAAGTCTGCTGCTACATAATCATGGTACAAAGATAGAACACAAAAAGCTGTCCTCTAAGGACAGCTCTGGACATAGAATCTCACTTGAATACAACAATCCATGGCCTTACTGCCATAACATTAATTGATGTCCGGCACCTCTATTCGTGAATCGTTACAGGAGCCATTCCAACTGATCCGTTCATTCGGATACCCACCCCCATCAAAGTCGACCTCTAATCGGAAGGGTTCATCGCTGGCAAAGGTGTAGTTGCTTGTGGAGAAGGATTTGGATAGAAAATCAAACGCCCCACCGGTGTTTACGGTCCAGCTTGTCGTTCCTAGGGGGGTCCACGACGTGCTATCGGACCCTGCCCACAACGTAAGTGTGATCGTTCGGTCCACCGAGAATTGTATCCACAAGTGGACGGTAGATGTGCCAGTTTCCACTTAAACATATCTGTCAAGGCGTATAGAAAACTATACGAGAGCCGATTCTATCTCCAATGTATATGGGAAATCCTTCTTAACGCTCCGAGTAAACCAGCTTATGCGTGTCCCCTATTTATCAATATGCTGTCCGATAATTAATTATCCCCCACATCATCCACTGCTCTCCACATAATATCTACACCTAAATCTTTACCACTCAAATCTACTGAAATTCAATGACATACGATGTCCACCTAGCCGTACCATTTGTGTCATCTCTTACAACTTGCAGATTCGTTGAAGAGGTAAGCGCATGCCTGCCTAACATCGCACCAATCACATCATTACCTGAGTATGAACCCTCAGCATGGCTTTGGCCAGCTGTGTGTTGACCAGCAGAAAACACAATTGTCTTTCCTTGATCTACAGAGGTTATATTCACATTCGTAGTTCCAATTCCAGCTGCCATCGTTGGTTCTATTTGTTGCACAGTAGTGCCATCTGTAAACTCAATCCGTTCCCAGGCAATCGCGTCGATGCTGTTACCATCACATCCGATTGCCCCATCCCCGCGTGTGAAGCGAAGCGATGTGCTACTATCGATTTCGCCCCTTACCATCCTATCGCACATCTGTGGGCCATTTCCTGTGTAACGATAAGAGTAGAGCAGCATCGTATTAGATACATTTACAGAAGATAGACCTGTAACAGGTAGGCTTGTGCCTATCATCACACCTGTTGTCCCACGCGTGACTGAAGCATTATTGTACTGAACTACCTGCAATGCTCCTTCACTCACCAATTCACAGAAACCAAAACCAGATTGCCGGATCTCTACATTCGAATCGCTTGTAAGTCGGATAGTACGAGGATCATTGTTGTCATAGATCACTCCATTGGTCTTGTGGCTGTAGAGAATAAAGGTTTTCCACATATTAGAAACAGGTGTGATGGAAACATTAGTAGTATCAGGATCACCATCTCCATCTTCATTACAGATAGGTGTCAAGTGTTCTACAGTAACACCGCTAGTGAATTCAGCTGTTTGCCAAGCTATATTGACTGTTCCAGTTGTACCAAAACGATCGCAAGTGATGTTGTTGGTAGAGGTGATGTAGCAACGAACGCTGGCGTTTCGTGGATTGGCGTCACTTGATGTTGCCTGAAAGATCATAAATGTCTTTGTGACATCCGATAATGCTGGCGTAATAGGACAATTCACAGATGAGGTAGTATCTGCAATAGTGCACGTTCCAGTGATCACAATTGCTCCACCGGGTGTACTTGTCGCTGTTGCTGTAGGTGTATCCGTAGGTATCGGTGTGTCTGTTGGGGTATCTGTAGGTGTCGGTGTGTCCGTCGGCGTATCCGTCGGCGTGTCTGTCGGTGTTGGCGTATCGGTGGGCGTGGCGGTGGCAGGGCAGTAGCTTGTCGACGGTTCCTCGGTTCCGTATGGAACGATGAAGGCGCCGGTCATTGAGAGGTACTGCGCCGCCACCCAGTCGGCGGAACGGACCACGTTTGAGATCCGCACCTCATCGATATTCCCGTCGAAGTCGAAGTTCGTGTTCCCGTCCGCGTGTCTGCCCAAATTGGTATCGCTGCCAAGACCGCTGTACAGAATCGATTCGGAATAGGACGTGGAGGTTGCCGCGCCGTCGATATAGAACCGCTGGATGTTGTT
>DUEW01000083.1 GCA_011174845.1 Anaerolineae bacterium | reverse complement strand
CCTGCGGCTACAGCGGAGGTTTCAGCAGACAATGTGGGGCCACCCCTTTAGGGTGCGAAAAGAGGCGCAGGCTGAAACCTGCGGCTACAGCGGAGGTTTCAGCAGACAATGTGGCCACCCCTTTAGGGTGCGGCGGGATACCTAGGATAATGCCTACAACAACTTGTGATTAGACTCGTCTTAACTTAGACTTACTTCGGAGCAAACATCCCCTTGATAGGAACGGAAGGTAAGGGATACCCATTGATGAGGATAGACTGATTCGATCCGATCTGCTATGAGCGAATTTCTCATGCTTTGAGGATTCATGTCATCGGAGGATAAACATGTCTGAACGCAAGAAGGTCACCCTACCAATGTTATTTCAAAAGATCGAAGATGGGGTGCCAATTACATTTCTTACCTGCTATGACTACCCGACAGCCTTCTTCCAGGAACAAGCAGGGGTAGATATGATTCTCGTCGGGGATAGTCTTGGAATGACCATGCTTGGCTACGATAGTACCCTACCAGTCACCATGGAAGACATGATCCGACATTCACAAGCTGTCAGACGGGGCGCACCCAATGTATGGTTGATCGGCGATATGCCGTATATGAGCTACCAACCGAGCGTAGAAACCGCCATACGAAGTGCTGGAAGGTTCATGGCTGAAGCCGGGTGTGACGCGATCAAGCTTGAAGGCGGAGTCAAGATGGCAGATCGGATCGCAGGCATTACCGCGGCTGGCATACCTGCGATGGGACATTTAGGTCTCACACCCCAAAGCGTCAGTGCTTTGGGAGGTTTCCGTTTGCAAGGAAAAGGAGCGCAACAAGCGAAGAAGATCATCGATGATGCCAAGGCTTTAGAAGATGCCGGTGCCTTCGCTATTCTGCTCGAGTTGGTGCCAGATAGACTCTGCAAATTAATTACCGAGCGAGCAGAAAATTGCTTCATCATCGGTCTCGGTTCTGGTTTAGACGCTCACGGTCAATTGCTCATCTATCACGACATGTTCGGCTTATATCCAAAATTCAAACCGCGCATGGCCAAGGTCTTCGGCAAAGCCGGAGAGATCATCCTCGAAGGGTTAAAGCAGTACGTTCAGGAGGTAACGGGTCGAAAGTTTCCGCAGCCGGAGAATTGGTTCGGCATGCCAGATGAGGAGTATAACGAATTACTCCAAATGCTTGATTGATCTCTTCTGATAAACGATTTTCGACACTTTCAAACACATCTCAGGAGGACCTGTGGACAAGAAACTCCAAAACCTGCTCAAAATACCCACCAGCCGATTAGAAGATATCAACAACGTTCTCCTCGATCCGGAGATGACCGTGATGAGTGAGTTCCTCGAGGTTGTAGCAAAATATGGCTCACCGGAGGAGATCAACCGTCAGGCAGCCGAAGCGAGCAAGTTATCATCACTCCGCCAACGGGTATCCGAGTCGAATCCTGTGTACCTTAAGGATTTGGATTGGCTCATTGAACAACGCGACGCAGGAGCATTCATCAGCGTCGCGGATTACCGTCGCAAGGTTCTTGGTGAGAAAGCTGATCGGATGAGTTTCGATGACGACTTCGCTGTGACCCTAGAAATCAGCGCTTGCCAATATTTCCCTTGGGTCAACGAGGCAGCAAAATGGTCGATCGAGGAAGGATCGCTCATGCCGGGGCGTTTCATCAAGGTGCGAAAGATGAAGGAGCAGGAGGCCGATGGTGATCTACCAGCTTTCGCTGCCGCAATGCAAATTATCGGAGCGAGTTTCGTCGAGACGCTCGATACCAAGGGAACCGATGGATCTAACGTTCACCTAGGTGGCCCGGAGACCATCACCGGATACTTCGGTGGAGTTGGCCAACCAAACGAATACGCTTTGAAATGGCTTGACGAGTACCTCTACTACTACACCAATTACGGTATACGACAGGTTCTCAATGTCAATCCCGGCACCGTCCTGCTTGGCTATTTGCTCCATCGGCTGGGAGTGGATATTGAGTTCAAGATCTCAGTTTTTATGGGTAACGACAACCCTTATGCTGCTCTATGGACCCTCATAGGAGCCAAGCTATTCTCCCGCGATGATGGCTCCTCTCCATTGATTGGTTTTAACTGGAGCAACTCCGTCAATAACCAATGCATGGAAATCACTGCTGAATTTCGAAAATCATTCGGCTTCGAAGACGTTGTGCGATTCGAGCATCATATTGTTGAGACGTGGAAAAGCATCGTCCGTCAGCCCTATAACCGTCGAGATGAACTTCTGGAGATCGCCGATCATGTGGCCAACATCTCAGCCAAACATGAGGGCGGGGATCCAGAAATTGATCAAACCCGGGAGCACCCGACCGATATCCTCGATTACTTCCGCGATAAAGAAGAGATCATCAACTCCGGCGATTGGGACCATCTAACACTGAATTTCCACGACAAATTCGATGCAATTAACCGCACCGCCTGGGAGCTAACAGAAAAAGGTCTGTCTTTCGTCGCCGCGCAAAATCTCCACCGCTAAGCACATCAAAATGACGGGGCTCTTGCTGACCAAGAGTCCCGTCACTGTGTTTGGGATCATAAATACATGGGCGATCGAATGTCAATAGAATTGACACCCCATGATCTCAGATTGAGTACACTTATATTTGCTCTTCTGGCGGTCATCGTCACCATCCCTTTGCATTTCACCTTTAAACACGACACATTTCAAGATTCTTTGCTGCCGATCACTGTTGCCTCGGCCGTCTTCTGGGGCGTCTTGAGTGTGTTCTTCATCTTCGGATACTGGGACCTATACTACGGCTACTTCTACCCTGCTTGGATACGCCCGTTGACCCCTCTAAGCTTCATCCTCTATGGCTGCATAGGTTTGGGTTTATGGTGGATAGCCTCGCGCCAAAGTCTACCTGTGATATGGATATTTACTTTCCTCGGTGGCGTGTATGGCATTGTCGAACATGCCTTCGCAATTTATGGCTTACGAATCCTCGAGAAGGTTCCATTGTTACAGAATTTAAGCCCCTTACCGGTTCTCGTCTTCTCATTCTTCGAGTATGCTCTATATTGGTCACTGGTGGCGTGGATCGCACTAGGGATCACGAAATTACTTTAGATTTGGCATAGAAGCGTAGAGGGGCGTCTCGATCAGGATGAACGGGCGGCAGAACGGATTCCCAGCACAAAGCAGGCAGTATTCTGACTTTCGGTACGTTCTCCTCGGGAACCAAGGATTGGATTGCTGAGGATAAGTACGAACCGATTAACCCATACCCAGTGACAAGCCGTCTCGCGTAGGTAAGTTGTTCGCGAAACGGCTTTTAAGATTTGCTTTAAAGTGGGAATTCAGCCGGATATAATTTAGCCATCACTAAAACCGAGCGGATCTAATCAGACGGGGTAGGCGATGGTGGAGGTTCAAGTGATGGCACACCATCAGCGAAACCCGTTAGGGTGACCGCTCCACTCCAAACCCATCCGTCTTTGCCTTCCCCGCTCCGTTGAATATACCACCATGTGCCGCTGACAGGGTTATCATAGCGACCGATAACGTCAGCGGTGTGTCCTTCAAGGAGGAAATCGATGTGGTTGTATACCTCATCCGGTCCATCGCGGACATAGGCGTTGTAATCCGCAGTTACGATAGGTGGACCTAGAGTTTCAGTAGGTTCAGGAGTAGGTGTCGCTTGAGTGGCAGTGGGAGAAGGCGGTATAGGTGTCGGAGGCGGTGTCTGGAAGGTCGCTTGACGTGTTAGCTCAGCATTAGCTTTCGCAGTACCAATGACTTCCTCGCCCGATCGAGTCGGTGTAGAAAGCGTCTCCTCACTCGAAGTGCATCCAAGAAGTATCGCACAAAAGACAATTAGAAGGAAAAACCGAATTAATGTTGACATAACTCACACATTTTGTAGCTAGATCAATCCCTGCACATGGATGGGACTGGCGCCCATGGCAAACACGACGATGAGTATACCGCACTCCCTAGAGTGTGTCATGACCCTTTCGGTTTGATGGTACAACTGTCCTCTCACGGCGAAAAAAACAGCATGCTATGATGAAATCGTATGGATAATCCGTCCAAACATCCTTGGGATTCCCCCACGCGCTCGACCGAGGCGCAAACAGATCCCTCGGACTCCTCACATACCGAGGTCCAGAGAATGGATCCAGAGCTTGATGCTGCCCTTAAAAGGCTAAGGAATGCGCGCGCACAATTCCTCTCAGCAGCAAGCGCATTCTGTGATGGCTTCATAAGTGAAGGCCAACTTCGTGCTACCAGGGAGTTACTGCGCGAGAAAGAGCTCTTGGTTGATCAACTCGCACAGGGGAAGGAACTACCCGTCATCGAAGAACCCCTACCCGAGGGTCCACCAAAGGAGCTAGAAGTTGTAGATACGGGTCCACTCGAGACCGAGGCTGAAGAGGATCTTACGCTTCCCTCGGACCTGACTCCGGATCTCAAGCAAAAGCTAGAAGAGCTGAATAGTAAATATGAACGCTTGAAAGTGGATTACAAACGGGGTCATATTAACGCCTCACAATACAATGCGATCCGGAAGCACTATCTCGAGCAGAGGGAGGTTGCGTTACGACTTCGGGAAACACATCCCGATAGTGACCGTTGGCAGGTGGTGCTCGAAGAGGGAAAGACGACCTTCCTCATGCAATTAAACGAGGCCACATGCATCAGTGTGGGCATATATGATATTAAATCTCGCGAACGGATTTTCCTTCAAGGAGAAATGCCTGCGCCTGCCGAAGCCTCCATGTCATTACTCAGCACTTTCAGAAGCTCCAAACCAGACGCCTCCTCTGATCGGATGTACGCTACCCAAATCGAGGATGGCTCGGCCCTGTTACTGATTCCTGGTTTACATACTGTTTGCTTGGTAGCCTTCACCCAGCCTCCTCCCGATTGGCAAGTGAGAGCGTTACGTGAGGTCCATCGTCATTTTGAGACCGCCAACATGAGCTCGCTAAATCAGGGTAAGCGGAAATCCCTTATCTTTCCTAACATGAAGCGATTCATAAGAGCTTGATTCACAGGCTTTCTTCCCTCATTTCATTTTAATAATTACAATAGCCGCTAACGTCCTTCCTCGACTGCATTGAAAAAACCTACATGGGAAAATGGGAAAGGTATCTGTTGGGTGTGGCTGCAAGCTTAAATCCAATAAATACCGCTTTACCCCTTAGGTTATCGTTTTTATTCAGCAGTCTTCTTGAGGGAATGATTTAAGTTGTCCGCACAAAGTCTGCCGGAAGTTCTTGTCTTTGCCTTCGTAATCTCCTTCGGCGCGGTAATATCCCCAGGACCGGTTACTGCGGCAATCCTCTCCGAAGCTCCCAGAGGTGGATGGCGCGTAGGACCACTTGTGGCAAGCGGTCACGCCTTTCTTGAATTGCTGATGGTCCTCCTCATCAGTGTGGGATTTACCACGGGTATGGCAACCCCAGTTGTGAGAATTGTGATTGCTATCGCCGGGGGATTCGTTTTGTTATGGATCGGTACGAGTCATATCTATTCAGCCTGGAAGAGCAGGGTACATTTACCTCAAGTGGAGGGCCAGCTGACAAAACGCTCACCGTTCTCCCTAATTGCACTTGGAGTTATCACCACGATTTCGAACCCATTCTGGTACACCTGGTGGGTTACCGTAGCAGCTGGATACTTATCACAAGCTCTATCTTTGGGGTATTCCGCGATCGGTACATTCTACTTGGGTCATATTCTTGCCGATTTCGCTTGGGACACAACACTTTCGACAGCAACCAATGCAAGTCGTCCCTGGTTGACTGACACGCGATACCGTCTCTTGATCATGCTTACCGGTGGGTTCATGGTTTACCTTGGGGTAGTGTTCCTTCGAAGTGCGTTTGCTTCGTAAATGAATCTTTATATGGGTAGTTCACCGCTAATGCCACAAGTAAGATTAAAGTTTTATGTTGTTTTCTGCTTCATCTCTACTTACGATCTCTGCGATTAAAAGCATCAAAATAATATCTCCAACAATCGTAGGGGCAATTCACCGTTCGTGCCGCGAAACGCCGGGAAAATCACTCGGCACTTACAGCCGGCGGCACGCCGCTTGTCTCACCCCGGTGGGCCGTGGCCGTTCGTCCCGCGCAGACGGAGCTCGCGGACCGAACGGGGTGCGAGACGGCATGAATTGCCCTCACATCCATATTGAGATCCCCTCACCCCGATTCACATTCGGGTCATTCTTAATTGAGCAAAGGACCAAATACCTTTATCCTGAGCTCAACCACGCTTCGTATGCGGTGAACTGGATCTTATCTGGTTCTTGAGTTAGGAAGGGCGAGAGGATTTCATCCTCCCAAATTCGCCAATTGACGGGATACTCATCCCTCTCTTTTGGATCTTCTGGAGAACCCCAAAGTCGTTCCCATGCGTGTCGGTCCTCATAAATCCAAATCGCCGCGTAACATGCGATCCGCGAACCTTTGATCCCCTTCACCATATGATAGCCAACCAGTCCCGGCAATTGGAATAGCCCACGCTCCTCAGCCTCTAGGATAGCCCTTTCAAACGACCCACCTTCCACCGAAGGTTTGATGACGTATTCATGAACGCTAATGACCTTGGTCATAATGGCCACCTCCAGATGCAAACCCATATGCCCCAATAACAAGCAACGTTCCCAATCAAATCACGCTCTGACGCAGAATTACATACGCCTACTCTACTATGACATCAGGGATCACAGGATAGATTTTTTCATTCATTGAATGATGTGGATCTGGAGAACGAACACATCCTATTCAATAGGGGGATTGAAATAGTTATAGACCGCCTGAGAAAGACCGGCGACAAGGTTTTTAGTCGGTTCCCAAACCATCTCCTGTTCGTTCCACAGGAAAATCGAGAGAACGTAATCACCTCCAGGAGAGAACACAACACCGGCATCGCTGACCATATCCAACGGTGAGGATGTCCAACCATGTTTATGAGCGACACGCGTACCCTCTGGTACACCTGCTTCGATGAGAACGCCGATTGTGTTCTGAGCTAAGAGATTGATGATCGTTGTGCATTCCTCTCGATCGACCTGATCCGGAAACACAGCCAAAAGTGTTCCACCACCATTGGCGCAATCGTAGAGATCACCAAGCAACATGCCAATCTCTGACGCGGTTGTTTGGTTTAAGGGATCTGGATCGGTATAAATGTCAGCTCTTTGATTCCCTGGCGTCTGTGGATATGCCTCCGATAATGGAATTGCGGGGGGATGATACCATGCGACGATGAAGGAGCTCTCAAGACCTATTTCATTGAGAGTATCGGTCACAAGAAGGGGTCCCGTTTCCCTGTTCATTCGCTCCATCAGCCAATCTGCCGGATCGTTTCCGGAGCGGGTGATCATTTCGTTCAGCAATCTATCAGCTTCAGAGTCAAAGGGCTCATCAAAAAATTGAATATATGCTGTGGCTATCCCAACCTTTATTGTTGATGCCGCAGTAAACGCAATATCGGGATCGATAGGGATATCCTGGTTCTCAAAATACGCAAAGTGGAGTTTTTCCCCCGTGCGTAAGTCAACGATATAAAGAACGGCCAGGCCATCAAAATTAGCCACATCGATGTTCTGTTTCAATAACACTTCGAGTGTGTCAAGGGTCGGTCGGGGTGCAGAATCTGCCACGATGGGCAACGTCAGGCGCCGATTGTAGGGTAGTTGAAGGATATCAGCGACGAGCTGTTCAGCCCGTGAGATATCAAGCACCTGGCCAGGTTTTCCTGGAGTGAAGTTAGGGCTCCCTGGGATAGGT
>DUEW01000082.1 GCA_011174845.1 Anaerolineae bacterium | reverse complement strand
GTTTCATCAACCATTGAGATCGACCTCTCCTACTCAAAATCGACACCTGGCCTCTCCGGTGGGCTTCCGTCCATGGTAGGCGTGGCTTCCCTCGAACTTTTACAAGTCGCACTGTGGCCGGAGTTCGACCGATCGGAGGTATTGGTCATCTACCGAGCATCGTTGCCATCCGATATCTCATTGCCGACCAGCGTCGATTTACCGATACCCGCCGATGTTGGGGAGCCTAATGCAGTTGCGATCTACGGAGCGGATGGGGCCTTGCTGGATGCGGAGTACACCCGACGCGTGGAAGGCGATTGGGCGACGATCACGGTGGAGACGGGAGTTCGAGGGGTGTGGTTGGAGTATTACGACGCCCTGAGCATGGAAGAGCAGGAGCGGAATTTCACTTTCCTCTGGCCCGGGGGTATGGAGCTTGGGGCTTTCGCGTACGAGATACAACAACCGGCGGGTGTAAGCGAGATGAAGATCACTCCTCTAGGAGCAGGGCAATTCGAAGAAGATGGGTTTTTCTATTACCGGAGGGATCTCGGACCGGCGCTTGCATCGACGGACTCTTCCATCAGCATGGCTTACTCCAAGTCTAGCTCGGCGCTTTCGATCGACTTAGTATCCCCAGGTCCATCGCTCGTCCGACCGACAACCACACGAGGGGGCACCCCAGAGCTGAGTCTTTGGTTGCCCTGGGTGATCGGCGGTTTCGGCTTGATCCTGCTCGCCATCGGCGGTTTTTATTTCCTGCGGCTCAGGTGTGAAGAAGCGATTGTTCAGCCTCGTACGCGTAGGAAGCGGTCAGCGAGAGAGGAAGCGAAGGATCGTCGAGAGATCGATGCCTCGCCGGTCTTCTGTCACCAATGCGGGTTGCAGGCCGGTGTGAGTGATTACTTCTGTCGGCGCTGTGGCACACAACTGCGTCAATGAACTTGTCGCGCTATCCATAAAACACGTCCCTCTAGGATTTGAGCCGGGGGAGCCTCAGACTCTTGGGTGTTTGATCTATACGAATGGGTGAGCTCCCCCGCTATAAACCTATCCCGTTTTGTACAAGGTTTCACAAAAGGGTTCAATGGGATTCGTCAGCGGATTATGAAACGATTGTCAATAATCTATTCAGATTTTTATGAGACTAATCGGTTCCTGATCAGTGATCTCGTCCTCCCTCGTTGAAGGAGGACCATCCAGGGGGATACCGTTCTGGCTCCGGGTCCATGGTTCTCCGTAATGTTTTGTCCCCTCCACTGTTTCGTTGTCTTTTGATGATGCCCATCATCACGGTTCATCATGTCCCGGGACTCATCTGCGGTTAATGTGATTGTGAGAAGATACGCGAAGAGGAAGGTCTTCTTCTCTAGAAAGAAAAGGGCTTCTTCATGAGATCGCACCTGGAAAGGTGATTTAAACGACGCGGGTTTATTTCGAGGGAAGTCGTTGACCGGGAGTGTTTGGAGGTTGTTGAATGGGTGATATCGAACGTTCCGATGTGGGTGCTGGATTTGGTGGGCGAAGCAAGTTACTCATTGGTGTTTTTCTAATCGTCGCTGCAGTGATCTACCTGATCGTTACCTCCACTCAATCCGCCGCCCAGTATTATCTCACGGTCGAGGAGCTACTCACGAAGGGTGAATCGGCTCTTGATCGAGACATCAAGGTCTCAGGGGCGGTTGAGGGTGATACGATCGAATATGACGCCAAGTCGTTGGAGCTTCGTTTTACCATCGTCAATGTCCCAGCGGATCTGGACGAAATTGAACGTGCAGGCGGTCTAGCGCAGGTTCTGCATAGGGCAGTGACCGATCCGAGTGAACCTCGAGTGGATGTCCTGTACGTCGGCCCCATGCCTGACTTGCTACGCCACGAAGCCCAGGCGATCCTCACCGGTCGTATGGGTATGGACGGAGTGTTCGTGGCCGATGAATTACTCCTCAAGTGCCCAACGCGTTATGAGGAGGAAATCCCCCTGCAAGTAGAGGAGGGCTGACCCCTTACTCCGCCTTTGTGAGAGAAAGTGGAATTTCGAGAAGTGCATCGATCGATCGTCGCTAGAAGGGCTGTATCGGAAGCATTGAAGAATTACCTACAAAAAGGTAGACCAGGGAACGTGGTCAGAGACGGAGGAAGAGGTAGCGTGGTAGGGACTGTCCTTGAGCCTTCGTCTTTCGAGCGTATTGGGAGGTTGTTGAGTTGATTGCGAACGTAGGGTGTTCTTCCTTGGCCATGGCGTTTTTAGCGGCTCTCTATGGTGCTATCGCTGCGGCATATGGTGCACGACGTGCCCGACCTCGATATGTCGAGAGCGCGCGCCATGCTATGCTGCTCACCTGGCCCTTGGTGACGGTTTCGGCGTTGGCGATCATCTGGCTCCTCGTCAGCGGTGATTATCAGATCCACTACGTGGCTTCGGTGACGAGCAACAGCATGCCAACGTATTTGAAGGTAACGGCCCTTTGGGGCGGGCAAGCCGGGTCGCTGGTCTTCTGGTCGTGGCTGATGGCCGCTTTTGCCAGTGCGGCGGGGATAAGAAAATGGCACCGCGATCGGGAGTTGCTGCCATGGGTCGTGGTGGTGACGATGGTCACGCTGGCATTCTTTCTTGGATTGGTAGTTTTTTTTGAGAACCCCTTTGCCCGCTTGTGGTTGACGCCAGAAGGTCGGCAAGTAACCGCTCTCTTCCAACCGAGGGGGACAACCCCGCTGATCCCCTCCGATGGTCAGGGTCTGAACCCGCTTTTACGTCATCCGGGGATGATCATCCACCCACCCACCCTTTATTTGGGATTTGTCTCTTTTGTGGTCCCGTACGCGTTTGCCATCGCGGCTTTGGTCACCGGACGAACCGACGATCGTTGGGTCCGCATCACACGTCGCTGGACATTGGTCGCGTGGTTGTTCCTCTCGCTCGGATTGATCCTGGGCGGTCGTTGGGCCTATGATGTGCTGGGTTGGGGGGGCTACTGGGGATGGGATCCGGTGGAGATCGCGGCCCTCATGCCTTGGCTCACGGGCACAGCCTTCCTGCATTCGGTGATGGTGCAGGAGAAGAAGGGCATGCTCAAGCGTTGGAATGTGATCCTGATCATCCTCACCTACGCGCTAGTCATCTTCGGTACTTTTCTGACCCGCTCGGGGGTTCTCTCGTCGGTTCACGCCTTTGCCCAATCGGCCATCGGTCCGTTGTTCTTTCTCTTCATTGGGGTGACTTTTGTCGCCTCGCTGAGCCTGTTGATCAAACGCTGGGACGATCTCAAGAGCGAAAATCAACTCGGCTCGATTGTCTCGCGCGAGGCGCTCTTCTTGTTCAACAATCTGCTCTTCATGGGAATCCTGGCGGTATGTTTCTGGGGGGTGATCTTCCCTTTGATCTCGGAATTGTTTACCGGTCAGAAGGTGACCGTTGGACCGCCGTTTTACGAACGCGCCAACAGCCCGCTGGGGATAGGGCTGTTGCTGCTCATGGCGATCGCACCGCTCTCGGTTTTTGGACAGACCTCCTGGAAGCTTCTCGGTCGAGCGTTGTGGAAACCGCTCGCTCTTTCATTTATGGTGCCATTCTTTTCCGCACTACGAGGGACCACCAACCTGGGTGCCCTGCTTGGATATTGGGTGATCTCGTTGATCACATTGGTTACCTTGTATGAGTTCTGGCGTGGAGCATTGGCCCGTCGTCGACGGCACGGAGAGAGCCTTCCTGTCGCTTTGTGGAAACTTACTAGTCGCAACAGAAGACGGTATGGAGGCTATGTAATCCACCTGGGCGTGGTGTTGATGGTCCTGGGTGTTATCGGTATTGAAATCTTTCAAACAGAAACCCAGGGAACCCTCGTTCAGGGTGAGCAACTCACCCTGGACCGCTACACCATGATCTACGAATCACTGACTCAATTTGATACCCAGGACGGTCGTAATGTGACTCGCGCCGTGGTCTCGGTCTTCCGTGACGGCAAGAATGTAGGCGAACTCTATCCGAGAAGAGATTTTTACTACTCCTCCCAGCAACCGATGACCATCCCTGGCGTCCGCTCTACGTTAGAGGACGATTTTTACGTGTTGCTTGTGGGTTGGGAGTCCATTGGGCTCAGCGGAGCGACCTTCAAGGTCTACCACAACCCGTTGGTCAATTTCCTTTGGATCGGTGGTTTGGTCTTTATCCTCGGGACCATGGTTGCGGCGTGGCCGGATCGCGGACCTGAACCGGTGTTGAAGCTTGCTAAGAAACGCGCTGCAACCGCTCGGTCTAAAATCGGTGGATTGAGATGATGAAAAAGAGCACTTTCACCCTAAGCATAGCTATCTCGTTGCTGTTTCTCCTGCTCCTCTCCGGCGTAGCAGCAGCGCAGGATCACGAACCGACGGACGATGAGGTGAACGCCATTGCCAAGCAACTCTACTGTCCGGTGTGTGAGAACATCCCACTCGACGTTTGTCCGACGCAAGCGTGCGTTCAATGGCGAGAGATCATTCGACAGAAGCTCGCGGAAGGGTGGACGGAAGATCAGATCAAACAATATTTCGTTGATCAGTATGGGGATCGCGTGCTGGCCACTCCCCCAGCACGGGGGTTGAACTGGCTGGTTTACATCTTACCGCCAGCGGTATTTGTGGTGGGTGCATATCTCCTCTTTCGTGTCGTAAGAGGTTGGCGTCAACAGGCCGTAATGGAGACCCCCATCGCGTCGATCTCACCCGATGATCCCTACATTGCCCGTCTGGAGGAGGAACTACAAAAGCGAGACAGATAGGCGGACAGCGGACGATCTTCGAGCGCGCATGATGCGGCGGGTGAAGTTTAATCCAATCAGGAAATGATAATGACGGAAGGGAATCCAGTTGAAACCAACCACACAAAACAACCGCGAAGATGGGGCGTCATTTTCGCGTGGGCCCTGGTCTTAGCTCTGTTAGGCACCCTTGGGTTTGGTCTGGCGCGCGCCCAGCAGGGATCGATCGGGGTCGGAAGCTCTGTTCCTGATTTCACTTTGACCACCTTCGAGGGTGATGAGATTCGTGTCGCTGACTTGAGAGGTCAGGTCGTGCTGCTTAACTTTTGGGCTTCATGGTGTACAACGTGTGAATTAGAAGCGAGAGAGTTGGAACAGGTCTATCAGATGTATAAGGATCGCGGCGTAGTCTTCCTGGGTATTGATTATGTCGATACAGAACCGGAAGCCTTAGCGTATCTAGAGCAATACGGCATCACCTATCCGAACGGTCCGGATCTGGGCACCCGGATATCTCAGGCGTTCCGCATTCGCGGGGTGCCCGAAACATATATTGTGGGCTCTGACGGTCGAGTGGCAGATGTCATGATCGGTCCTTACCCGTCCTTGCAGGAAATCATCACCGATCTCGAGGCTGTCTTGGGACCGTAAATCACCCTAAGGGAGCCAATGATCCCCTCGCGGCGAGTCTTCGCTAGAAAGCAGGCATGATGGATGATTGTTGTTTCATTCTAGGCCACGTTCGGCTTACCCCGGAGCGTTAGCATGGATCTCGGTTCGTTACTCGTCATCCTGGCCCTGGGCTTGATGGCTGCGGCCTTCATCGCACAACCTTTCGTTGATAGTCCTGGGCTGGGCGTAACCAAGGAAGAACGGCGTCTCTCCGAGCTCCAGGCAGAGCGAGACCGAGTATTGGCAACGCTCCAGGAATTGGACATGGATCATGCGATGGGGAAGGTCCTTCGAGAGGATTATCAATCACAGCGCGGGACATTGGTAGCGCGTGGCGCCGAGGTTCTCAAGGCGATCGATGAGCTACGTGGTCCCGCGGATGAGGCGATGCCGGATACGGATTTGGAGGTCGAAATCGAAGCTGCGGTTGCCCGATTACGCAGAAGTGAGGGAGAGATCAGCGGAGGTACCTGTGGTTCGTGTGGGAGGGAGATCGTAGCTGGTGATCGTTTCTGCGTTCACTGTGGGGCTTCGCTCCCCGAGGAGGGGGCGTGAGACTTCTGCAACTTGTTGTGTTGATCCACATGCTCCTCTTGGCCAGCTGCTCGCTGGCTGAAGATGTCACCCCTCCTCCGGCTTTGGCCACGGCGCAGGCGGTAAAACCGGTGGCGTCGCCAACCGGGGTAAGCCCGCTTCCATCGACACAAGCCACAGTTGAAGGCCAGATGAGTGAACCCGCGGAGGAACCCGCCACAACATCTCAGGGAGAAACAGCGCTCGGTACAATCCGTGGCCGAGTGATCAACGGAACGACGAGCGAGTTGGTGACTGCAGGTATAGAAGTTCACCTGATCGGGATCGATGGCCAAACGTTTGCTTTCAACGAGGCGTCGGCGACCGATGCGCTCGGTGAGTTTTTCTTTGGGAACCTTGAAATCGTCCCAGACCGTATTTTCGGCGTCTACGTTGATTATCAAGGCGTGCAATACTTCTCGGAAGGGCAACGCTTTTCAAATGACGAGGGTTTACTTGATTTGCCGCTGATCGTCTATGAAGCGTCCCCTGACACGACGACCGTTCACGTCGATCGCTTGCACCTCATCTTCGACTTTACCGTTGGTGGATCGGTCGAAGTGATGGAGGTTTGGGTCCTCTCCAATCAGGGAAACCAGACGGTCGCTCCCAGCGATGGCCTAGAGGGGTTGGAGTTTATCCTCCCGTCAGGTTTTCGTGAGCTTCGTTTCTTCAACGAAATGGCCTCAGAGAGGCGGTTTCTTCTCACAGATCGAGGTTTTTATGATCGTAATCCTTTAAGGCCGATCGAGGGTACTGAGTTGGTGTTCAGCTTCACGCTCCCTTACACGCGTCGACTTGAGTTCGCCCAACCGATGTCTTACCCGGTCAGCGCAACCGTGATCCTGATGCCTGAGAATGGTCCTGAGGTGCAGGCGAACGGATTGCAGGACCTAGGCGTTGGTGATATAGGTGGAGTACGGCAGAGAACGTATGACCTGGGCCCGATCTCGGCGGGAGATGCCCTCGTATTGAGATTGTCTGGAGGGCCCTTGGCTAGTGAGGGTGAGGTAAGGCAAATAGGGCTCATCATCGGTGCTGTTCTATTCGGTGCAGCGCTGATCATCGGTGGCGCATGGTGGTACCGGATCAGGGAGAGGGATGGGGCGCAAGAGGTGGCGGTGGGGGAGGTATCCTCCAAACGAGAGGAACTTCTCAGAGCCATCGCCGACCTGGACGACAGCTTTGAGGCAGGGAGGGTTCCCGAAGACGAATACCGACGCCGACGCCAAACCCTCAAGCAGCAAATCATAGAATTGATGCGAGAGGCTCATGATTGATGTGCGTGGTTTGGTAAAGACCTTCGGTCTCAAGTCTGTATTGCGAGGACTTGAATTCCATGTCGAACGTGGTGAGTTCGTCGCTCTGGTGGGACCTAATGGGGCCGGGAAGACCACATTCCTCCGAATCCTAGCATCGCTCTCTCGACCCAGTACGGGAGAGGTGCGAGTCGCGGGTTATCGCCTTCCAGCTCAAGCCGCCGCGGTGCGTATCCGTTTAGGAGTGGTTTCGCACCAGCCCTTGCTCTATGGGGACCTGACGGCGGAGGAAAATCTCTTTTTTTATTCCAGGATGTACGGTCTGATTAACCCGGAGCGGCGTGTGAGGGCGGTTCTCGACATGGTCGGTCTTCAAGCTCGACGGCGGGATCTCGTGCGTCAGTTTTCGCGTGGTATGCAGCAACGTTTAGCAATAGGACGTGCGATCCTGCACGATCCCGAGATTCTGCTCTTCGATGAACCCCACACCGGGCTTGACCAAGAAGCGGCGGCGATGCTCGATACGCTGTTACGGGATGTGGCCGCTCGCGACCGGACGGTCGTGATGACCTCACACAATCTGGATCGGGCCGCCGATCTCGCACAAAGGATCGATATCCTCTCCAAGGGTGTGATCGCGGCCTCGGTGAAACGGACCGAGATCGATCCGCTGGATTTGCCGAAACTTTATCGGTCGGTGACTCATGTCTGAGATCGGTACAACCAAAGTGTTGGAGGACAACCTGGTAACCCTGCGTCGCACGAGCGGTCTTGGTGGCTACTTGCGCGCGATTGGCGCCATCGTCTGGAAGGACCTGGCAGCCGAACTGCGGAGTCGTGAATTACTTGGTGCGATGTTGGTTTTCGCCTTATTGGTGGTCCTGATTTTCAACTTCGCCCTCGAGTTGGATATCAGAACGAGGGAGACGGTCACTTCAGGTGTTCTGTGGGTCACTTTTGCCTTCGCCGGAACGCTAGGACTCAACCGCTCGATGGCGGTCGAAAAGGATCGAGGTTGCTTAGATGGATTGTTGTTGGCGCCGGTAGATCGGAGCGCACTTTATTTTGGTAAGGCCTTGGGCAACTTGGTTTTCATGTTGATCGTCGAAGCGATCGTTCTTCCGCTGTACAGTGTGCTTTACAACACCAATCTTTTTCAGCCAGGCTTGCTGGCGGTCATCCTGCTTGGCTCCATCGGTTATGTGGCGGTGGGCACGTTACTTTCCTCCATGGCTGTGCAGGCTCGTACGCGGGACGTGCTGCTGCCGATCCTGCTCTTCCCGGTGGTGTTGCCGGTGCTGGTGCCGGCAGTCAAGGCGAGCAACGGCTTTCTGCTGGGCTTTGAGATGGCAGAAATTTGGTCCTGGTTGAATTTGCTTATCGTTTATGATGTCGTTTTTATTGCGGTCGCTTTTATGGTGTTTGATTATGTGGTGGAGGAGTGAAAGGGATTAGGGATCAGGATGAAACCCCGCTTTTTTCCTGATCCCTTACCCCAATCTACATTGAGTACATCTCAGGATTGGAGGAATTTATATGGAACCGATGCCTAAGGTGCTCAAAGCCCTCAACTGGATCACGGGTGCCCTTTTTGTTGTGGCTTTATATATGGTCCTGTTCTTCGCCCCGCGTGAGGCGGTGATGGGCGATGTGCAGCGTGTTTTCTACTTCCACGTCGCCGCCGGCTGGGTGGGCGCGCTGGCTTTCTTGGTGACCGCTGTCACCGGTGGGATTTACCTGGCGCGCGGTGAACGTCGCTGGGATCTGGTCGCCCTGGCCTCGGTGGAGATCGGTGTGATCTTCACCTTTGCCAACATCGTCAGTGGTTCGATCTGGGCGCGACCGATCTGGAACACCTGGTGGACTTGGGACCCGCGCCTAGTAACGGCGACAGTCATGGAATTGGTCTACCTCGCCTATCTGATGTTGCGGCAGGGTATCGAGGACACCGACCGCAGGGCACGGTTCGGAGCCGTCTACGGCATCGTGGGTTTTCTCAGTGTACCGCTCACATTTCTCTCGATCCGCATCTTTCGTACCATTCATCCGGTGGTCATTGGGAGTAGCGATCCGACGGCCTTGGGGGCCTTCGATATGATCCCGAAAATGCGTGTGGCTTTCTTCTTTAGTTTGTTCACCTTCACCTTCGTCTATGTGACACTTCTCTGGCATCGCCTGCGTTTGCAGCGATTATCCGAGAAGGTGGAACAAATGAAAATGAAGATCTTATCTGTGTGAAGTCGAAATGAGGAGTCCAGAAGATGCTTTTTCAACTCCCACCTGCGGATACCTTTGATTTTATGGTTCTTGGCTTTGGTGTGATCCTTGGAAGCATGGCGCTTTTTCTTGTCAGTTTGGCGGTGCGCTATCGCAACCTGAGACGTGACCTGGATCTGCTGGAAGAGATGGAGGCCGACGAATGAGTTTAGCCCCAAAGGGAACAACCCCCTGTTGCCGTCTCTTCTCTTAGTAAATGACATCCTAATGGGATGGAATATTCAAGTAACTTTATATTCACGAACGCCTTGAGAACCAATATTGATGTGTAGGGGCGCACAGTCAGGGGTAATTTCCCCGGCCCGTGCGCCCCTACTTTGCTAGATATGGGTAATCCCTTTTCTATTCCTCGAGTCTCTCCCTCATGCTATAGCTAACCCGACCACGAACGCCGCAGTCATCATCAGCAACAAAATCGGTAGCAAAGTGTAAATCATCCTCGCAGATAGGATGGTTCGACCAGCGCGCAGAAAGGTCAGGAGCAGTCCGCCGATACCGATCAGCCCTCCACCGATTCCGACGAGGAAGAAGCCCGGACGGGTCTTGCCCTGTAGGCTGAGCACGATGGGCAGGGCGAAGATTACAAGGCCTGCCGTACCGTGAACGAGAGCCAAGGCGATCGTTGCGGTCTTGCCGGGGGTGAGATAACGCGTAACGACGATGGCAAGAAAGCCAAGTACAGCGAATACCATATAGCTAACTTGATACGTGGGAATGTACTGAGAGATCAGGCCCAATGAGAGACTGAGTGGGATAAGTGCAGCTACAACAACAACCAAAGGGCTCTCCAACGCCTCGAAACCGAGAATGATCAAGATCAAGCCTGCGACAAGGAGCACCCCAAAAGCGATGGTGTAACACGTTACTGCCAGGCTTCCGAGACCTTCGATTCCAACTGCGATTTGGTAAGCTGACAGCAATCCGGTAACTAGAAGCAAAATCCGATCGAGTAGGGAGATTTCCCGCATCACATGGTCTCGACCAATACCAACAGCATTGAGCTCAACATGTAGATCGAGGCGAATTTGAAGAGGCCGAAGTTTAATTTCACTGATGGTCGAACCACACTAGACACAGCCAAGAAGAACAGACCAGTACTAAGCACGGCGAGCACACGCAGATAACCCCATGTCATGCCGATGCCGTAGGCAGCGATGCCCATGGCAACCGACGCGACCACGCTAGAAAGCGCGATCGCCAGATTTGTCCCTCTATCACCATAGACGAATGGAAAAGTAGGGACACCGGAGGCCTGATAATCGGCTTTATGGCGAAGGTTGAAAGTAAGGATGTGGGTGGGAATCCAGAGCAGGACTGCCATGGAAAGCAGGAGACCGATCCAGTCGATCTGTCCGACGCCAAGTGTGCGACCGGCCAGGATCGGCATACCGCCGGCGATTCCACCCCACAAGATCGACCAGGCCGTCCTTCGCTTGAGCCAGATGGTGTAGACGACGACATCGAAGAAAAAACCGGCGAAGACGACCGTGCCGTAAATCGGGTAGAGTATAAATGCCCATCCTATCCCCAGGATGCTTAGGCCAGCTCCTAGAACGAATGCTTCTGTTGCGCTCACTTGTCCTAGGGGCAAGGGACGATTACAGGTGCGCTTCATTTGGGCGTCGATGTCTCGATCATAGACCATGTTCAAGACCGTGCTACCGCTGATCGCCAGAAACAGGCTTCCAGTCAGTGCCAGCAATGTCCGCCAGGTGATCACCGGACAACGGGCGCTCATATAACCGGCCAATCCAGTGAGAAGCAGCAATCCCGTTTGGAGGCTTTTAACGAGTTTCCAATACGCGCCGAGTCTTCTACGTACCTTTTGACCGATGGACTGAATCATCATCTCTGCTTTCCAATCCTCACGGGATCAATCACCTGGTGAGCGAACACAGCGTAAGCCAACATGGGGGCTGAAGTACTCGTGGTGGGCGTGGTTTCTCGTCCAAACCCGCAAGTTGTATCCGTAATCGGCTTTGCTCTCCCCACACATGTACCGGTAGTGAGCTCCTTCGTAGATATCGCCTGTCCATTGCCAGACATTGCCAGCCATGTCGTACAAGCCGGAAGGGCTGGGCGAATCGATGGTCTGGAAATCATCGTAGGTATTACCGTTATAGAAACCGACGGTGGTCGTGTCACCCAATTTGCCAATGAGCTTCTCGAAGATGTCGTGGCTGCCATAAAAGTTGGCATTCTCAGGTTGGATCTCATGCTCCCGAGGAAAAGATCGACCGTTGGTACCGCGCGCAGCTTTCTCCCATTTCACTTTAATAGGAAGACGACCACCGATAAACACGCAATACGATTTTGCACCAAACCATGTCACCTGTACCATGGGGCGGTTTTCATAACCTCTCAGTGGGATGAAGTTTTTACTATCGTATTGTAATCGCAAACAAGTTTCGTTTAAAGGGACATGCAGCCAGTCGCCGGCGGGTATTTCTTCCTCGTGATCGTAGCCCTGGAATTCTTCGCCCGGATGATAACCAACCACCTGATCGCCCACGATCTTGATGGCTTCCGTAGCCAAGGTATCGTCTAGAAAATGGCTGCGCCATATTTGGGTTGAGATCT
>DUEW01000081.1 GCA_011174845.1 Anaerolineae bacterium | reverse complement strand
TGACCTAGTGTTTCGACACCCTGATTCCTCATTAAATTCGCCAAAAGGGACGGCCTATTTAGCCTTGGTAGGCCGTGCAGGTCTCGAACCTGCGACACCCTGATTAAAAGTCAGGTGCTCTGCCAACTGAGCTAACGGCCCAGTGTGTGCACCGGCACAGGAGCTCACGTTATCACACAGGTTGACTGTCAACCCAAGCTTTGCCAACCTGTCAGCCATTTCCTTGCTGGGCTTCTTCTTACCTTGGCACAGCAGCGTGACGTAGGTTCGGCTTACTCCTAGTGTACGAGCTAGTTCAGCCCTGGTGATGGGTAATACATCCATGCGATATACTCCTTAATCTAGTTCAAGCTAGTTCAAGCAACAGCCGTATCAGTACCAGGAAACCAAGTATCATGAACAAGGTTCTCCATGATACTTGGTTTAAGACAGTTTTCATCAAAACTCCCTCCTTTCAATTGAACTGTGCAAGCTCATACTTCATGTAGTACTCCGGGAACTCCAGCAGCGTTACCGTGAGCATCAAGCCGATGCCGATCCTCCTGATGATGGGCGTGCTTTCACCAACGAAAATCGTGTCGACCGAGCATATCCCTACCCAGCGGATCACCTGCCGTATCTCTTCCTCCGTTAGAGCCTCCTTCGGCTTCTTAATTCTCAGGTTGGCCAGACCCCAGCCAACGAGCTCCCACGAACACATGTAACCAGCGGATTCATCTATGTCACGTATCACTGCTGCGCCTCTTCCGCTGGCTTCACCTCTTCGAACCTGTCCGGCAGCTCTCTTACCAGGGCATACCAGCCGAAGGTGTTTTTCTCCGGGATGTCGCCGAAGATGCCCTTATCCACAAGGTCTTTGAGTTCGCCTGACTTGAGGAGTGTCTGGTAGGCGTTGTTCTTGGAGGGATAGACCATGCCGGTCTGCTTGTCCTTGATTTGGACTTTGCCGTTGGATGATACGGGTTTTCGTTTATGTGCCAGAGTTTCCTGGAGTTGGGTGATGAGATTGGTGTGATCTTCTGCCAGTTGCTTGAGGGATTCGAGTTCCTGATGGAGTGATTCAAGAGTTAATGGTGGATTAGTTGTTGGCGCGTTGGAAACCTCTGGCTGCGGTTCTGGAGATTCTGGTGAGGGTTGTGGTTCAGAGATGGGTTCTTCTGATAATGTTTCGGGTGTTGGTGTTTTGAGCTTCTTGACTGCTGACTTCTTCGTGCTCATATTGACCTCCAAAGATTTTGTTAATCAATATGATTGTGGTGTGAAAATCAATAATCGTAAATCAAAAACCAACAAAATGATTATTTTGTTGAAACAGTAATTGCTGTTATTGATTTTTTGAATTTAGAAAAATGCTACTAATAGAAAATAATGTAACCCTAGGTATTGACAAATCTTCAAACGTTAGCTATAATGCGCATCTCTATAATATTAAGCAATCTTGAGTATAGCATTATTGTGGTGAATGGAGCGGAAAAAGGGTAACAAAACCGCAAGATAATGTAGCAGTGGTTGGTGCCCTTCTTATTTTTCAAAACCATCCTCGTGGTAACTAAAAAAGGAACAAAACCATGGAATTTAGAATCGATGGGGTTGTTCGTGAAAAGGAAAGCAAACAGCCAGTTCGGGGCCTGCTAGTACATCCTGTTGATAAGGATCGGCTTTACACGGAACTTCTGGGATATGTAATAACTAACTCAGACGGCTCATTTTCAATCGGTTACGCATGTGAAGATTTTGAAGAGTTATTTGAAAATCAGCCGGACATCCATCTCGAGATTTACGGAAGCACAATTGCCCGGTACCCCGAACGTATAAATGGCAATCCTATCTACACGACCGAACGGCGTGTTAGATTCAGCGACGGAGGCAGGGAATACTTTGAAATTGAAATTCCAAGCGATCAATTAGGAGCAGACGTACCGGACATTCAACACATTTCTACATTGGGTGCAGACAATTGGAAGAGGCTGATTCACGAATATGTAGAACAACACCCTGTTAAGTTTCATTATGAGCAATGCAAGGGTTTTGCATCTCCACGTTTGGTTGTCACTGCTAAGTTCCCCTTCTTTGGTACCAGCGATGTTTTCTCCGTCCGAAACTTCAGGAAACTAATCGTTAATGTGACAAACAATGGAAATGGGATAAGCTTTTCCACCTATGTAGAAGTCTTCGAAGGACCGCTAGGTTTTGGGCATCGTTTGATAGACTACCGGCTGTGCTCTTATCAAATTCTAACCGTTAACCCGGGACAAACGGTGACTATTAGTATGAGGTATAACCGCCTGATGAGAAGCGGCTCGCTCGTTGTAGTATGCTTTGATCCATTTCTGGATCCGCTGGGTTTTCACATAGTAGAGCAAAAACACCACGATCACCTAACCTCTTGGCATTACTTCAGCGCGGCTCTCGCCGGTCCTCACACAACCTTCTATAACCATAACAGTCCCCTTCTTGTAAATCCGTAGAGTTTTTGAAAGGAAGTCTTTATGCCAAAATATGGGATTCATCATATTATTTTGAAAGAAGCCATGTACAAGCTTAGAGCTTCGTCAAATGGAATGGCACAAAGTGCCGCTAACTATTTGGAGGCTGAGACGAATTCCGCCATCATCGGTTCGATTGGGCCTGATTTATTTTTCTGGGGGCCCGATTACGAAGTGGTAGATGAACTATATAAGATTTACAAGAATATCGCGACAGTGGTGGATAAGTACAACGATGTTGTAAAAGAAATACGTAAAATTAAGGATATAGTCGGGGAACCGGTTGAGGATCTAGTCAAAACGCTGGCACCTGGCGCATTAGAACTAATAGAATTAGCCGCGAACGAGATTGAAAAGACATCAACACTCTTCACATCAGCTATCGGTACAGGGTTTTTTGCCGGCGTGTCGCTACTAAGTGGAACCAACATTTTGACTAACGCTGCTGGCATAAATCCTCTCACACACCAGTTCTTCCAGTTGTTTGTTCCTGGCCTACAGTACAACAAAAATGAGAGAGAGTGGTACTGGTTCGATATGCTGCATTATCGCCGAACCGGACAGTTTGCGCGTAACCTTGTAAATAGTGCAAATAGCTGCCGTGAGAAGGCATTTGCCTTTGGATATTTGTCCCACATCGCCACTGATGTGACGGGCCACCCTTTCGTGAATGAGATTGCCGGAACAACTTATCGGCTTAATGTACATCGCCATGTAACGGCAGAAAACTATCAGGATTCATGGAAATATTCCCAGTATTATAAAAGCGAAAGCATTAATAAGACGCTGTTTAAACGACTCAACCTTCCACAAAATCTTCCGTCAGATGTAGGTGACTTGCTCTTCAACGCATTCAAGGATACTTATACAGGTGCTGACCATCCGACAAGGCTTCCAGGCGATGGTTTCTACACACGAGATCAAATTGATGTAACTTATCGGGTATTCCATGATATCTTGAAGTTAATGGAAAGCATGGCGGTAGACCGTCCGGAAGAACCGTTCTCCGGCGTTGTGGATATCCTCAACGATATTCTAGATAATTTCAGCCCGCCGCCGCCCGTACCAAGCAATACACCGCCACCTTGCGATTTTTTAGACATCATTGCATTTGGAACAACAGAAAAGTCCAAGGAATGCTATGAAGAATTTTTCGAGCAAGTAGACACATGGTTTAATTGGTTAGGTGAATTGATAGAATGGGGTGTTAACACCCTATTGAACCTGATTAACCTTCTGCTTACATTGCTCTTGGAGCTTCCGATATACGCCCTGCTGGCCATCCTTTATGGCATCCAACTCATGTTGTATCTAATCTATCGTAGCGCTAGGATGATTTTATCGACAAGTGGCTTTATTATGCCAGAGCCTGATGAATTGGATAACAGCGTCGCGCGCAATTTAATCACCCTGTATCAGCCCTGTGCGGACAATTTCAATAATTTCCCGAGTGTAGCAACTCCTGTGACCAATAATTTAGTATGTCCCGTGTCCGTTGCTGAGCAACCCAGCACTGCAGCCGCTTTTCATAAACCCGGAATTAAGTCAACGCCAGACCTTTTTATCAGCACAGCCACATTCAACGAGAATGCTCTTTTGGCGTATGCCCGGTCAAGCAGCCCTGAACAAACACGCAACATTGAAAGTAGTGAAGTAAGTATTGGCAACGCCACGGATTTTACCGCTTGGATGATCCAGCACGCAAACAATCCAAACATTACTGAAGAAATGCGCTCTGTGTTGTACACCGACTGGAATCTTGACTCTGATAGAGGTTATGGATACTTGTCGTGGGAAGGTCATATACCACATGCTGGGAGCTTCGCTGTCGATCAAGAGGGATATCTGGGATAGAATGGTACTTGAATGGCGTTATTATAGAGTAGTTTGCTGCTAACATCAATTTAAGCTACGATACCTGCTATCTTAAAGCCTGTTAAGCAAACTACTTAACAATCAAGTTTTTTGTTACCTTCGAAGAAATAAGAAAAGAGCCACTAAACTTTGATGCTCTCCTCAATAACTGACTCAGTCACAATACCCACTGCCGGCCACCTACTCCACGCCACCAAAATCAACTAAGCCTTTTATACTAGGTTACTCTGTAATTGCAAATGTGCTGTTTTGTAGCGTATCTGGCAAAGCCTGTTTATCTGTTTGCTCAGTAACATTAGTAGCTTCCCCAAAGCTAGAGGCCAGAGCATTGATAGAGGAATAGCCGAAGTGTATAATCGGAAGGATTAATACCATGCCAATTATACGCTATGCCGAAACTGTAATCGATGACAGCGACCCTGGAGTTGCCGCACGCCGCTTGGTAAGTAAGTACACCGGAGCGACTACCTTCACTGCCGGCATCTCAGTGTTTGCTCGTGATGCTGACATTCTATTGCACACCCATCCTTGCGAAGAGATCGTTGTTATCCTTGAAGGTGAGGGAGTCGCCGAACTCGATGGAGAACGGCACAATTTGCAGAAGTTCGACATATCTCTTGTGCCACCTGGCGTGCCACATCGTTTTTTAAACCAGAGTGGTGCTCCATTTGCTATGATGTACGTCTATCCGACCACGGAGGTCACCCGCGATCCTGTCGACTCTATGAGTGAGACAATATGATTAAGCGTTATGAACACACGCAGGTTGGTTATCTGATTATCGCGGTGATGGCAGCCGTGATGGTGTTGATTGGGATTATCCTGGCAAATGCTGGCATCAACTGGATTGCAATCGGGGTCTTGGTTGTCATTGCAATAGCTTTGGTATTATTTTCTAGTCTGACTGTGGTCATCTGGAAAGAAGAACTGGAAGTGCGATTCGGTCCTGGGCCAATACGCAAACGATTTAAATTGAATGAGATAGAATCATGCCAGGTTGTTAAGAATCATTGGTATTATGGGTGGGGCATTCGCTTGACACCTCACGGCGTGTTATACAATGTTTCCGGCTTTTACGCCGTCGAAATCAAGCTTAGAACAGGTAAGAAATTTAGAATCGGTACGGACGTTCCGCAGGAGCTTGAGGAAGCCATCGGGCAAGCTATAAATTCTCGCTAAAATAATTGCTACCCATTAGATAATGCAATGGCAACTGAATCAAACGAGTTCTTATCTTAGTACGAATAAATAAACTAAAATAAATGGGAGGGCACAGTAATGGAAAGCCAACTTGATATCTTCAATGACTACCTGAAGCAGAGAGACCAGAATCAACAGCTAATGCCGGGGTTTATAGCCACTAAAAATGCTCTAACGGATGAGGCTTATAAAGAGGGGGCGCTTAGTAGCAAAGTCAAACGCCTGATGGGTCTGGCGGTGGGACTCCGCGTAGGGTGTACTCTTTGTATTTTGGGCCAGACAAAGCTAGCGCTTGAAGCTGGAGCCACTAAAGATGAGGTTTTGGAAACCATTTCGGTTGCTACAGCTATGGGTGGTACCCCCGCTCTTGCTGAATCGAATAGGGTGATCAAGCTGCTAGAAGAATTAGGTAAGCTGTAGTACAGATTTCACCGCTATGTTATTTGTGACATAGCTAGGAGTCTCTTCTCTATGTCAAGCTTCTGTCTTTTCAGTCCGGCGAGTCCAACCTGTAGGTGGTCCTCCCTCTGGATTAGCTGCCCCTGGAGTAGGAGCTCCTGGTATGACTGTTCCCATCACTTTGCTCATCAGTCCGCTGATGAAAGGCTGCATGGTCTGAACCATCATGGTCTGCGTTGGGTTCGGTGAACTTGCAACGACCATCTCCTTTTGTGATGCCAGGATTTGAGCAGCGGTAACCTGTGACGCTTCTATCGCAGCGGTGTGGGCTTGCTCCTGCCCGAGCGATAAAGCTTTCATCATGGAGTCCATCTGGTCGCCCTTCATCGCGTTAATCAGCATCGTAAGTGGCTTGACCATCTCTGCAAAGAGCCTCATGCCCATCAAAGGCACCATGATACCAGCCTTAAAAATCCTCCGCTGCTCTTCCGAACCGTTGAAATATTCCGAGATCTCCCCACTAAGATATTCGGGAAGCACCTGCTCAGTCCCCTTATTTACAGCGGGGAGTGTGGGAGTCTCGTGAGGTGGAGTACCGGGAACATCTTCTCCTTCCCTTTTTCTCCTGTCAATCTCCTTCCGCACGGTGGACTCTGCGAAACCGAGTTTCATTATCTGGGGTTTGGTCATTCCGAGATTGAACAAGTCATTGATAATTTGAGCTTTCGACTCACCGGTCTCTAGGATGTGTTGGACTCTCTTATCATCTGAGCTTATCATGCTGCATTCCCTCCCCCGTGGTTTGTGAGCACTTTTACGTGCGTTTTTAACCAACTTTCTATACTAGCATAGTAGTACTTTTTACCTTTTTTGCTAAATCTCGTAAGGGCTTTACGATAACATTTTTTCAGCATTTTTTTCCCAGGCATGTCGTAATAAACTGCTTGAATGTGAGGTATCTAGGCTGGGTGCTAGT
>DUEW01000080.1 GCA_011174845.1 Anaerolineae bacterium | reverse complement strand
TGTGCGCCCCTAAATATCTCATGGATTAGCTTCTAAGGATCAGCTTTATCTCAACTATGGCAAGAAATTCAGCGGATTGACTTTGCCATATACATCATTCATCATCTCAAAGTGCAGATGTGGGCCCGTGCAATTCCCCGTGCATCCCATGAGGCCGATGACATTCCCTTGAAAGACCGCCTGTCCACAGACCACGTTGATCTGACTCAAGTGGGCGTAGAGGGTCTGCCAGCCATTCCCGTGATCGAGCACGATCACGAGGCCATATCCCCAATCGTTCCATCCCGAATAAACAACCACACCAGAATCGGAAGCATAAATGGCATGACCGGTCGATCCACCGATATCGATGGCAGGATGGACAACAGGATCATAGTTATAGCCTGATATAGTTCTACCAGGGGTCGGCCATACGAAAGAACCGGTGCCAACCGGACCGTCATATATCGAGCCACAGGCGCCAGGTCCGAGGATCTTTGCTACAGCCGGGTTACTACGAGTGATACGTGGAGCACTCCATGTCACAAGTGCTCGATGCCCTCCAGGGATCATGAGGAGCGCTCCAGGTTCGATGGGTGGGTTCGAAATATCGATATCGGGATTGAGATTGTTGCCCGGCCAATCAACGATGTCCTGGGGGGTTACACCAAAGAACTCAGCCACCCCATTCAAACCATCTCCCGCGTGCCAGACATACATCGTTCCGTCCACAGGCGGGATATTAAGTTCTTGGCCTTCTTTTAGAGCGTGAGGATTATCTTGCAAAACGTCATAATTCCCCCAAAGTAATGTCTCAGGCTTGATGCCAAATTTCTCGGCGATTCCGAATAAGTTGTCCCCCTTTTGAACGACATACATAATCACCTCAAGGCGAGGCCGCGAGGGGAAGATCGTATGGACATCCACCAAACGGGTGACGCCCTCGTTGATCAGGGGACCTCCGGAGAATGGGGGTAAGTCATCAAGCTCCAGGAGAGGGGCGATGGTGACGGTTGCTTGTACTAATTCGGCGCTTGTTTCGACCGTGCGCGCAGTATCCGCTGGCAACGTATCCAAACCCACTCTAGCAGCCCATACACCCAAGGCAATTACTGCCAATAAGGCCAGGTGCCCAGCGAAGCGCAGAATGGGTTCTCGGAGTGTCTGGCGTGCAATTCCCAACCAGACCTCTACCGTCCGATGGGGTCGAGTTCGTCTTTGCCGAGGTCTATGATCTTCTGGGGGAATGTCGGTTTCGATTTCAGACATGCGCTGATCCCTCCGGAGCAGGTTCGATCATATCAGCCGCTTGTGGTGACGTCAAGTTGCGGTTATGTCAACTCAAGGGAGGACATACCACGGATTGACGAAACCACCCTCGTATCGTGTCTCAAAGTGCAAGTGGGGACCAGTGGAATTGCCTGACGATCCCCCTAACCCAATAAGCTGCCCCTGAGTTATATTCTGGCCACATGCTACACTGACCTGACTAAGATGGGCATATAGCGTCTGCCACCCATTCCCATGGTCGATCATCACCATGTAACCGTATCCGACGGTGGAATATCCAGCGAACACAGCTACCCCACTATCTGCAGCCCAGATTGCTGCCCCATAACCCGCGGCGATGTCGATCGCTAAGTGGCCAGACCAATAATCATTACCAGATACGTAGTGGTTGGCAGTAGGCCAGATGAAGCCTCCTGTTCCAACGATACCGTCCGAGTAATCCCCGGTACAGCCGCCAGGACCGAGCGCAGTACCTACGCCAGCCTGACCACGTGCGATGGTTGGGACAAGCCAGCGGCGAAGTTCCCGTCTACCCCCGGGAACCACTAACCAAGTCCCAGGTTCAATCACAGGGTCTATGAAATCTATCCCATTCCCAGGCCAATCGATGATCGCTTCCTTGTCCACTTCAAAGAGATCTGCTACGGTTTCTAAACTGTCTCCGTCTTCCCATTGATAATATGTGCCGTCAACAGGAAGGATATTCAGCTCTTGACCAACGCGAAGCATGTGGGGATCATCGTTTAAAACTTCGTAATTCCCCCACAATATGGTCTCCGGTTCAAGGTTGAATTTGCGAGCGATGCCAAAGATGGCATCACCTGGTTGAACCGTATATCGCAGGATATCAACTCGTGAACGATGAGGGAAAAGCGTATAAAGGTCAGCCCAGCGTGAAATGGTATCGCTGAGATCTATAGATTTGTAATCCGGAAGGGTAACCTCGATTTCATGGGAGGGATCAGCAAGGTCAAGAGATTCAGTGGGGAATGAGGGGGCCCCAGCAAGTGCTGGGTTCAGGTTCAACCTAACAGCCCATATAGCAGCAAACAAACCGACAAGGCCCAGAATGAGCGGGGCAATCCTTTGAAATCGCTGCGTCCAGGCTTTTATAGATGGTTCAGTCGCCTCAGAATTCTTCATCCGTCAGCGTTTCTAGAAATTCTTGGTTGTTTTCGGTTCGCGAAATTCGTTGAATGATGGCTTCAGTCGCGTTGGTGATGTCCATCCCTGCGCCGTTTGGAGGAGGTGTGATCATATGGGAGAACATCCGGCGTATCAACCAGACCCGCTCAGTGATATCGGGTCCTAAGAGCAGTTCCTCGCGCCGGGTTGACGAACGATCGATGTCAAAAGCCGGGAAAATACGCCGCTCCTGCAAACGACGGGAGAGATGAAGTTCCATGTTCCCAGTGCCCTTGAACTCCTCATACACCACGTCATCCATGCGGGAGCCGGTGTCAACCAGACAGGTAGCGATAATGGTCAACGACCCACCCTCCTCGATATTGCGAGCGGCTCCGTAGAAACGCTTGGGCGGGTAGAGCGCCGCAGGGTCGATACCACCTGATAACGTACGGCCAGATGGCGTGACCATTAGATTGTAGGCGCGGGAAAGTCGCGTGATCGAATCCATCAAGATCACCACGTCACGCCCGCATTCCACTAAACGCTTCGCGCGCGCAAGCGCCATTTCCGCTGTCCGGACATGAGCAGTGACGGGCTCATCAAAAGTGGAAGCGATCACTTCCGCTTCGACTGAGCGATCCATATCAGTCACCTCTTCCGGGCGCTCTCCGATTAACGCCACCATCAAATGAACTTTGGGGTAATTGGTCGAAATGGCATTCGCGATCTGCTTTAAGACGGTTGTTTTTCCTGCCTTTGGGGGCGAGACGATCAAACCTCGCTGTCCATGACCTATGGGAGCGATTAAGTTCAACATCCGTGTAGCGAGTGTGTGCCGATCAGTTTCAAGATCAAAACGTTCCTCAGGGAAGATCGGGGTCATGCTTTCAAATGTCGGTCGTTCCCATGCCTCCTCTGGGTCCATGCCGTTGATCGATTCCACCCTCAGCAAGCCGAAGTACTTCTCGGATTCCTTCGGGGGCCGGACCTGCCAAATGACCATGTCTCCTGTCCGAAGGCTAAATCGACGGATCTGAGATTGTGAGACGTAAATATCGTTCGGCCCTGGAAGGTAATGGTCAGCACGCAGAAACCCCATCCCTTCGTTCATGATCTCAAGAATGCCGCCTCGCAACTCCAGGCCTCGTCGTTCAGCATCTGTTTGCATGATTCGTATGATGAGATCCTCTTTTTTCAACCGACTGGCGCCAGGGATCTCCAGATCCCTTGACATGGAACGCAAATCAGCGAGGGTCATCGCTTCAAGTTGAGCTATATTCATTGGAAAACTCCCAAGGGAAATGAACCGTCAATCAAGACGCTGTCAGGCGTCGATATCATTATTCACATCATAAAACGTACGCAATCAAACAAATGAAATTACGCAATCGTCGAGTCTGGATTTGGCAGTGGGGGTGTTGTCCTAGGACAACCGAGTTTTCGGGATATTTCATTATAGCATGCCGCGAGTACCCCCGCAAGCAGATGAATGAGGACCTATTTCCTAGCATGGGAAATATCTCACTGCTTCAGATGGATAAGAAGATAATCTCGTTTCCAGAGAGAAACCAAAACCACATCAACCAAAAATCTGGTAAGGTAGCTTCCCGAAAGGGTGTATGATCTTCCTCCCACCTCTTACTCGATAACGGTAGAGCTTCTCTAGAACAGATGACTTATCTGGCTTACTACCACGCACTCCCTTGCCTATCTATCTTGATGGATCGTATGGAATTTGACTGTACGCCATTAACTTTTCCCAGCGGTGGGTTGCTGTGATCTCTCGCACCGTTCCTGATTGAGCCCTCATCACCAGGCTATGGGTTCTCGCGCCGGTTCCGAAGAACTTAACACCCTGGACCAATTCTCCATCCGTGATACCTGTGACGGAGAAAAATATTTCATCGCTGCCCACAAGATCGTCGATTGTAAGCACCTGCTCCAGCTCGTAACCCATCTCACGCGCCAAAGATGCCTCTTCTTCATTACGAGGGTAGAGACGACCTTGTATCTCGCCTTCCATACATTTAAGAGCACAGGCGGCTAAAACCCCTTCGGGTGTTCCACCCACACCGATCAACATGTCAATACCGGAGTCTGGCCATGCGGTCATGAGGGCACCACTCACATCTCCGTCGGTTATCAAACGGATTCGAGCCCCAGTCTGTCGAATCTCTTCGATGAACTCCTTGTGCCGTGGACGATCAAGGATGACCACTGTGAGATCGTCCACATCGGCATTTTTTGCCCGCGCTACGGCCTTGATATTTTCCATGATGGGCGCATCAATATCGATACTTCCCTTTGCTTCCGGACCCACAGCAATTTTGTGCATATAGACAAGTGGGCCGGGATCAAACATCGATCCCCTTTCTGCGAGAGCTACGGTCGAGATGGAGTTGGCTCTCCCCTGCGCTAAGAGGCGAGTGCCATCGACCGGATCAACCGCGATATCCACCTGAGGTGGCTCCCCCGTGCCAAGCTTTTCGCCGTTGTAAAGCATAGGGGCTTCGTCCTTTTCTCCCTCACCTATGACCACAACACCGTCCATCTCGATCGAGTTGAGCACCAAGCGCATAGCGTCAACCGCGGCTTGATCACCGGCTTCTTTATTTCCACGCCCCATATATCTGGCGGCCGCCAAAGCTGCCGCCTCTGTCACGCGCGTCAACTCTAGTGCTAAATTCCGTGACGGTAGCTCTTTCATTCATCCTCTCCTAAAGGATTTATGAGTTTGTAGATGCATAAATTAGACACTGGATCCGCAAACACGGCGTCAAGATGTTTTCATAAATTCCGGTTTGAGAAGATCTTAGCTTATTAGCCAGGAAATGACATAGAAGCCAAGCACACCTGCCCACACCATTGAGTCCAAACGATCGAGCACTCCTCCGTGGCCTGGTAACAACGAACCTGTGTCCTTAGCCTGAAACTCTCGCTTGATCATGCTGATCCCGAGATCTCCTAAGGGGGCTAGGCTACTAATCGTGAGACCCACGATCAAACCCCTTACAGGGGTAAGGGTTGATTCCGATCCAGCACAGGTTCGCCACAGCATTGTCAACCCTGCTGTCCCTAGCGCGCCTATCACGACGCCTGACAGATAACCCTCCCACGTTTTCTTCGGGCTAATGCGTTGAGATAACTTGTGCCGCCCGAATACCCGCCCAAACACATAGGCAGCTGCGTCGGCCATCCAGATCGAGGGTAACGCTACAAGCAGCCACCAGAGACCTTCAGGCAATAGACGAAGGGAGATCAAGTATGATCCGACGAAACCCACGTACATAACACCAGCGATCGTGATGGCAAAATCCGTCCCAGAGTGGGTCGCACCTCGTTCATAGTCTACGAGATGCCATACCTGACTGATGAGACAGAAGCTGGCCAAGAGAAGTGGTGTGTGCTTGAAGCCGAAGAGAAAGCGAGCTACTACCAAGATGGCAACGCCTGAGACGAGCAATGGCAATGCCGGCCTCAGCCCATGGCCGCGAAACATCAAACCGAATTCAACCACAGCCAAGCAGAGCACAGTTAAGATGGCGAGTAAATACAACCATCCGCCGCCTACAACCACCCAAAGTATAAACGGTAGGATAATGAGGATGACTGCGACGCGTTCGCGTAGCATGCTATTTTTGCGAAACAGCTCCGGGAACTCGTCCGAAGCGACGTTCACGTTGCGCGTATGCGCGCAACGCCTCAAGAAGTTCTTCCCTGCCAAAATCTGGCCAATATGTAGGCGTGATATACCATTCAGCGTAGGCGCTCTGCCAGATCAAGAAATTGCTCACTCGTAGTTCTCCAGAAGTACGGATCATGAGATCTGGATCGGGAGATTCGGCGGTAAAGAGGTAGCGACTGACTAACTCTTCGTCCACCTCTCCCATTGAGACGCCATCAGCAAGCATCTTCTGGATCGCGCATACGATCTCAGCTCGACCACCATAGTTCCATGCTACGTTTAACACCAACCTGCGATTATTGCTGGTTAAATCAATGGCGTGTCGCACCTTTTCCTGCAGCTTAGGGCTCAAGGGGTCCAATTGGCCGATGTGCCGTAGTTGCACACCCTTTTCGTGCAGTTCCTCTAATTCGCGATCGATGACATCCTCAAGGATGTTAATCAGTCCGCGAACCTCATCACGAGGTCGCTCCCAATTTTCCGTTGAGAAGGCATAGATCGTTAAGTATTGGACGCCAAATTCGACACAGGCTTCAATCACACGGCGCAGATTCTCAACACCCGCGCGATGTCCTGCCAAACGAGGAAGCCCTCGGGCGCGTGCCCAGCGGCCATTCCCGTCCATGATAATGGCTATATGCGTTGGAATATTTTCAGGCAACTTTGTTCCGTTCGATTTGGCCATCGCACGAGAGACTATCTTTCAAACCTCGAGGACCTCGGTCTCCTTACGTCGCCCTTGTTCGTTGATGCTGTCAATGTATCGATCGGTTAAGTCCTGCAAATCGCTTTCGCCGCGTCTGAGTTCGTCTTCTGAGATGATCTTCTCTCGCTCAAACTCCCGCAAATCGTTCAGGGTGTCGCGGCGAATATTACGGACGGCAATTCTCCCTTCCTCGGTGCGATTGCGGACGACTCGGACTAAATCGTGACGTCGTTCCTCAGTGAGGGGTGGAATATTTAAGCGGATCATCTTTCCATCGTTATTCGGGGTCAGTCCCAAATCAGAAGTTAAAATAGCTCGCTCAATGTCCTTGAGACTTGCGGGATCGAACGGTCGAATCGCCAATAAACGCGGTTCTGGGGCCGAGATCGTGGCAAGTTGCATCAGAGGCGTCGGATTGCCATAGTATTCCACCGATAGACGCTCAACGAGCGCTGGTGAAGCACGACCTGTACGGATCACTCCCAGATCATCATCCAAGGAGCGAACCGCACCTTTCATTCGAGCTTCAGCCTCTTTCAGAGCATCTATGACCATAGCGACACTCCTCAGACAAGGTTAACAAAGCCATTGGAGTAATGCCCCTATAGGATAGCGCAAAACCAGGGAAAATGCGATGTCCGTCCTGCGAGACAGGCTACCCCCGTGATTGTAATTAAACCAACCACCTGATGAATATTATGCTCCCGATGGATCTGCGGAGCATGGATTGGTCAAGCTTTCATACACCTACTGCTGATCCCATTCCCTTACTCAGTGATGAGCGTGCCGACAGGTTCTCCCATTACAGCCTTTATGAGATTGTCCATTTTCCACATACTGAGGACGATGATCGGGAGTGCATTTTCCATACAGAGCGAGATCGCTGTACTGTCCATGACTTGCAATCGACGATTAAGCGCCTCAATGTAGGTTAAACGATCAAATCGCTTGGCATCGGGATCTATCTCCGGATCGGCATCGTAAACCCCATCCACTCGGGTGGCTTTGATCACGATATCCGCGTCGATCTCCATTGCCCGCAGCGCCGCGGCGGTATCCGTTGAGAAGTATGGATTACCCGTCCCCCCACCCAGGATCACCACCCTGCCTTTTTCGAGGTGGCGGATTGCTCTCCGGCGAATATAGGGTTCAGCCACTGCTCGCATCTCTAAGGCGGACATCACTCGTGTCACAATCCCCGAGCGTTCCAAAGCATCCATCAAAGCCATGGAATTCATCACCGTGCCAAGCATGCCCATGTAATCCGCAGTAGCCTGCTCCATACCACGTGCGATCCCGTCTCGACCTCGCCAGAGGTTTCCAGCGCCGATTACGATCGCAGTCTGGACACCCAGTTCTCGAACATGTTGGATTTCCCCTGCAAGGCCTTCCGCCCGCTTAGGATCGATCCCAAAGCCCTCAGGACCAGCTATGGCCTCCCCCCCAAGCTTTAGCAGTATACGTTGATAAATGGGCTTTTTGGTTGTCTCTTCTATGATCGCCTCCTCGATAATATTACGGGCCAACACCCTGTTGGCCCGTAATCTCTACTCAAGCTCTTCCCCCACTGTCCAACGCACAAAGCGCCGGATAGTGATGTTTTCGCCGGTGGCAACGATCATCTCCTTGAGTAATTCATCAACCGTTTTCGAATCGTCTCGAATATAGATTTGACGAAGCAAACAGCTATCATTGAAGAACTTTTCCAATTGCCCCTCGACGATGCGGTCAATCACATTTTCAGGCTTGCCGCTCTCAAGCGCCCATGCGCGGGTGTTTTGACGCTCCTCCTCGATGACCTCTTGCGGGATGTCTTCAGCTCGGATCCAGCGTGGCGAATTGGCTGCAATCTGAAGTGCCATCTCATGTGCAAAATGCTTGAATTCTTCTGTGCGAGCGACGAAATCCGTTTCGCAATTGACTTCTACGATCACCCCTACTCGTCCGTCACCATGGTTGTACAAATCCAACACGCCGTCATGGGTTTCACGATCTGCTTTTTTCGCGGCGGCCACCAAACCTCGTTCATGCAGAAAGGCGACCGCTTTCTCCAGGTTGCCGTCACTCTCTTCTAGCGCTTCACGGCAGGCAAGCACACCTGCTCCCGTGCTCTCCCTCAGTTCCTTAATCAAGTCAATTGAGATTGTCACGCCTCATCTTCCTTCGCACCTTCCGAGGTTTCATCGATCTCGGCCTCTACCTCCATCTCATCTTTCTTCGCATCTTCCGGGGCTTCATCGATCTCGGCCTCTACCTCCATCTCATCTTCCTTCGCATCTTCCGGGGCTTCATCGATCTCGGCCTCTACCTCCATCTCATCTTCCTTCGCGCCTTCCGGGGCTTCATCGATCTCGGCCTCTACCTCCATCTCATCATCATTCCCGGCTACTTCGGTCTCTTCCAACAATAGGGCATCTTCCTCATCCACAACTTCGATTTCGAGTTCGTCCTCGTCCTCCCGGTCTACGATCTCTAGTTCATCCGGTGCGGATTTTTCATCAAACTCACCACTCATGAGCTTAGCGAGCGTCGCTTCCCCTAGAAGCTCCTCGTCGGTCATCTCGACCGCGGCCAGCGCTTCCAGTTCTAAGGGTAAACCTTCAGCAACGAGCTCTTCCTCCTCATCCTTGCGGATTGCCAATCCCTCAAGCACCGCATCTGCAATTTTGGAGGTCATGAGTTTGATGGCGCGAATGGCATCGTCGTTTGAGGGGATTACATAGTCAACATGGGTCGGATCACAATTGGTGTCCACCAACGCGATGACAGGGATGTTGAGAAGGTTGGCTTCATGAATGGCAGTTTCCTCACGCCTCACATCGACGACAAACAGCAAATCAGGGACCGAAACCATCTCACGGATTCCCCCCAATCGCGCTTCGAGTTTATCGATTCTACGCGTTAAACTCATGGCTTCCTTCTTCGTAAGACGTTCAAACTCGCCCGAATCGCGCCGCCGTTCTAAAGTCTCCAACTCATCAATTCGGCTGCGAATCGTCCGCCAGTTGGTGAGCGTTCCACCAAGCCAACGTGCATTGACATACGGCATCCTACATCGCTTGGCTTCTAACTCGATCGTTTCCTGAGCCTGACGTTTGGTCCCAATGAATAAAATTCGTTTACCTGCCGCGACGGTATCCCGGACTATGGCATACACGGTTTCAAGTGCCTCCAGAGTTTGTTGCAAATCAATGATATGAATGCCATTTCGCTCAGTGAAGATGTACGATTTCATGCGGGGGTTCCATTTTCGCGTGCGGTGGCCGAAATGCACCCCCGTTTCCAAGAGAGCTTTCATCGAAACAACAGCCATGTGAGCCTTACCTCCAATGCGTTTGACCTCCGTCTCCTTCGTTCCAGATCAGAACCAGCTGGCTAACCGGCACGCCTAATCTGGTCGGGAGACGTGCGTATTTGCCCCATAAGGGCAGAATTATCCCGCCAGCTATGCAACCCTGGCGGGAGCGGGTGGAGTATAACACGACCGCAGTCATTCGTCAAAGGAAACGGGGTAGGGTTCAGGCTTCAGGTCTCAAGTCGCAAGTCTCAAGTCACAAGACGCAAGTCACAAGATTCAAGTCGCAAGAAACATACTGCAAGCTGTCAAAATACCTCCCCGCGAGTTTTAAGCTCGCGGGGAGGTGGCTATTGAGCGCACTACCTATACAAAGGGACTCTGTAGCCGCAGGCTTTAGCCTGCGCTAACACACGGCTCCTTGCGGGTGCAACTAAATCTTGTTATTGGTTGGTTTTCTGTACCCAATCCAACGTATTTCTCCACCATTTCTCCTGCAGGTTATGCACCAATGCACAATTTACCAGCAGGCCAGGCTCCCATGAACCATTAACCAACCGACAGGACTACCATGCCCGGTCGTATGACAACCCTTCGGCGGAACCGCAGGTCCCGAGCGAAGTCGAAGGGCTCAGGACAAGCACGCAAGCCGCCTCTACTGGAATTAGCAGCAAGAAATTGGTTTGGGGTATATGACACACAGAAGAAGGTAACTATGTCAACATTCCATGGTTATCAAAGGAGATCTATATGGAAGTACCGAATTTAGAATATTGCGGGACAGATAGGAAGCAATCCGATCATGTAGTTGATGACAGCCTGGATACCTTCGCATCCACTCGTTTAAGGAATCGATCGACATCGATCACCGCGCGACGGTGGTCCGCCTCACCAACCAACTCCAGTTCGTCAAAGATCTTGGCAGTAAAAGAGATCTGTTGTTTTTCAACGGCAACAATCTCTGCCCGGATGCGCACCACTCCATTCACCGGTGTGGGTGCTAGATGGCGGACATGAATCTCTACGCCTACAGAAGTATGACCTTCCGGCAGCAACTTGCTAATCATAGAGGCGCAGGTGTGCTCCACAAGAGCTGCCATGGCCGGGGTGGCATAAACGGAAAGACTACCACTACCAATATGGGGCGCGGTCAACTCGGGGGTAACTTCCTCAGTAGCTTCCGTGATCAACCCAATTTTGATGGAGGATAACAGCTTCACGCGCTCGTCCCTCATGCAGCCTTACTGGGCTCTGATGGGGTTTGGAGGGCTATGACAACTGCTACTGCGTGCTCATGAGTATGACTGAGGCTGAGGGCCCAATGTGTCACTCGCAGTAATCCAGCCAGTTCTTGCGCTCGACCATAGAGTTGAAGCACAGGTTGGCGGCGAGGTCCATTGATAATCTCAATATCCTTCCATCTGACATCCCCAATTCCAGTCCCCAGTGCCTTTGCCACAGCTTCTTTAGCGGCAAAGCGCGCCGCGAGCGCAGGTGTGTGCCCACGAGCATCGATCAATTCTTGAGTGGTGAAAAAACGATCGAAGAAGCGTTGACCGTGTCGAAGGATCGCGCGATCGATGCGATCGACTTCGATTAAATCGACCCCCGAACGAATCACTTCTTACGCCTCCTCTCCGATTGGGCCAGCGATGGCAATGGCTAAGTGATCAGGATCAAGGAAACGCTTTGCAGTTCGGATAACATCATCGCGTGTAACAGCCGCGACAAGCTCGGGATAACGCTGATAATAATCTAACCCCAAACTGTACCGTTCGATATGAAGTAACGCACTAGCGACGCCTTCATTTGATTCAAGGTGCAACGGCAACCGACCGATGAAATTTGCTTGATTTTCAAGCAATTCCCGTTTGGTCACGCGGCGGGTAACCAAATCTCGAATTTCATTTCGGATTAAATCGATTGCCTTCTCTACCCCAGTTGGATTAACCCCGGCAATGACTTGCCATGGTCCTGGTCCAGGACCGCCACTCACAGTGCTGTAGGCGTAATAAGCCAACCCAGCTGATTCTCGAACCGCATCACCGATCCGGCCGTACATCCCGAATCGACCGAGGATGCTGTTGCCAAGAGAAGCGGCCATATAATCCTCGTCGAAACGACTCGGACCCGGTGTACCGAGAACGATATCACATTGGCTCTTCCCAGCAAGATGAACTGCCTTCCGAAGTAAGCCTATAGGTTTCTCGATCGCTGGTAAATCAGGAGCGGAGACTCGTCGTGGGTTGGTCCAGCTACCGAGTGCTTCCTCAACTGCCGTGAAGGCTGCCTTAGCTTCAACCGCGCCTACCACTACAATGACCATACCCTGAGGTCCATAACGCTGACGGTGAAAAGTTCGGATGGTGGTGGTCGTAAACTCGCTAGTGGTGTCTTTATATCCAACCGATGATAGGCTGTAAGGATGGTCTTTGTAAGCCAGTTCATCAAAGGCAAGCTGTGCACGAGCGCCTGTATCTTGGTCGCGAATTGCCAGCGCTGTTAGCTGTTCAGCCTTCAATCGCTCGATCTGCGACTTGGGAAAGGTTGGATTACGCAATACTTCGGATAGTAGATCAAGGAGAACGTTCAGGTCTTCAGCTAGCGCCTTTCCCTGCACGAGTGTTATATGTGTACCTGCTCCGATGTTGAGGAGAGCGCCAATCGATTCGATCGATTCAAAGATTTGGTTGAAGGAACGTTCTTTTGTCCCTCGCATCAAGGACAGTGCCGTCAGATGTGCCAGTCCGGCCTCTTGACGGGTCTCGCCTAAGGAACCGACAACCAGGTAGCCGGATATCACAACAGAAGGGCTGGCAAAATTTTCTTTTGCCAGGATCACGATGCCATTCGATAGCTCACGTCGCAAAATGGAATCTGGCCCAGGTAGACTCCGAATATCCAACTTGGGAAGGGAGAAATCGATTTCAACCACCTCGTATCTCCGGCTGTGGACGATAGATTCCTACTACACGATTCGTTGGCGATAGATACTTATGGGCCACCTCCAGGACGTGCTCGGGGGTAACCTCAGCCAATCGATCCAGGTAAGTCTCAAACCATATATGGTTAGCAAACATCTCACTGAAACCCAACCAGAAAGCTTGGTTGGTGATGCTTTCGGAGTTATATGCGAACAAGGCTCGAGCTTGTTTCATGGCCTTGATCAACTCCTCCATCTCAATAGGTTGGTCTATCAGCTTTGTTAATTCGCTATCGACAACATCCAACGCCTCTTCCGCAGTGTGGTCAGGACGAACTACCACATTGATCGAATACAAGTAGGGATCGATCGTTGCAGATAATCCCCCACGGACCGAGGCGGCTAGCTCGCCCTCAACCAATGCTCGATAGAGGCGAGAGGTTTTATTTGAAATACTTCCTCCGAAAAAGTTCAAATTTGAGGCCCCGGTTAGAACACTATCTAAAACGGTCAAGGGAAAGAAATCAGAATCGACTCCAGGAGGCACGTGGTACACAACATTGAGGAAGGGGGTCTCACCCGGTCCTTCAACCGTCACGCGTCGTTCACCATTCTGTGCTGGTTCTGGGCGAGGTTGGAACTCCGGTCGTGGCCCACGAGGGATCGGACCGAACAATTCTCGAATGCGCTTGAGCATCGGTCGCGTACGGAAGTCACCAGCAATGGCTAACACCGCGTTGTTGGGGACATAGAACCGACGGTAATGTTCGTAGAGGCTATCTCGGGTCATCACCTGTAGGTCAGCCATATCCCCTATCACAGTGTGATGATAAGAGTGGACGCGGAAGGCAGCTGCTTGAACCTCCTCATATAATCTAAAGGTAGGCTCGTTCTCGTGCCCCTGACGTTCAGAGATGATTACCGTCCGCTCGGATTTGACCTCCGAGGGATCAAACTCACTTTGGAGCATGCGATCCGCCTCCAACTGTAGCGCGAGATTGATGCGGTCGGCGGGCATAGTTTCAAAATAGGATGTCCAATCTATCCAGGTCAAAGCGTTCCAATATCCACCATCGCGCGAGATCGCTCTATCAAGCACCCCGGCAGGGAACGTCGGCGTCCCCTTGAATTGCATATGTTCAACCCAGTGGGAGATGCCGGTAATGCCCGCGTATTCGTTACGTGAGCCGACGCGATACCAAATCCAGCTGCTGATGAGGGGGGCTGTATGGATTTCCTTTAGGCGGATCTCTAAACCATTGCGGAGGCGTGTGCGAAGTACGGTATCTCGACCTTGCGTCATTTCTCGCTTACCTTGGCTTCGGTTTCGACCTCCTCTATGGGTGATCCATCCGGGCCATACCCACGACCAATACCACGATACCTAAAACCGAGTCTAGTCAATACCACCGGGTCGTAGATATTACGACCATCAACGATCACAGGCTGTTTCATCATTTGGAGGATACGCGACAAATCTAAGTGCTTGAACTCATTCCAATCCGTGCACACGATCAAAGCATCGCATCCTTCAGCTAACGCATACGGATCTTCCGCCATGATCAGCTCAGGCATCATGTCCCTGGCGCGCTCCATACCTACTGGGTCATATGCGTGAACAACAACACCCTTCTTCACCAATCGACGCGCGATCTCTAAAGAGGGCGCTTCTCGCATATCGTCGGTGTTTGGTTTAAATGTAAGACCCAACAGCCCAATATCTTTCCCGGCTAGGTCACCGAGCAGTTCGTGAACCCTCTCCATGAGCAGCCGCGTTCGATCAGCGTTGATGTCCATCACGGCTTGAAGTAATTGTGGATTGCGCCCCTTTTCAGCCGCCATATGTGCGAGTGCCTGCACATCTTTAGGAAAGCATGAACCTCCATATCCCATACCCGCTTCCAAAAAGGTACGGCCAATCCGCGGATCATAGCCCATGCCATTAGCGACTTCTTTTACATCAGCACCGAGCGCCTCACAGATGTTGGCGATCTCATTGATGAATGAAATACGAGTCGCCAGAAAGGCATTGGAAGCATATTTGATCATCTCAGCCGTACGCAGATCGGTGACAACAATCGGAGCCCGAAGCGGTAAATGTAATTGGGCTACTTTCTCCACCGCTTCAGGATCGAGAGATCCCAGCACGGTACGGGCAGGATTCATGAAATCAAGAATCGCGGAGCCCTCTCGTAAGAATTCGGGGTTAGAAACCACCGCAAAGGGAATAGGCTTTGATTGATGGGCGCGGATGATGTCGGCCACCCAGTCGCCAGTTCCTACTGGGACGGTTGACTTGTTAACCACGATCAAAGGTCCTGTCATCGCCTCTGCAATCGCCTCGGCTGCTTGTTGAACGTGCTTCAAATCGGCTTCCCCGTCCACTCCAGAAGGCGTACCCACTGCGATGAACACGTATTCAGCCTCCCGTAAAGCCTGGGGATAAGATGTGGTGAAATCCATACGTTTGGCCGTGGTATTACGGGAGACCATCTCCTCAAGCCCGGGCTCGTATATGGGCAATACTCCCTTCTTAAGTCCTTCGATCTTTGATTTATCGATGTCCAAAACAATCACTCGGTTACCTAGATCGGCGAAGCAGGCTGCTGTCACCAAGCCAACATAACCGGCTCCTACCACTATGATGTTTTTCACGCCTCATCCTTTCTAAACGGTGATACTCTGTAACATGTCGAGCAATAATACCATGCTTAGGAAACCAAGCAATACCCACTCTTCGTAAAAGGTCATGCTTGCACGGTGACACATTTCACTTGCCGTCCTACAAGCCTAAGCATACACTTCATGTGAACTAGATAACTCCTATCTTGATGGTACAAGTAAGGAGTTGATAGAGGAGGTTGCCATGCAGATTACTCGGCAGGCGGATTACGCAGTCCGTGCGGTGCTGTACCTGGCCAGTTTGAGCAATGGAACCCGTGCACCAACAAGCAAGATCGCACGTGAGCAGAACATCCCCTCCTCATTCTTGGCGAAGATCGTCTCGCAGCTTTCTGTAGCCGGTGTAGTCCAAACCTCGCGCGGCGCACGAGGCGGGGTCTCGCTTGCCCGTCCTTCTAATGAGATCAGCCTGCTCGAAGTTATTGAAGCCATCGACGGTCCGATCACCTTGAACGAATGTGTGCCAGACCCCAGCATCTGTCCTTTTGGTGAGGATTGTACCGTACACAAGATATGGCTTGAGGCTCAAGCTGATCTCATTAAAAGATTAGAGCTCACTAACTTTGACACGCTTGTTTCGTAGAACGGATCAAGTTCCTGAACTCGATCTCCTCTGATGCTCCAACCAAACAAAGTTAGGTTCTCGAGCCGCAACCTACCCCACTGAACATCAAGTGAATGAGGGTTGCGGTTTTTTCGTTTTTTTGGCACAGTAAAGGACAGCCTTGAGGAGGCATCATGACCAGTGGCACACCTGTCGCAAGAGGCTTGGTGTTCATACTTCAAACCGGCGAGATTGTGGTAGATTGGGGCGAAGGTCGAGTTCAGGACATACTAACCGGTGATTTTTTCGAATTTAAGGAAACCGATTATGGCGGAGCGGTCACGGATAGCGATTTGGAAAGGCTGAAAGACCTCGGACGCGTGGTATCGTACACCAATCGCCTGGTATACCTAAGACCACTTCCTGAGCCCCCTCGTCCTACCATCGAATAAGGATCTCCAGCTAAGGTCCTCAAGATGGGCCATAGAGGTTCAGGGGAGCATCTCACAAATTCGCGCCAGTTCACTGATCACCACCTCTGGGGCTTAACCTTCGGAATCTCCACTGAATTCCTGCTCTCCGCCATTTGAAGATACATCCAGCCATCCTATAATGTACGAACGACAAGGGAGGAGAACATGGATGTGTCTGAAAGTATCCGCATGAAGCGCGCAGTGCGTCAGTTTGCTCAACGACCGATCCCAGAGGAGATCATCCACCATATCCTTAACGCCGGTCGACGCGCGCAATCTGCGAAGAACACACAGCCATGGCACTTCATTGCCATCCTCGACCCTGAAATCTTAGAAGCGCTCTCTCATTTAGGCACCTACGCCGGGCATCTTCAAGGTGCTGCATTGGGGGTCGCGATCTTAACGCCGAATCCTTCCCAACGTTACTCAATCCTGTTCGACGGTGGTCAAGCCGCTGCTTATATGCAATTAGCTGCATGGGAATTGGGAGTCGGATCGTGCTTGGCAACTATCTACGAGCCTGAAGCTGCGCGTGAGCTGCTCGGATTCCCAAAAGACCTGCATCTGAACGCTGCGATATCCTTTGGTTATCCCGCCGACCCACAGATTTTAAGCTTGCCGCCAAAAGCTGGTGGACGGCGATCATTTTCCGACACAGTGCACTTCGATCACTGGCGAGAACCTGATCGCGATGCGTGATAGGATCACAAATACGAATAACGAGCAATGATTGCGAACGCCCACAAAGAGAGCATGACCGTTTTCTTTTCCATTCACCAATACGAGTGACACACTCCGGAGGGATAGATGACGACCCCACGCACCATCCGTGCCCCACGTGGGACTGAGCTCACGTGCAAATCGTGGCTCACAGAAGCTGCTTTCCGCATGATCCAAAACAACCTCGATCCAGAGGTTGCCGAACGACCTGAAGATTTGGTGGTCTACGGTGGACGCGGTCAGGCGGCGCGCGATTGGGCCAGCTTGGACGCGATCCTCAATTCACTCAAAGAGTTGGAGGAGAACGAAACCTTACTCATCCAATCAGGTAAACCCGTTGCGATCTTTCAAACTCACCCTGATGCTCCGCGCGTACTTCTCGCCAACTCAAATTTGGTACCACACTGGGCTACCCAAGAGCATTTTGACGAACTCGCCGCTAAAGGGTTGATGATGTACGGCCAAATGACAGCCGGATCCTGGATCTACATCGGCACGCAAGGGATCCTCCAGGGCACCTACGAAACTCTCGGCTCGCTCGCCAGACAAAAAGGTTGGCGCTCCCTAAAGGGCAAGTTTGTGCTTTCCGCGGGATTAGGCGGGATGGGTGGTGCTCAACCCCTGGCCATCACAATGAACGAGGGGGTAGGGCTCATCATTGAGGTAGACCCTGCGCGCGCTCAACGAAGGTTTGAGACCGGCTATATCGACATGGTTGTCGATGAAATGGAAGAGGCGATGACATTGGTCGAAGAAGCCATCGAGTCGGAAGAACCTCGCTCAATCGGCCTCATCGGCAACGCGGCAGATCTCTACCCCGAGCTCGTCATCAGAGGGGTGACCCCGGATGTGGTCACGGACCAAACCCCAGCCCATGACGTTCTCGAATATATTCCCCACAGTATAAGCATCGAAGACGCCGAAGCAATGCGGGCTACCGATCCGCAGGAATTCGCCCGCCGCTCGATGGAATCAATGGCCCGCCACGTTGAAGCGATGTTGGCCTTTCAACGACGGGGGGCAGAGGTGTTTGACTATGGGAACAACTTGCGCCAACGGGCTTATGACGCAGGTGTTAAAGAGGCTTTTGCATACCCTGGATTCGTCCCGGCGTACATACGACCCCTGTTTTTCCTGGGGAAAGGCCCCTTTCGATGGGTGGCGCTCTCAGGTGAACCTGAAGATATCTTCCGCACCGACGCTGCGATCATGGAGCTATTCCCCGAGGACGATCATCTCCATCGCTGGTTGGAAATGGCGCGGGAGAAGATACCATTTCAGGGATTACCAGCCCGTATTTGCTGGCTGGGATATGGAGAACGCGCAAAGGCTGGTCTTAGGTTCAACGAAATGGTTGCCAACGGTGAGCTCCAAGCACCGATCGTGATCGGTCGAGACCATCTGGATTCTGGATCCGTAGCCTCACCCAATCGGGAGACCGAAGGAATGCTTGACGGATCGGATGCCGTGAGCGATTGGCCGTTGTTAAACGCCCTTCTCAACGCTGTCGGTGGGGCGACATGGGTCTCTTTCCACCATGGAGGAGGCGTAGGCATCGGTTTCAGCCAACATGCGGGTCAAGTGATCGTCGCTGACGGTACACCAGAAGCCGCACGACGGTTGGAGCGGGTGCTGACCACCGATCCCGGCTTGGGGATCGTACGGCACGCCGACGCAGGTTACAGTGAAGCGATTGAGGCCGCACGACGATATGGGATTAAGATGCCGATGCTTGAGTAGATAGGGCTTAGGGATTAGGGATCAGGTGATTGGGCGGCGGGACACTTTGGTGCCAGGTCATATAGGCACCATGGCACATAGGCACCATGGCACTCGGGATCAGGGCTATTTAGATAGCTAATTTCCACACAGCACGGTATCCCTCAACGGTGTGAAAATCATATACATTAAAGGTCCTAAGTGCCCGAGTACCTTAATGCCAAGGCGCCCAGGTGCCTTTGGGCCTTAGCGCCCAAGTGCCGTGGCGCCCATGTTTTGGAGAAATAAGATCGATCTTCAGACTTGTAGCCTTAGCAATTCAGCTTTCTGTTTTTCGCTCTCCGTCGCCATTCGCTGGCAGGTTCGTGCAACTTCTTTCACCGGTATTTTTTCCGCCGCGTCCTGGTAAAACCGGATGGATGTTTCTGCCAATCTGATTGCTTGACTCAGTCGTTCGATTTCATCTCTTCCAGGCACAAGCTCCACCAAATAGTCTTCACCATTCATCCCTGTGATCGGCTCCAAGATCATCTCAGCGATGCCTTCTCGACGCGTACGTTCGATCCTCTTCGCACGCTTGTGTGCCATCTTGGCCAGATCCGAAAAAGGTTCTTGTAAAGATCCGTGCGCAGCCTCCTCATAAAAAACAGCTGCTCGCTGTTCCAACTCCAGAGCAAAGGTCATGATCGCCCCGAAGGTAGCCAACTCCATACTTCACTCTCCTTGATACCACATTTCATGACCGCACAGAAAAAAGCCCATTTGCCTGAAGGAGAACAATCTATGTGGGGTATAGGCTTTGCCCACACCCCACACGCATGCCTCTTTTCCTCTTGGCTGCTGCTTTTTCAGCGGACGCATTGTATTAGAACCAACGGGTGATGACCACTTTCCGATCTGTGAAGAATTCGATCGCATCTCGGCCTTGTCCATGTAGATCACCGAAGAAGGAATCCTTCATCCCGCTAAAGGGAAAGGAAGCGATTGGGGCGGCTATGCCGATGTTAATTCCCAGGTTGCCGGCTTGGACACGATACTCGAACTCTCGCGCCCACTTTCCGCTTGTCGTGAAGAGCGACGCCGCATTGCCATAGGGTGAGCCGTGGATCACTTCTAGCGCCTGATCAAAATCGTCGACACGTACGATCCCCATGACAGGACCGAAAATTTCTTCACGCGCAATGGCCATACCAGGTGTCACATCGGTGAAGATCGTCGGGCCGATGAAATACCCATCCGGATAATCCTTCACTTGGACATCGCGACCGTCCAACAGCAACGTTGCTCCTTCCTCAATTCCCTTCTCAATATAGCCTCGAATTCTATCAAGCGATCGCTGGGTGACAACCGGCCCCATATGGATCGTTTCATCCATTCCGTCACCGACATTGAGGTTTGAAGCCGCCTCGACGAGCATCTCCTCCAATGGCTCGTATACATCACCAACCGCGACCACGAGCGCACCAGCCAAGCATCGTTGTCCAGCCGTCCCGAATACCGAGCTCATGATGGCGGGCACCGATTGGGTTAATACCGCATCCGGCATGACCACCAAACAGTTCTTAGCTCCAGCCTGGCACTGAGCTCGCTTACCGTGCGCGGCCGCCTTGGCGTACAAATACTTGCCCACCGGGGTTGAGCCAACAAAAGAGAGCCCATCAACATCGGGGTTTTCCAGCAAGGCATCTACCACCCTTTTATCTCCGTTGATCATATTGACAACGCCGGGAGGTAAGTCGATTTCATCCAAAAGTTCAAATAACACCATTTGACTGACCGGACATATTTCAGAGGGTTTGACAATATAGGTGTTGCCACAGGCGATCGCATATGGCATGAACCATAGCGGGACCATAAGAGGGAAATTGAAAGGGGTGACACAGCAAAAAACGCCAACCGGCTGGTATACACAATCTTCATCGATCCCATGAGAGACATCTTCTAGGTTGTAGCCTGTCATGAGCGAGGGAATCCCTGCAGCTACCTCGACGTTCTCGATCGATCGACGGACCTCCCCTCTCGCCTCGTCGATGATCTTGCCATGCTCCTTTACAATGACCGCGGCGAGATCCTCAAACCGCTCCTCCATCTGGTTCTTCAATTCGAACATATAGCGGGCACGTGTGTAAGGTGTGGTCTCTCGCCACCCTTGGAATGCCTCCCTGGCTGCTTGCACAACCCTGTCCACTTCATCCGTGGTCGAAAGTGGTACTTTGGCAATCACTTCAGCCGTTGCAGGATTTCTTACATCCAGCATCTCTTTAGATTTCGATTCTTCCCACTCTCCGTCGATGTAATTCTTTAATACTTGGGGTGCCATGACCATTCTCCTTGTCGTCCGATTTAGATTGTCACGAATTCACTACTTTTCGATAGAGGAACGTCGGTGGTCACAGTCTCTTCGTCTGCGATCGTAAGCGACTTGTCCAGGATCCTAATCGCTTCATCCACTTCGGCCTCGGTGATGATCAGCGGTGGTGCGACGATCATGGTGTCATACCATGCGAGCACATATAAACCTTGGTCCATTGCATCCGCGGCGACTTTGTTCGTGACCAGGATCTTCCTGCTGAACTTGTCCGCTTTCACATTAAAGGGCTCCTTCGTTTCCCGGTTCTTCACGAGTTCGAGCGCCCAAAAGTGCCCTATTCCGCGAACATCACCGATACATGGATGACCTTCACCGAGTTCGAAAAGCTTATTTTTCAGGTGGTCACTGACGCGCTGGGGGTGACCGCTTTTCACGAGCTTTTCGTATTCCGCCACCGCTGCTGGGATAGCCGAGAGAACCAACGGATGATAGGCATAGGTGTGTCCATGATCGAAGGTTTCTTCTTCAAAGAAATCTGCGATCGCTCTCGTTGTTACGGTAACACCTGCAGGTGCATAAGCCGCCGTGCATCCCTTTGCCATAGTTAATATATCGGGTGTGACGTTCCAATGTTCAATGGCAAATGCCTTTCCGGTCCGATACCAGCCAGTCATCACCTCATCTACGATGAGGAGAACATCGTTCTCGTCACAGATCTCTCGCAGAAGGGGGAAATATTCAGGTGGTGGAACGATCCTGCCATTTGTCCCAACCACAGGTTCGACAATGATGGCTGCAACATTGCCTTCTTCCCGGATCATGTAATCCACATAACGTGCACATTGAATGCCGCAAGTGGGGTGTTTCAAGTTAAAGGGACAGCGGTAGCAGTAAGCATCGGGGGCAAACCGCACCCCATCGATGGTACATCTTGCTCTTTCAGCCAAGATTCTCCTTGTATCTCCGGTGAAAGTAAGACTTGCGACCGTGGCACCGTGATAGGAGCGATAGCGCGACAGAATCTTGTAGTTAGGCGCCTTGCACTGCCTCACCATTTTGAGCGCTGCTTCATTTGCCTCGGTGCCAGAAGTGGAGAAGAAGAACATCTCCAAGCCCTTCGGCATGACAGTGCGTAAAGCCTCCACTGCGTCAATAGAGGCCTGCGTCGTGAAACCCGGCGCAATGTAGGGAAGCTTTTCTGCTTGCTTGACGATAGCTTCCATGACAGCTTTGTTCTTGTGGCCAAGGTTGGAGCACATCAACTGAGACGAGAAATCCATGTAGCGCTTGCTGTTGGCATCATACATATAGATACCCTCTGCATCTTCGATGAGCAGAGGCTGTTTCCATAAGTCCTGTCTTCTCCAGGTACCGTATGTATGCCGGGCGAGATCTTTGATCTTTTGTTCTACTCTTGACATCTCTATCTCTCCTGTCAAAAAAGCCATTGCCGAGAACTTATCACATTATAGATTGTCACCACATTTTGCAGTCATCGGGGAGGATTAAACGGTTCACCACAATTTCTGCCTCTTTCTATGAAGTGGCTTAGCAAGTCTTGTTCAACTCTCCCCTGCCTCAAGCAAGTATAGGAAGCCCATTCAGCTTGTTGATCCTTTACCGCTACCTCACACACCAGATCCACATCCGTCTAGAGAACTCATTCCCTTGACGGTGATCTCTCTTCCAAGGTCTATTGGGCGTACTCCTCGGATTGGAATTGTATTTTCGTGGTACCGAGATCCAACCTGCCAAATGCAAGCAAGTAAAACAACATACTGGGATTATCAAGGGGATTATTCCTCACTCCTTATCCCTATCGTTCTTCCACTGACCAAGACGCTGATAATAGGAATGACTTGTATAAAGAGCCGCAGCCGGATTGTGACCCGTTACTCGGTCTTTGACAACCAACACCGTAGCCGGCGCTCGCGAATTTCTCAAGAACAACGTATCATGCCCGACACAGAGCCCGACCAAGATGTTCAAATCCGTACCTGCCGCGTTTAATAACTGCGCCTGACCAATTGGATTGCAAAGTGGTTCGGACTCGTCTGAACGAAGGGTCTCATCAAGCGTAAGGCCGACCTCGGTCTTTGGGATCGACCCTACCTTGCAGCATACGCTGGAGACTCGGAAGCCGTTCGCCTCGAGCAGTCGATGGAGGATACCGGCCTCTTCGATGAGACCGATACAGCTGGCGATCCCTAGGTGATTTGCTTGAATCCGCCAAGCAAAATCCATCACTTCCTGAACTCGTGGCCAACGTAGGTAGCCTGCTGCTTCCGTTCTCGCCGCAGCCAAAGCCAATGTGCGAGACTCACCCTCCGTCATATAGGCCTGGCTTGCCTCTCGGAAGATCGTCTCGATCTCCTCATCCTTTTCCAGCATCACGCAGTACTTAGGAAGATCACTCGCGCCAGATCCGAAACGACAGGCATGGATTTTGCACAATCCACAAATAAGTTTCACGTGGTCACGACCTCCTGATCCAATGCGCTCGCTCTCGATAAAAATGTTTACGTGTCGTATTTCTGTCTTGGCTATCTGGTTTATGGAACGAAATGAGTGCCCGTCTCGCCAGCCAACGCCCGGCCGATGTTCTCTGGGGTTGTCACGATCGCTTGTTTTCCACCATCCTCCAAATAACCGATGATGGCCTGAACTTTAGGTTCCATGCTTCCCTTTGCAAAGTGCCCCTCGACAAGGTATCGCTTAGCTTCAACCAACGTGACCCGATCCAACCAACTTTGATCCGGTTTGTTGAAGTTGAGGGCCACTTTCTCGATCGCGGTTGAGATCAAGAACAGATCCGCCTGGATGCTTGACGCTAATAACGCGGAGGCAAAATCCTTGTCGATCACCGCCTCGACACCGATAAGATTACCTTTCTCATCTTCAACAACCGGGATCCCACCACCCCCTACCCCAATGACCACAAAGCCGGCTTTGATCAAGGCCAGGATGGCATCTCGTTGGACGATTCTCACCGGGATCGGTGAGGGGACCACCCGCCGCCAGCCTCGTCCGGCATCCTCCACCACCGACCATCCTTCTTTGTCGCGGTGTTTGACAGCGGCGGATTCATCCATGAATGATCCGATGGGCTTGGTAGGATGTACAAAAGCAGGGTCCTTGCTGTCTACCAATACCTGAGTCACGACCGTCGCAGCTTGTTTATCCATCCCGCGCTGACGAAACTCATTGTAGAGCGCCTGCTGGAACATATAGCCTATCGCGCCTTGCGTATCTGCACCACAGTAATCAAGCGGAACAGGATGCAGCTCGTGCAAAGCAAGTTCTGATCGTCTGAGGATGAAGCCAACCTGTGGACCGTTACCATGTGTAATGACGACATCCCAATCCGCTTCAATCATATCCGCGATGTGAGCCATTGACTCAGCCGATGCGGCATACTGATCGGGAACCGTTTGATGGCTTTTGTCTTTGATGAGCGAGTTTCCCCCAACGGCTACGACTGCCACTTTTTTCGACGGCATGATCCTGGCCTCCGGCGTGTATTTGAAGTATCGTTTATAAAGCTTGGGACATAAAAGTTACTTACGACACATTTTCCTGATGAAACTGAGAAGGTTTCTATCAAGCTACACACACATTTATTTAAAAGCTAGGATAAATCCTGTTCCATAGACGAAGATATTTGCGTTCTAAGAAACTGATCGATTACTGAATACGCTTAACTGATTTTCTCCCTGATAAACTTCTGCAGCACGTCGATCAGGTTCGGTCGTCCGATCTCCTGCAGGTTATAGTAAACACGCGTGTATGGCTTCTTGATGTCGATGATACGACTGAGATCGATGGGCGTGCCAATGACCACCGCATCACATTCGATGTTGTTTATCGTTGTTTCAAGGTCTTTTAACTGTTGTTCGCCATACCCCATGGCTGGCAATACCATTCCGATCTCCGGATAGATTTCAAATGTCTCGGTAAGTGTGCCCACTGTATACGGTCGCGGGTCAACGAAACCAATGGCGCCAAACCGTTGTGCAGCAACAACAGCCGCACCGACCTTCATCCCCCCGTGGGTGAGGGTTGGTCCGTCCTCGATCGCTAGGACAGTCTTTCCTTTGACTACAGAGGGATCGTCGATCGTAAGGTCTGATGCGGCATCGATGACCGTCGCAGCGGGGTTTCTTGAAGCGATGTTTCTGCGCACGGTCTCGACATCGGCAGGGTTTGCGCTGTCCATTTTGTTGATGACGACGACATCGGCGATCCTTAATGTGATCTCTCCCGGGTAGTAGGTTATTTCATGACCCGGCCGATGCGGATCGACCACCGTCACATGAAGATCGGAGTTGTAGAACGGGAAATCGTTATTGCCGCCATCCCACACGATCACATCACAGCCTCGAGGGTCACGCTCGGCTTCTCTCAAGATGGCCTCATAATCGACGCCGGCGTAGATAACGTTGCCACGAACGATGTGCGGTTCATACTCCTCCATCTCCTCGATGGTGCATTTATGCTTATCCAAGTCGGCCAGTTCTGCAAATCGTTGCACTCGTTGCGCTACAAGGTCGCCATAGGGCATGGGGTGGCGAATCGCCACAACCTTCAAGCCCTTCTCCATCAGAATCTCAATGATCCTGCGTGCGGTCTGGCTTTTGCCGCAGCCCGTCCGAACCGCGCCGACGGAAATGACCGGTTTCGAGCTCTCGATTTGCGTGTCCTTGGGGCCCAGCATCACAAAGCTCGCTCCGGCAGCCTCCACGATGGCACCAACGGACATCACATGCTGATAAGAGACGTCACTATAAGAAAAAACACATTCGTCGATGTCCATCTCCTTGATCAGCTTTGGAAGATCCCCCTCCGCATGAATGGGGATGCCCTCCGGATACAACTTTCCAGCCAAGTCAGGTGGATACCTGCGATCTTCGATGTCCGGAATTTGAGCGGCAGTAAAGGCGACAACCTCGTAACGGTCGTTGTCGCGATAGAAGGTGTTGAAATTATGAAAGTCCCTACCAGCTGCACCAATGATGATCACTCGTCTTCTTACCATTCATTCCTCCGGTTTAAAAATTGTTTGAGATCGTTGCATGTGTTCCAATCTGAAACCCATCACCTTAGGATATCACCATCGTTCAAAGGGTGGAAATCCGTTCGATCCTTGGGTTCTTCACGCGATTAAAACAAACCCTATTATATGCGCAATCCTACCCGTTCCTGTTAAGCGGAATGTAACATCTATCCAACCTCTCGTGAGGCCTGATTGCCCTAATGCTTCGACAATCCCCTACCTGGATAGCAGGTGCTTTAGAATTTCTGAACTAACGCCGAACAGCCATCACGAGAGTTGCTTGGACACATCCTAAAGGTACAATTATCAACGGTACTACCTTTACCCAAATCAAATGGAACGGCTAGGCCGAGATCGAATCTATATAAACCACCATGAACGCAGACCTGTTAATCCATAACGCTTCACAAATCCTTACATTAACCGGCGGCCCACAAAGCGGCCAGAAATTAGGAGAGCTCAGGATCATTGAGAACGGAGCCGTTGCTATCGTGGGCGAGAAAATCATCGCCCTCGGTCCATCCCCCAAATTGGGTAAGCAATATCAAGCGGCACAGGAAATCGACGCGACAGGTCGGGTGGTCATGCCCGGCTTTGTAGATCCCCACACCCACCTCGTCTGGGCCGGCGATCGGGCGGCGGAGTTCGAAATGCGTCTGGCAGGCGCCAGCTATATGGAAATCATGAACGCCGGCGGTGGGATCCTCTCAACTGTACGCCAAACTCGTGCCGCAAGCGTCGACGATCTCGTCGCTCAGGCGCGAGGGCGATTAAATCGCATGTTGTCGCACGGCACGACGACCGCAGAAGTAAAGACCGGGTATGGACTCGAGACCGAAACTGAATTGCGGATGCTGGAGGCGATCCTTCGCCTCGACGACGAGCACGCCGTAGAATTGATCCCAACTTTCCTCGGTGCCCACGCAATACCGGCTGAATACTCTGGCCAAACAGAAGACTACATCGATCTGATCTGCAATGAGATGCTGACTAGGCTGGTGAACTGGTGGGAGGAGAACGCTGCCGAGCGACCGCTGCCTTTCGTCGACGTGTTTTGTGAAACCGGCGCATTCGACCTCGACCAAAGCCGACGCATCTTGGAACGCGCCAAGGAATTGGGATTCCCCTTAAAGATTCATGCCGATGAGTTTGACGGCCTCGGCGGCACGCTTCTTGCGGTCGAATTGGGATCGACCTCGGCCGACCATCTCGTCCATACCCCGCAGGGCGATATCGAAGCCCTCGGATCGTCTCAAACGGTGGCCGTCTCACTCCCCTGTACGCCTTTCGGCTTGGCCGAAAACGTCTATACACCCGCAAAAGCCATTCTCGAGGCGGGAGGGATTCTCGCCCTGGCTACCGACCTCAATCCTGGCACTGCATGGTGTGAGAGTATGCAGTTCCCGATCGCTTTGGCCTGTCGCTATATGCACCTCACTCCGGCGCAAGCCATCGCCGCAGCAACGATCAACGCTGCGGCGGCGATCGCACGAGCAGACAGGATCGGGAGTTTGGAACCTGGCAAACAAGCGGACGTCTTAATCGTAGAAGCACCAGACTACCGACATTTAGGCTACCGCTTCGGGGTAAACTTGGTTATGACGGTCATAAAACGCGGTAAGATTGTATTCTCACGGGGAGGCGAGGAGATCATATGAATCTACTTGAAGGATCTAACCTCCTATATGCCGTTCTGATCCTGGTCGGCTTGGGTGTCGCCTGGATCATCCTGAAGTTCTTGCTTCGCTTCACCATGCGCTTTTTTACCTGTGGATGCATCTCCATATTGGCGCTTGGAGCGATTGTATGGTTGATACTTCGATAAGTCTTGGGATGTGTTTAACCCTGTCCGACCAATCCTAACATTTCGGTTCCTCCAATCTCCTCAAGAGATTCCTTTTCGATGACCTACACCATCCTTAGCGGTGGCCATTTGACCCATACATCTCGACCTACTTCCCATCGTATTACACCCTCATGGATAGGAATTGGATATCGTGGTCTATACTTGAGCGTGTGGACGATGAAACATCCATGTAAACTGCGAATTGATCATGGAGGCACATGCTTCACTAAGGTCAATCAAGAGAGGAACACACTAGTGCTTTGTCAGCTCAGATTTGTTTCATAACCGCAAAAAAAGCACCCTGAGCCTGCATTGCCCTGCCTGTCCTGCTTGTCCTGAGCTCGCCGAAGGGAGCTTGTCGAAGGGTTGAAGGGTGCACACAACAGTTATGCGTCATCCTTCGACTGGCTATGTCCTGCTTGTCCTGAGCTCGCCGAAGGGAGCTTGTCGAAGGGTTCAGGATGACTTCATTTTTGGGATGCATCGTTTTCATCGTGAGCTAGTACTAGGTAATTCATGGACGCGAGGATAAATGTTATGAACGCTCAACCTGCTCTTGTGCGTGATCGCGAGACTAAGAGACTGAAACGGGTTGCGAAGGTTCGAGAGGACCTGATGCGCCTCACGCCTATGATCTGTCCCGAGAGAGCCGCGATCATCACCGAGGCCTACAAAGAGACCGAAGGGCTTCCGATGATCCTCAGGAGAGCAAAAGCGTTGAACAGAATCTTGAGTGAAATGTCGATCTATATCGAAGACGATCAATTGATCGTGGGGAATCAAGCCAGCAGGGGAAGAGCAGCGCCGATCTTCCCCGAATATTCGATCGAATGGATCATCGAGGAATTGGACACCTTCGATAAACGCCCAGGGGATGTATTCGCGATAAGCAATAGGACAAAAGAAAGTCTTAAGAGCATTCATGCGTATTGGAAAGGGAAAACACACCAGGATGAAGTCTCCCGGACTATGACCCCAACCAATGAGCTTGCCGAAAGACAGGGTGTCATTCATCGCGGCGGAATCAGTATGTCAGGCGATGGTCACATCATCCCTAACCACAAGAAGATCCTAACCAAGGGATTGGGATGGTACATCGATGAGGCAGAAAAAAAGCTTTCCGAGCTCGATAAATCCGATCCAACTGCAGAAAGCAAGAAGGAGTTCTACCAAGCGGCGGTCATCGCACTCAATGCCTCGATTAAGTTCGCAAAGAGATATGCCGATGAGGCAAGAAAACGAGCCGTTGAGGAGAAGGATGCGAGAAGAAGACAGGAGCTGGAAACCATCGCTCACATCTGCGACCGGATCCCGGAGAACGCTCCGACATCATTCCACGAAGCCCTACAAATGGTGTATTTCTGCCACCTGATCATGATGATCGAAAGCAACGGCCATTCCTTCTCGTTTGGCAGGTTTGATCAATACATGTGCCCCTTCTATCAGGCTGATATCGAAGAAGGGAAACTGGGGCAGGAAGAAGCGTTAGAACTCTTGTCGCTCTTTTTCATTAAGCTGAATGTGTTAAACAAGGTAAGGCCATGGGATCATACCGAATTCGGAGTCGGCTATCCTCTCTATTCAAACCTCATGGTCGGCGGCATCAAACCCGACGGCACAGACGGGACCAATTCACTCTCTTACCTCTGCATCCAAGCCGTCGATCAGGTCCGATTGCCCGAGCCCAACTTCTCGGTTCGCTACTGGGAAGGTAGCCCGAGACGACTGCTCGTTGAATCCGCCACACTTATCCGAAAAGGCTTCGGAATGCCCTCCTTGTTTGGAGACGAGACGGTGATCAAGGCATTAAGCTACATTGACATACCTGTAAAGGTGGCTCGCGACTACGCCTCCATCGGGTGTGTGGAGGTCGGCATTCCAGGAAAGTGGACACATCGAGCGACAGGTATGACCTACATTAACATGGGAAAGATCCTCGAACTGGTGTTGAACAACGGCGTCGATCCCAAGACCGGGCTCCAGCTCATCAGCGTCGACGGCGAGAAGGATCAACAGGCAGAATTCTATTCCTACGATGATTTATTTAAGGCCTGGAAAAAATTCTTGAAGTTTTACACCGATCTGGCTGTCGAGAGCGATCGAATCTGCGATCGATCACTCCAAAAGCACGACAAGGATCCCTTCGCATCTTCTCTCGTGGACGATTGTCTTGAACGAGGTTCAACCCTCAAAGACGGAGGCGCGACCTATGATTACATCAGCCACTCCACGGTCGGACCTACAACTGTAGGCGATTCCTTGGCCGCGATCAAGAAATTAGTTTTCGACGATGAAGTCCTGACCCTAGACGAACTCAAGCAGGCAATGGCTGAGAATTGGCAGGGAGTTCAAGCACGCAAGATACAGAAGATGGCCAAATCAGCCCCAAAATTCGGCAACGATGAAGATTATGTGGATGAGATCGTGGTCTCAGTGTACGAATCCTATCTAGAGCTCTTGCCCGGATATCAAAATGAGCGCTACGGCAGAGGTCCGATCGGATGCGGCTACACCATGTCAACTTCCAACATCTCTTCTAATGTCCCCTATGGGATGGATGTCGGGGCCACGCCAGATGGCAGGTTGGCAGGAGAGCCATTGAACGAAGGCGCTTCGATGTGCCGCGGAGCGGATAGAGAAGGTCCAACGGCCGCAGCAAAATCGATCTCAAAGCTACCAAATACGAAGATGGCCGGCGGGCAACTGTTGAACATGAAATTTAGCCCAGGTTTGTTAGAAGGTGACGATAACCTGGACAAATTTGTGTACTTCCTCGAGGCTTTCCGTCAGATCGGTGGTTTTCACGTCCAGTTTAACGTCATCGATCTAGACATCCTCATCGATGCCAAGGAAAACCCACACAAGTATCCCAATCTGATGGTCAGGGTCGCCGGTTACTGCGCCCTCTTCACTTCATTAATGCCCGAAGTACAAGAAGACATCATCAAAAGAACAGAATATGCCGGGTTCTGAACAAGATCTCGAGCACGGGCTCGTATCAAGGATTCAAAGATATTCGATTAAGGATGGTCCTGGCATCCGAACGACCGTCTTCATCAAAGGTTGTTCCATGCGATGTGAGTGGTGTTGTAATCCAGAGTTGATCAACCCCCACCAAGAGATCCTTAAAGACCATAAGGTATGCATTCACTGCGGAGAATGTTTCTTCACATGCCCTGAAGATGCGATCTACGAAGATCATGACGAGTATGTCATCAACCACGCTGTGTGCACTGCTTGTGGCATTTGTGTAGAGGTTTGTCCTGCCGGTGCATATGAGTTAATCGGTCGATCGATGTCCGTTGACGAGCTCGTAGCAGAACTCATGAAAGATCGAATATTTTATGAAGTATCTGGTGGGGGTGTCACATTTTCAGGTGGTGAACCCACCTTGCAGCATCGTTTCGTGCGAAGGGTCGCCCAGGAATTGAAAGGGGATCAAATCCACGTCACATTAGATACTTGCGGCAACGTGCCTTGGGAAAATCTACAATCGTTGATGGATGTGGTAGATCTCGTGCTATACGATATTAAACTTGTGAATAACGATAAGCACATACAATTTACGGGTACATCGAACGAAGTTATTATGCAGAACGCGAAGAAGTTGTCCGACGCAGGGATTCCCCTGATTATCCGTTTACCGCTTCTTCCAGGGATCAACGACACCACAGGGGAAATAAACGAAATGGCGAACTTCATCGAGAAGCTCGAATCGGTGAAGCAAATCGATATCCTGCCATATCATAAATTGGGCATGGGCAAGTATCAAATGCTGGGCAGAGAGTACCAACTAGAGAGATTGGAGCCGCCCGATCGAGATCAACTCGAGCAGCTCCGGGAGATCATCCAAGCCCACGGTTTCAAGGTAACGATCGGGGGATGAGCCAACTACTGTGACAGACGTTGCAAATGGCGTGGAATAAAATCATCTTCGTAGTGGCAGTATAACGAAGGGGTGATGCTGAGAGATAAATGTCAATCTGGGGGGCATTACGACGAAGAATTCCTGTGATGATGCGAAATTAGAAGCAACATCACAGGGATTCTCACCCTTCGGGTACGATATCGTCGCGCCTAACGGCGCTCAGAATGACATACTCTCTTGTGTCATTCGAGCGAGCCATTCGGCGGAGCCAAAGGTCCCGAGCGAAGCTGAGGGGCTCAGGACAGGCTCCGCGAGCGAGGAATCCCTATGATGAAACTGTTGATGTTGTAGAACCATAGGGATTCCTCGCGCTTAACACTCGTCCTGAACTCGCTGAAGGGAGCCAAATCGTAGGGGCAATTCACCGTTCGTGCCGTGAAACCGGCGGCACGCCGGTGCGAGACGGCATGAATTGCCTCTACACCTTTGGTAAGGATGGACGCTCAGAATGATAGGATAAGGGTAGATTTCTCCCATCGATCAAATGATTTGATCTCGAAGGCATCTCAACCGATGCCCTTCACTCCACCATAGAATCACAAAGCGTGTTAGCTAAAAGAGCGCTGATTGAGGATCGGGTTTATTCCTCCGGAATAACGATCCAACAGATCAAGTAAGCCACAATCCCTGGAACGCCTCCGGGCAAAGCAGCGATCACGAACCCTAATCTGAACCAAACCGGATCTATCCCGAAGAACTTCCCCATTCCTCCGCACACACCAGCCATCATCCGATCACTGCGTGAGCGTCTCAATAAGCGTGTATCGTTCATCTTGATACTTACCTCCTAATATCCTGGTCCATTTATACACAACTCGGGTCAGCCATCGTGACATCACACTGACAGACAACTGAAAAGAATCACCTCATGTCTTAAATTAGGTTCTACCTACATCGTTATATACGTCCAGTGACCCACAAGGTTGCATATGGATATCCCAGTTAAATGCATCCCCCCTCTTGCCAGACATCGATCAATGGAAAAGGGGCTGCCCTTTCAGACAGCCCCTGTCAAGTGCAATCAAACAGGCGTGTTCTAATACTCAGGCATCGGCGGAGCAGGTGGCCTCTCCTCCTGAGGCACATCGGTGATCAACGCCTCGGTTGTCAAGATCATGGCCGCGATAGAAGCGGCGTTTTCCAACGCTCCTTTGGTAACCTTTGCGGGGTCGATGATCCCAGCCTCTATCATGTCCACATACTCTTCCTCGAGGACATCAAAGCCGATGTTTTTATTTTTCTCCTCGATGTGCTTGCGGCGCACGTTCTCGATGACTACGGCGCCGTCTTTGCCGGCATTCTCTACTATGCCGTTCATCGGCTTCACAAGCGAATTGCGCACAATGTTAATGCCAATGTTCGCGTCTTCGTCGTCCATCTTCAGCTTCTTGATGGCATCTAAAACGTTGAGCAACGCCACGCCACCACCAGGGACGATCCCTTCCTCGACCGCCGCTCGTGTAGCGGAGAGGGCGTCCTCGACACGGTGCTTCTTCTCCTTGAGCTCCGTTTCTGTAGCCGCGCCAACCCCAATCACGGCCACGCCACCAGCAAGCTTCGCCAATCGTTCTTGGAGCTTCTCTTTATCGTAATCGCTGGTTGAGCGATCGATCTCAACTTTGATCTCTTCAATGCGGCCCTTGATGCGATCGGCTTCACCCGCGCCCTCGATGATTGTGGTGTCATCCTTCGTGACCACCACTTTACCTGCTTTACCTAGATCATTAATGGTGACCGTCTCGAGTTTGCGTCCCAATTCTTCGGTGATCACTGTGCCACCGGTGAGGATGGCCATATCCTGAAGCATGGCCTTGCGCCTATCGCCAAAACCGGGGGCTTTGACCGCTACCACGTTGAGCATGCCTCGTAGCTTGTTGAGGACCAAGGTCGCTAAAGCCTCGCCATCGATATCTTCGGAGATCAGAACTAGCTCGCGTTTGCCCACCTGGACCAGCTTTTCCAAGATGGGGACAATATCGGTTGCCGCCGAGATCTTCTTGTCATGAAGCAGGATATAGGGTTCCTCGACCACAGCTTCCATGTTCTCGGGGTCGGTGACGAAGTATGCCGAGATGTATCCACGGTCGAACTGCATTCCTTCGACATATTCCGTCTCGAATTCCAAGCCCTTGGATTCCTCGACCGTGATCACGCCGTCTTTGCCAACTTTGTCCATCACTTCGGCGATCAATTCACCGATCTCTCTATCCTGGGCAGAAATGGCTGCGACGGCGGCGATTTCTTCCTTGGTCGTCACTTCGATCGCCTGCTTGGCGATGGCCTCCGCTACCGCCTTGGCAGCCTTCTCGATCCCGCGCTTGAGCAGCATGGGATTGGAACCCGCCGCCAGGCTCTTCAGGCCATCGGTCACGATGGCATGGGCCAATACGGTTGAGGTCGTCGTGCCATCACCAGCGATGTCATTGGTTTTTGTGGCCGCCTCTTTAAGCAGCTGTGCACCCATGTTCTCGTATGGGTCTTCCAATTCAATTTCCTTGGCCACAGTTACCCCATCATGGGTAATCGTGGGTGAACCGAACTTGCGATCAAGGGCCACGTTGCGTCCTTTAGGTCCCAGCGTGGTGGCCACGGCTCTGGCCAGTACATCAACACCGGCTTTGAGACGCCTACGGGCATCCTCTGAAAATGCGATTTGCTTAGCAGTCATTGCTCATTCGCTCCTATTCATAATTTATTATTCTTTCGAGAAATCATGATCTCGTTCCAGGCAACGCTAATCCTCGAGAATGGCGAGAATGTCACTCTCGCGTAGGATCAGCAGCTTGTCGCCGTCCATTTTAATTTCCGTCCCTCCATACTTAGCAAAGAGGACCTTGTCCCCAACGGAAACGTCCATGGCGATGCGATTGCCTTCATCATCGCGGGCACCCGGTCCCACTGCTAAAACCTCGCCCTTCTGCGGCTTCTACTTCGCCGTCTCTGGCAGCACGATACCGCCCGGCGTCACCTCCTCTTCCTCGAGGGGCTTGACAAGCAAGCGGTCGGCCATAGGTTTAATTTTTAATGACATGCGGGTCCTCCTCCTACAATGGATTCATGATGTTCGAACATGCACAGCAATTTAGCACTCGCTGACTGAGAGTGCTAAATTGCTACGCAAGTTTACCCAATCTGGGTGAGGATGTCAAGGGGATTCGCTGAGGGTAGGGGTTGGTTCAGGGGTGACTTCTGGGGAGATAACCGGACCTTCACAAATCGCTCGCCCTTGTTCCACAATAGCTACAACGAGCGCATCGTTGCTATACTGGGTCATCAGTTCAGTGAAGATTTCTTCGGCCTCGATGCAAATACCGGGATAGTCCGGATGACCATAAAAGGCAGCCAGCACGGAGCCGTAGGTGTAATAATACTCGACGCTTTTCGGTCCGAGCTCAAGACCCGGCACTGCCTCGTTGATTTTCTCCTGCGCTTCGTCACACTCAGGATCGTCCACGCGATAGACAAATTTGCAGAAACGCTCACGATTTTCTTCGACGCTGCAACCGCGAACGGCACACTTCAAGATGTCGATCGCGCTCTCGTAATTGCGAGCCATAAAATAGACAATGCCGAGACGACCGTAAATATCGGGGTTTCCGTGGTCAATCTTTAGCGCGCGTTCGATGTTGATGGCAGAGATAAAGAACTCTCCCTCCCATTGGTAGGTCCTTCCAATGGCCAGATAGGGCGTCGGGTCCAAAACGCCGAGTTGTTCGTTGATCTTGACCGCTTTATCAAAGTAATACAGAGCTGTTTCGATATCCTGAAGTTCCCGGTAATTGGCACCGATTTGCAGGTAAAGGAATGTCAGATTGGGGCTGATTTCTACCGCTTTCTGGTATTCATTGATCGCCTGCAGGTAATACGCGTGATTCTCCAGTACAGTCGCGTAAACGCGATGGACGTCCATGGCGTACTCGTACTGACCACCAATGCTCTCCATTGCCTCTGCGGCTTGCTGGGCATTATCGAGCGCCAGGGCAAATTCCCCCTGGTCGGTCTGAACCTCAGCTTTGAAGGCTTGTGCGAGGATGTTACCTGGATCGAGAGTAGAAGCCCGATTCGCGGCATTTTCAGCTTCGGTAAGGAACTCATCCCTGCGGTTTGGATTTCGGATCAAGGTCAGAGGGGTTACCACAATCGTCCGCCCTCCCACCGTCCACTCATCTTGATCCTTCTCCTCCACCATTCCGGAAAAGATGAACGTTGTTCCCTCTTCTACCATCCCTTCGCTGCTTCCGGGTTCGATGGTGTCCTCTGATTCGATGATCCGGGCGACCATAACTCCAGTATCGTCTAGAGTAGCCTGCACCCTGACGACATCTCCAACCACGAGCGTATCCTTGACTTCAGCGGTTGCGGACCAATCATAGACCAGGGCGCGAATCGCGTGTACGGTGGCGCTATCGGACCTGATCTCAACCGCGTGGTCTATGGTATCTCTGGCCTCTGCCAAACGTGCCCGTCGGTCTTCGAGAGTCGTCAACAGACTGCTTGAGTAAGTTTGGAGGCGGGCGAGTTTGGTAAACAGTTCTGCGTTGCCAGGTTCCATTACAGTGGCAGCCTGGTAGGCATCTATAGCTGCCTGAAGATCTCCAGCGAAAAAGTGAACCTCCGCCTCCTCAGCGTAAGATCCTGCACCACGCGTTGGACCTGGTGTAGGTAGAAAGAATGGCTGCACCTCCCCAATCTGTTCCAAACGAAGGATCAACACTCCCCCGGCGATGATGATGATATATACCAACATCCGCCAGGGATTCGAATGTTTTCCAGTACGGCTCAAACGTAATCTTTCACCTTTTAGCCGCATCGACCGTCATCTCTTGTTTCATTAAGGTGAAGGGGTTTCTTCATTTTCCGGTGTCGGGGTCCGTTCAAGCTGACCGCATAGAATCAAACCTTCTTGAGCGTTATAGATGGCGACCTCGTTTTCGGGAACCCCGCGCAGTAAAGCCTCAAAGATCGGTACCGCTTCCTCGCATCGGCCCATCTTGGCTAAGGCTAATCCATAGGTGTAATAAAACTCGATTATTCGCTCATCCCCTGGGTTCAAAGGTAATCCCTCGACCCAAGCGCCGTCCTCCGTCGGTCCTCCGCGAATGGCTAATTCCAATTGAATAATCGCTTCTTCCAAGGCATTATTGTGATAATACATGCGGCCAAGGTTGCCATGAAGACGAGCATTGGTCGGATCCAAATCCACAGCGTTACTTGCATATTGGCTGGCCCTGCCGAATTCCCCGATCCCAGCATAGAGTTGCACGAGAAGCGACAGAGGTTCGGTGCTGGTTGGTGCAAGTGCTACGGCGTTCAGATAGCTATCACGGGCGCCTTCGATATCGCCCAACGCTCGTTGCATGTTACCAATATCGATGTGCAACCTGGGGAGGTTAGGGTTGATCAACATCGCTGCCTGATAGGACTCGAGGGCCTGTTGTCGGTTGCCAGTCAACTCCCAGACATATCCCATCGCCCGGTGTCCTTCCAACAAATTCGGATCCAGCTCTATCGCCCGCTGTGCTTCCTCCAGAGCGCGTTCATATTCGGCGATATTGTTATCGATCAAAATTTCAGCGTAGTATGCCCGCACCAAGGCTGAACTTGGGTTGAGTTTCAAGGCTTTTTCGGCCTCCTCCATCGCAGCATCGAGGAGTTCAGATGATTTCGCAGGATCCTGCTCCTGTGCGGCCTGGAAATCCATGGACCAGCCGAGCACGGCATGAGCAAGCGCCGAATTCGGGTCAATCACCAATGCATCTCGAGCCGCGGTCTCAGCCGCGGCATAATTCCCAGCAAACACCCGTATCCGTGCCAGCTCGATGTAATAATTCGCCTCACGTGGGTTGACGGCGATCGCCTCTTGATAGGATTCTTCGGCTTGAGATAATTTTCCAGCCTGGAATAAACTCTCAGCTTCGAGCACAAAGGAGGCGGGGCTACGGGTTGGGGTTAATGTGGGTATGAACAACGGCGGAACGTTGGGAATATAAATCTGCCAAACGTAAACCGTCCCTACAATCAGGATCAGAAGCAGCAATATCCGCCATGGCCGAGAAGGGCGCCGTTTCTTGCGCAAATCCCATTTGCTACCGCGGAGATACATAGCATTTCACAAATCCGACCATAGTGGACAAAGTACTGCATCTTACCATCCCTTCCCGACCATCGTCAAGAACAGCATTTAAAGGCGGTGTTTTCTAATTCCATCGGCGCGACTTATCTCTGGAGTGAGCGTAGGGAATTGTGCATCGAGAAAGCCGTCGCCCAAACTCTTATTCCTCTCTACCCTTTCATGTGCGCGAATTTCTGTGGGAGGCACTCCAATTAGGGTATAATGCCCTCCATGCTCTCAAGCCAATCCCCAAAGGAACACGAAGATACCCAACCTACGGCAAGTGTTCCACAATCCATCCTGTCCACGGAAGTTATGGAATCACCAAACGACCGTCCTAAGCGGCTACGATGGCCCTGGTTTGTTCTTTTTTACCTGTTGGTCGTCTTGGTGGTAGGAGGTATCGCTTTCCTCCAAGGGCAGAGCGCACAGCAGACACGTCAACAAGATCAAGTTGCACAATTCCTACAGGAGCAATTTGAACTAGGAATCCAGGACCTGAACGCAGGACAATACGAGTTAGCCAGGCAGCGTTTCGAGGCCATCGCACGCTATGATCCCTCCTTCCCCGGTATCCAGGAGATCCTCACCCAAATCTACGTAGTTCTCAATGTACCCACCATTACCTCCACCTTTGAACCCACCATGACCCCCGATCCCTCCCCACCGGAGGAACTGTTCGATCACGCTCGAACAGCGCTCGCCGAGGGTGATTGGACCACGGTGATAAACAAACTGTTGGTCTTACGGGCTAAGGATCCCACCTACCGCTCAGTGGAAGCCGACGGGATGATGTACATTGCCCTGCGCAATCGGGGTATGGAACTCATCGCTCAAGGTTTTATGGAGGAAGGACTTTACGATCTCAGCCTAGCCGAGCGTTTTGGACCGCTGGATCGGGATGCCTCTTACCGGCGGACACTGGCGGAACAATATCTGTTCGCCAATAGCTACTTCGGTTTGAACTGGGAACGAGCAGCTGATTTGTTTGAGACGCTTTGCGCGCAAGGCGCCACGATTGATTCCTGCTACAAGTTTGGCGAGGCGGCCTGGTATTTCGGCGATCAATTGATGGCGGCTTCCGAGCCTTGTGCTGCAATGGAGCAGTATGACAGATCCTTGTCAAGATGGGAGTGGGACGTGCGTTTCCCAACTGCGACCGAAGCGGCTCATATCTGCGAGACGGCCCTCGCACCACCACCGGTAACCCGTACACCTACTGATACGCCTACACCAGGAGGCACCCCATCCGAAGAGCCAACACCTGCTCCGCCCACCCCCTCTGCGACACCAACCCCATTGCCTTCTGATACCCCAGCACCCGGTACTTGATATCGTGATCATACATGGGGAAAGAGTTACTGCCAGTTTGGATTCTTACCCTGGTTTAAGGCTTCACATGTATGCCATCATTGTGTGCGTCGAATGCATACTCAAGGCGCATCTATAGCTATGGTTTATTGAAACTTGGTTTGCGAAACTCAAAAATGGGCTAAAATCCCCTTTTTATTACTTCCTCGGGCATACAACTTGCACCCCTCATAACTCAAACCTAAAAAAGGACAAGAGAAACCGTGGTCTTCCAGCAAGCATCCTTTTGGATGAGTACCATCACCCTCTATATTGGATTTAGTGCCGTCATGGGCATACTGCTCAGGCGAGCCTTTTCCAAGCTCCATCGACACCCCTATTTGGAATTGGCAATTGCTCACGGATTGCTTTTCTTCCTCCCCACATCGATTCTGTTGCTTGGCCACCCAGATTGGCCGATCTCCGGTCGTATCAGCCTGGTCAGCATAGGATTTACCATAACGATACTAAGTATCATTCAGCCAAGGTGGCTCCCATCGATGATTTGGCGACGGACTTTCGGTCACCGTTATTTCACCGTTGCGTTAGCTCTCGTCGTTCTTTGGGGTGTCAGCACGATTTTGGAAACACGAACCTTTGAGCCGATTCTCATCTCCATCCCTGCTTGCCTGGCAGGGTTTGCCTCCTGGCAAACTTCCCTCCGCTTGTCCTGAAGAACCATCTCGTTTAAGGTACAATGGACCACCCGACCGCCGGGTTCAGCTTATTAGAAGCCAGGGTTACCCTTGTTTGAACTTATCTTTCTTGGCACTTCCGCTTCAGCCCCATCCGTCCATCGGGGACTCACCTCGCAGGTGGTCAGCTATCGTCATCAACGCTTCCTCATCGACTGTGGTGAAGGTACACAGCGGCAAATCTTGCGTTCTGGGATCGGGTTCCGTCGTCTGAAACGGATCCTCATCACCCATGGACACCTGGATCACATTCTAGGGTTGGCCGGATTACTTTCAACCTTTTCTCGATGGGAAGCGATCGACGATCTGGAGATATGGGCCGGTGAATGGGCAACGGAGCGGATCGAGGATTTGTTATTCGGAGTGGTCTTGCGCGGCGCTCGTCCTCCAATGAAGATCCAAATGAAACCGATAGAGCCCGGGGTTCTCCTGGACGAGAACGGCATGCGTCTCTCCGCTTTCCCGGTTACGCATCGGGGCCCGGGTTGTTTTGGCTTTGTTTTTGAGGAGCTGCCTCACCGCCCATTTCTTCCAGAGCGTGCTGAAGAGTTGAACATTCCCCCCGGTCCTATCCGGGGCGACCTGGTAAAAGGTCAAAGCGTATCGCTGCCCGATGGTCGCATCGTGACACCTGAAGATGTCCTTGGGCCACCACGGCCTGGTACTCGCTTGGTCCATGTCGGTGATTGCGGTCGTGCGGACAACCTGGTTGAGACATGCCACGAGGCTGACGGATTGGTTATCGAAGCCACCTACCTGGAAGCGGAGGCGGACCTGGCTCGTAAATTCGGCCATCTCACCGCACAACAAGCCGCCGAATTGGCACAGCAGGCGAAGGTAGGGCACTTGTACCTGACCCATATCTCACGCCGCTACCGTGCAAATGAGGTGCTCGAAGAGGCGAGCGCGATCTTTCCCAACGTAGCGGTTGTTAAGGATTTCGACCGATTCGAAATTCGTCGTCGCAAATCGTAGGAGAATCAAGCATCCCCCCACCCATGAGCTAGGGTATATACGCCATCCTTGGACTTGAGTGCCACAACTTTGCCATTGACCATTAGCTTTACTATCGATAGAATCCTTTTAAAGTAGAAATCCCCAGAGGATTGGTATGCCGATTTATGAGTACATCTGCTTGGATTGTGATAAGAAATTTGACGCTCTTCGTTCGATGAGCGAGGCGGACGCCCCCATCTGTTGTGAATACTGCCAGAGCGAGCATACCTCACGAACGATCTCGCTCTTCGCTGCGCATAGTGAGGGGCGTGTCGTTGCAGGTGCGGGGAACGCCTGCAATACCTGCAGCACGCATCATTGCTCATCTTGCGGGATATAAGGAGAAAATTTAAAATCGTCTCGTATCTGAGATACTTGGCGCCGGTATACCGGCGCTTTTTGTTCGAACATTACAGTGAGTAAATTAATACTATCTTAGCTACTTTTTAGATCGATTAGTCTCCACTTGAATAGAAAGGATGGAACGGTCTAAATCAGGCCTCTGATTGGCCATAATTCTCTCAATAAATGAAGTATATATGTGGAAGATAAGGGATTACGAGCAGTATCTGTAACATCGCAGCCCAAGGAAGTATTCATCCTGCGCTTCTTGCGATTGTTCTCTGGAGTGGACTGCCGGTGCAGTGGTAGATGTTACTCCTTCATGGTATCAATTCGTTGGTTCGTCTCGCTACGGAGTTGAGGGAAAACACCTTCTTAGGGTTCGGTTAAACTGGACAAGCGTTCAAGTCCAGCTGTATTCGCGTGATGAGCGTTCAGACTGGAAAACGACTAATCCGGGCGAACATGCTTTTCAATGAAACATAGGGTTGAGCATTATCAGTTGGAATAGAACGAATCACGGTTATACTCCTTACACGACGGGACGCGGAGTTCGCGATTGTTTTCTTCCGTACACATGAGAATCGTTTTATTTTAAGGGATTCTAATGGGTAATAGAATCACCCAAATGCTGGAGGAATTGAGGGAAACCCCATCTCTGTACAAAAAGCATTTGATGCAGGTCCTCTTAATCCTTACCACAATCGAAGGAATCCCCGCTTTCATCCTCCTATTTCGAATCCATTCAGATAGAGATAGCGCCTTTCTTTTCGGCTTTTCTCCGGAACGTATCGTTCTGGGGGGAATTGCTCTCCTCCTGCTACTGCTCCTGACCTATCTTTCGGTGAAGTCATTTACAAACCACTCCTGGTTTGAAGACATTTTGTTTACGCTGGAGGAATACATTCAGAAATCAGATCGAATAGCAATCAGCATGCTGATAATTGCATATATAACGATCTTGGGCGTTCTGATCGAGCTCATCTTTGCTTTACCTCTGGGAGAGTACTTCGGTTCACTCCGTGCTGTTTATGATCGATCGTTCTCCATTATCCGGTGGGGGACTCTAGCAACTGCTCAAACTTTGGCATTCATCTTTGTCGCATACCACTCAATCAGGGAAAAGGTGAAAACCTTCACAACTCGTATGATCCTGCGGTATTTGTGGGGCCTCGTGATCGTCTCCTTCACCCTGTTGCACATATTGATCCTAGTCCTTCGCGAAAGTGTTCTCTTCCATTTCCCTTATTGGTGGGGATGGTTCAACGTCCAACCCTTTTCGCTTAGAGACCTTCTTTTTCTTGGCTTGATATTCTTTGCGCTGTGGGTGGTTGGGCGGATGAAGACCTTTTCTATAAAGGGTTATCGACATCTGATCCTGATCTTAGTCCTGGGTTATGTCACTCAGGTGTCTTTTGCGTTCATCCGAGGAGGAAGCTTCGACTCCCTCCAGACGCCACTATATCAGTCCAATCAAGTCCGCTATCTTGTCAACGCTGGACCCAATCTCAATCTCAGTCGAGCGATAGTCAAATACGAGGAGCGCTATGGGACTGATGAAACCCTCAGAACGAAACCACCAGGGGCTCTTGTCTTCTACATCTTTATGGAAAAGATCTCCAATTTGAGCGACCCTCGGGCGAGTTATGAAGAACGTCGAGAAAACCTCGTCAGATTCGCTACACTTACTTTTCCGGTGTTTTCACTTTTAGGTTTGTGTGTTTTGTATCTTCTCGGTAGGGAATTTCTTGAGAAACATGAGAGCTGGACACCCTCTTTGATCCTAAGCCTAGTCCCATGCTTTGCTTTGCAAACGCTTCTGCTAGATCAATTCCTGTACCCCTTGCTTTTTATGATCGGAATCTTTCTGGCTTGGAAGACAGTGACGAGTGAATCATTCTGGATTGGCATGCTTTCTGGTGGTTTTATCTATGTGTCAGTGTTCACAAGCTTCTCTCTCATCGCTCTGTTGGCGATGACATTCACCCTACTTGGGTTGAGAATGTGGAAGCAAAGAAAACATGGCGTTAGTAAAAGGTTGTTTTACGTATCTGCAGGGGTTGCTATTAGCGTCATTCTAACGGGAGTTCTTTTCTACATTGGTTTTGGTTATGATCCCTTCCTGCGGTATTCGAAAGCCCTCGCCGTCCATCGAAGTGTGAAATTACTTCAACCAGATCTTCAGCAAGTGTTCTTAGCTGTCGTGCAGAACAATTTAGAGTTTGTATTTTGGGTAGGTGCACCGATTTTTCTACTTGCGATATCGAGGTGGTTGAGGGCAGGAATGAGGCTGCTCAAGGAACGTATGAGGGACATCGATCTCGTGGCCATATCCTTTTTCGTTACCTATTTCCTCCTGAACCTTTTGGGTCAGACACGAGGCGAGGTCGGTAGATTGTGGATCTTCCTTGTTCCAGGATTTATCCTTCTCGCCATCGATGAGTTAAAGTATATTTTTGGTTTTAATATCAAGATTATAAAAGTCGGAACGGCTGTGCAATTGATAACTGCCTATCTTCTTTTAAAAACTTACAGCGTATATTTTTAGACACTAGTACAGTCATGTGAAATTGATAGAGCGAGAATACCTCACGTACAATCTCGCTTTTCGCTGCGCATAGCGAGGGATGTGAAGCTGCGGGCGCGGGGAACGCCTGCAATACCTGCAGCACTCATCATTGTTCGTCTTGCGGGATATAGAAGAATATTTTGAAGAATTCTTTTGAAATCTAAAAGCAGCGCCGGTAGCTCGGCGCTGTTCTATTAATAACAAGCCAAGAAAATCACCTCTATTCTCGAATGATCTACGGATCAATCACTCTCCTTGCGATTGTATGAGCGGCTCGATGGCATGGATGGGCAGAAAATCAGCTAGGCACCTTAGTTCATTCAGATCCTGTTGATACCATTGATATCGTCCTTCTTCTGTGCAACTCTTAATCATTTGGATTTATGTCTAATTGTTGAAGTATTCGCATGATATGTCGGGCCACAAATCCTGTCATGTGCTCATTTGCTAGAGTCTTATAACCATTTACATAATCGATCCATGCCGGGCAATCAACATCCCTTACGGCCTCAAGCGAACGGTTCAGCCCTTCGATCACCTCACCCATTTGTTCAACATCTAACCATTCAGCGTCAATCTTGCGTTGATGTTCATCCAAGGAAGATCGTTCAGTTAACAACCCAGCTGCGTTCGGAGTGAGACAAGATAAATAATATGTCATATGACCAACTTGTAGATCGTGTTTCCAATCCCCAATATCGTCCAACAGTTGCGAAGCCACAGCTATGTGTTTTAGAGAGGCCTCAATAGGCACGATCACAGCCGTTTTATCCAAGGTCTCCGCCAAACCAACAATTGTGGTGACAATGGGGGATACCTTTCCATGTGCCATTTTAATGAGAGCCTCTCGATCTATCCGTTGGGGATGGGATTGAAGTACATACTCTTCCGATAGACCTGCCAAGTGATCGATCGCCAACCTCTCAAAGTGATCCCAGAACGAAGATGAAGTGGAAAACGCCTGGCGATACTTGGCAATCCCTCTTTCATAAAGTGCCTGATGAAACAGACCCATGGCTTCTATTGGTTTGGCTTGTCCATCCAAGATGTGATCCATAACAACCGAGGCCAACACGTAGTACGTGCCAGCCTCGGCTATGAGAAGGAAAGTTTTATCAGAAAGCCCTTCAAATGTCTCCCAAAAGAGCCATGGTGTGCCTACGAGAACGGGGTTTAAACCTCGCAGGCTCTCAAAGGGTTTTTGTTCATTATCCCCTTCATACGTGCTGTTTAATTGAGCAAGGGCATCCAGCGGGGAAGGCAGCTGGGAGGCAAATTGGAAGTAGAGTTCGTCCAAGTCATCAAAGAGTCTCTTCGCTCGGCGGCTTCTTAGGTACTTTGCATGCACAAAGAAATCCCTCCGAGGAAACCCTCTCTCAGGATTAGCACTGACATTCAACAGGCAATATCGGATGATTCAGTGACTAGCTGACGTTTTCCCTTCTCCTAAGCCCCAAATCTCCAGAAACCCAAGGCTGTTACGGAAGTAGAAATTGTATCTAGATCGCCTACGAGTTCTTCCACATCCTTTTCGCTCAAACCTGCTTCCTTGAGCACCGGCATCACCAGTTCCTTGTCGCCGCTTTTTAATTTTTCCTGGATTTCTTTGTCAACCTTGGCCATTTTAATGAGCTTTTGTACCTTCTTCATTCGATCTGAGAATTGCCGGTCCATTTCTTCCTCCTCGCTTGTGGAAAAATGTATATTACGACGTTGTACTCAACGAGATCCTGTGTCTTCACCCTTTCTTCGGCTAAATGCCAATGCGAACCCCAATGGGAAAAGCAATGCCGTAACGATGAACATAAACAGGTCTAATCGGAAAGTTCTGTCATCCAAATTTCCACCATAGGCAATGAAAACACTTATCATTCCGAACAAAATCAGAATCAATGAGGCACGTATTGATTGGAATAGTTCTTGTCTCAATGAAGTCGATAAGTTTAGCCTGGGAACAACAAGCGAGAATGCCGCGCCCACGATGAGACCGTAAATAAGGTATACGGGAACGTAGACGGATGGACCTTCGCTGGCCCAAACATCGCTTGTGGATGCCGTGAAGAGGACAAAACCAGAATGAACCAGACCTGCGAGGCTTGCTAACAGAATTCGCATCCGCTTCCAGGATTTACCTCGCCAAAAAGCGTCCGCTAATCCGGTTACTAACCCCGTCGATGCTCCCTGTAAACCTCCCCATACCAAACCGAGCAGTGCGTTCGTAAAAATCCACACAGGCAAAGGCACAAATTCCGTCGCTTCACGTAATTCTTCCGGTAACACTATCTGTAGTTGTATAAGTGAAATCACGGAGATGATCCCCATCGCAACTGCACCACCCAAAGTTGCGCGTGCTACTTGCCTCAGAATTCCAATTCGATTCGCACGCCAACGTCTTTGCGCAAGCGCAACCGCAACCGAGAGTTTTGGATAGGGACCCACAACCACTGGAAGACCCACTTCATCGATAACAGATACAAAGGCTGATAACGCCGCTGCATCTCCGCTGGTGTTGATCTCTTCTACCAAATGCTTTGTCACGGCTTCGTGTTTACCTCGCCGGGATGCGGCTACGGCAGCTTCGGAACGTACCTCACTCGAATCATCGCTAACAGCGATGCGCAGTAACGTCTCGTCCGCCTCCTCACCTTTCAAACCTCTGAGAGCTTCGACAATTCTCATCCGCACGCGTGGTCTGGGATAAGTCTCAAGCACTTCATCCATCGCTGCTACGGCGACCTGTGGGGATCCGGCTCGCTTCAGCCATGGTTCGACCTCGACCTCATGGTGCAGTGCGCTGCGAACCAACAGCCTAGCATCCTCCGGGTCATAGGGTTCATCTGTCCTAGCCGCGTGGACCATCGCTAGACTGGCTAACTCGAGAACTTCCACACCCTTTTGGCGCCATTGCTTGAGCAACGTCCGTATCGCGGTCGCTGAGGACACCTCCCGCTCTACGTAAGCTTGTTCAACCGCCGTAGGATCTCCTCCCTCGCTGAGCCACTCGTACGTCGATCGTGTCTGCTCCGAGGGCTCAACACCGAGCTCTCCTCTTAGCGCATCGCAGCAACGCTGGTAGACTGCAGCCAAACCTGCTGAATCCCCTAACGCGCTATGAGCGCTCATCAACGCTCGATAAGCGGGTTCAGGCACATGCCCTAGTGCAATCCATCTTTCTCCCCACTCAAGGACTTCGAGCCAAGATCCCTTCTCAACCAGTAAATCCAACAATCGCTGGACCACATGTTCGAACGCGGATCGCAACCGCTCCCTTTCGAGAACGACCCAACTTTCATAAAAACCCGGCAGAAGATCGCCCCCATAAACGGATGCCGCGCTGATTAAATCTTCTAAAGCCCCCGATTCCAGGGGTTCGTCTTCTAGACAATAGACATCAATCTCACAATCGTCTAGGGCTCTGAAGACAATTGTTACTTTGTCAGTGTAAAAGAGCTCCTCGCCGATCGCTTTGCGGAGCCGCCAAAGCGCGTGGCGTAGGTTACTGCGAGCGTTGGCCTCCTCCGAATCCGGCCACAGCAAGCCAGCTAACTTCTCTCTACGGTGTTTGGTTTCGGCATTCAGGACGAGGTAAGCCAGGAGCGATTGCGCTGGGCGCGAGGGGATCTCGACGGGCTTTCCATTCAGACGCACATCGAATTCCCCTAGTAAGCGGATCTCTAACATCCTCTAGTCACCATTGGATCTTTGCGTTGTACTCGACGAAAGGAAGGATACTTACGCAAACGACGCAGGTATTTACGAGTATAGCATCAGAAGGATGCAAAGCCATGTCGAGTTTGGAAATCGTCCCCGCACTCTTATAACACCCAAAGCAGGCATTTAGCCACGCTTAATGAAGATTTTACCCCGTTAAAATCCGGTTTCTCCCCTTGATTCTGCCTTTTTCCCACAGAAAACACGCTGAATAAACGATCGCTCCCACACTGGCGAAACGTCGACTTGCTAATCTTAAGCCAAGAAAACGGACCAACGAGAACAAAACCAGGACAAAGAATCAAAACAGAGGGCGGGGGAGGACAAGATGAACATCAGCATCAGCACGACACAATGGGGAGATGTAAGGCGAGTAACCAGCCGCGAGAGGGCGAGCCGCCGAACCAGTGTAATCAGCCGAAACTTAATCATGGCACTCATGACCGTGACCTTGGCAAGTTTGATGGTCATCCAGGCCGTTGGGCCAGCAGCTTTCGACAATCGCCCGGTCGTCGATGATGCAGTGGAACGCTCGGTCGAAGTCATGAGCGGTGAGGAACTTCTGCAAGCTGAACTAAGCTACAGTGACATCAGTTCCGATGGGGGTGGATCAAACGCAGTGCCCAAGTAAAACTAGCCTCCTAGTGTGGAATCGGCTCCCTGCTAGTGCCCCGGGCATAAGGGGGATACAGCCCGAGAGAAACAACCAGCAGGGAGCCGGTATCCCAAATGATGAATCAAATCCATCCAATGAGCTATAGTGAGCATTTCCTTTCAACGTACCTAAAGCACTGGGAGAACTCCATGACGGATAACTTGCGCCTTGCCAAAGCTCGACAAGAACTTCTCTTGAAAGCAGCACAACTAGATCGAGACATCTCCGTTCAGGGGAAGAGCGAATTTCTATCCCTCTCGAAGCTCGCTCTTGCGCTGAGCAGCGTTCTCGCTGTTGCGTATGGGATCATTTGCCTCGTCCTGGTATAAATGGCAACCTCCGATACAACAATGACCCGAAGATGGTAGCGCCCGGTTTAAGACCGGGCGCTACCGTTTTCAGTACGACGCAAAGCCTCCTTCCTTCTACATCGTAGGTTTAACATGTCAAGTGCAACGCGGCCACAACGCGCTCTTCCTCGCGCAATTGATTGTAGGTTTCACAAGCCTCGCCGGTGGGAAGAGCGATCAACTTGATTCCAGCACCTTCGATCTCATTTCTTGTATCTTCTGGCACGTGAACACGACTGTAGGATCCTAGGCCGATCACAAGGACGCTAGGTTTGCATCCCAAAGCCTGCTGTAAATCCTCATACTTCAAGGTGTGACCCTCGACACGCCACCAATTCGGCAGTACCCGGTCAGGTAGGATAATTACATCCCGATGGTAAACTTGGCCATTAATCTCAATCCGACCGAAGCGATATGCATCGATCCTCGGTTTGACCATGGCCGTCAACCTCCCCTCCCACTCATTCGGATGTCGAAATCATTGAAATTCCCTAACGGCGTTTCCCACTCAATTTCCACGTCGACAACCCGAGCCGAAGGAGGTCCTACATGGCACCACTCCACCATTTTGCGAACGGACTCTTCTTCACCCTCGAACACCGCTTCCACTCGTCCATCCCATAGGTTTCGGACCCAACCTGTGAGATGCAAACGAAGTGCTTCTGCCCGCGTATAATATCTGAAGTTCACCCCCTGGACGAGACCGGTGATCCAAAGATGTGCTCGCGTTGCCGCCATCATATCTCTCCTATTGGTCAAGCCACTTCCTCAAATATACAACAAGCTCACGTATCTCACGAGCGTAAATCACATGGGATGTTTGAAATTCCAAAGTCATCCTGAGTGAAAGGAAGGATCCTTATGATGTTTTCGAGGCCCGCGAATGAATGGGATTCGTCGCACCTCACCGAGTTCATCATGACATAAACCCACCCCAATCAACTTGACGTAGAATGAGTAGAGGCGGACTTGAATTGCGCCCCAACGCTACCGATTGAGGATAGAATTATCCACAGACATCCATCTGCAGGAAAGGCTACCAAACCACTCGACTGACGGTTCGATATGCTCAACGTGCAACCTCAGACCGAAGATCGCCTCTGATGATCAATCAGAGTTTCAAACCAACTAGGGAAGTGGTTTCTCTAGATTACACAAATCCAAGTCTGAGAGTCAGCAAATGAAATTGACACCGATACGTTCTCACTATATAGTCTTGATGGAGTCAAAAGCGGTGTCGTAGACACGCGGATAAAAATCGCCGGTTCAAGGGACATCTCATCATGCAGCTTCGATCATCCATGACACGGACCGGCGTTTTGCTTTCACACAATAGTGGACCATCTTAATCATCATCTTTAGGAGTCGACCATGGAAATTGATGTCCGTCCGATATGGCTTGAGAACGAAGGAGATAAGGCCGTCCTTCTTATCCACGGACTGGCGGGAACCTCCTTTGAAGTTCGTGGCTTAGCCGAACACCTCCACCATGAGGGTCTAACCGTCTATGCGCCTACCCTCTCTTTTCACCAAAGCCGTGATTTAAAGGATCTAGAGAAATCAAATATCGAGGTCTGGAAAAAAGATGCCGAGAATGCTTATGCCAAACTTTCGAAGTTCCGCAAGATCTACGTAGGCGGGATCAGCAACGGAGGATCGTTGGCATCCTACTTAGCCATTACCCAGAAACCGGATGGATTAATCACCATATGTCCACCGATCATTCCAGGATTTTCAATCTTTAGGTACATGGATCATGAGAAGGTCTTTCGATGGCTCAGCCAAAGATTTAAGTATCTGCCCCGTTTCGATTATCAGATGGTGAGGGATTGGACGTTAGCTAAGGATCTTCCAAGATTTAGAAAGTTACCTTCACACTTTACCTACCACGGCATGGTTCTCGCACGGTTTGTGCGAGAAAACCTCTCAAAGATCACCGCTCCTATCCTGGTCGTCCAGGCGAAATATGACAACCGGGTCGATCCAAAAGGTGCGGAATTAATTCTCGAGGCTGTCAGCTCGGAAGTCAAAGAACTATACTACGCGGAGAATTCCGGTCATGTCGTTGTTTTAGATGTAGATCGCGAAGCAGTATTTAAAGTCGTTGCAGACTTTATCCGAAGACTATGAGTAACCTGACCTGTATCACCGTCGACGTCGATCAAATCAACCAGTTCGATCCCATCAAGTCCCGCAATCACATCGAACGGGTATTGGAACTGTTTAACGAATACGGCGTCCGCGGTACTTTCTTTATCTGCGGTGAATCGGTGATAGAAAATCAGGATCTCGTTAAGCGGATAGCCCAGGATCATGAGGTCGCCGCTCATGGATACTTTCACCGCAACTTAAGGAGGCTAAAATCTCACGAATTAAAACAAGAGATCAGAATGACTCATGAGGCGTTCCAAAGGATTGGCATGGTGTGCTCAGGTTTCCGTTGCCCCCACTTGGTCATCCCTGCTAACCTGGGACAGGTCTTGAGCGAACATGGTTTTCTCTACGATTCCAGTCAGGTTAATAGCCTCTTTATCGCGGAGAAACTTGTTTATCCGTTTACAAACATGAAAGTCGAAGGTATCATCGAAATCCCAATTCAAACCTTTACCGCTTTGAACCTACCCCTCTCTCTCTCCTCCTTGCGCCTACTAGGCCCGACGAGATTCGTGAAATACATACCTGAAACGGTAAATAATTTCTACTTCCACAGCTGGGAGTTGGACAGGATGGGACCTGCATCCCAGGATCTTTCAAGAAGAGGAAATGCGGTCCATCAAACGAAAATGAAGTACGACCTCCTTAGAGGGTATTGGGATTTTGTGACCGGTCGATCAACGACCCCTGCCGACTTAACGGGCAGGAACATGGGCGAGGAGGCGATCAAGATCATCCACATCCTTCTAGGAAAATTGGTACAGCAGAAAACCAGATTCATCACTTGTAGCGAGTGGGCGGACGCTCATTCTACTTAATCGCCATCCCCAATGATTACTCTGAACTAAAATCAAAACAATTTCTCTTTATTGACTCCCCTGAAAAAAAGTCAACCGCGAGAAGAGGATCGGTATATGTGGGGGCGCAGGCTGCGCCCGCACCCCCACATATACCTCTCCCTAGTTCTCGAGTGTAGTTTTTTCAGTGCACTCTTTAATGAGATTCGAAGGACAAATTCAGGGGGATCGCATCTGGTGGCTTACAGTCAGGTACGGGAAGGCGATCTTGCTGTTACATTCTGGTTCAGCAAACTAGCTCTGGTCCATGTCCTGGGAGGAATGAGTATGGTCTTGCGAGGATGGATTGCCTATGACCGCACTTTCTTGTACTGCTGTGATTGGCTTGTAGCCAAACCACAGCACTGCCAGACCGCCATAAGCTAATCTGAGCCAAAGTGTAATACCGCGGTAAGCGAGCGCGATCGCCACCGCAGTGGCCAGGGGAACGTTCAAAGCAACCAGTGTGACCACCATCGCACCTTCTACGATGCCAACACCTGATGGGGTAAGCGAGGCGACCGAAAATAAATAACTAATGCCAAAAGTGGCCAAGAGTGCGTCGAGAGGAAGCGGATGATGAAAAGCCTTAGAGACCATATATAGGATCGTCATCATCAGTACTTTTCGAGTCAGCGCTAAAGCGCCGGGGGCGATAAGACCCCTTGGTGAGCGCCGAATCTGTCTCAGCCCATCCGACATTTCATGCGCGAAGATCTGCGCTCGAAAAGGATTAATCAGATCACGTCGAAGTAAAGGGTGCAGGGCTTTGTTCAGTAGTGTTACCAAGGTAGACACTGTCCCCACCATCTTCGACTCGGACCAAATTCCCAGGAATGTCATAGCAATCAGCACGACTGCTACCGCTACCGCGAAGAGCCCCGCAGTGATGAACACAATGTTCATCGCACCAAGCTGATCCAGAATGATCATCGCCGGCAATAATACAACCATAAAGCCAAGGTAGTCAAATAAGGTATATAAAAAGACTGCCGTCCAGACCTTCCCAGCCGGCCTGCCACGTTGATGACCATCTGTGACCAGAACTGCTACGGTTCCAACTCCATACGTGGGAACGACGACGTTGACGAAGATCGCTGCTGAGGTTAAGACCACTAACCTGGCTAAACGCTCCCTTATCCCCATGATGTCGTAGCATGCCTGGAAGGCAGCGGCGATATTCGCCGTCCAGAGGAGTTGCACACCAATAGCGGCCCATAACCAGCGTCCATCACCTTCTCTGAACACTTCGAGAACTTGTTTTAGTTCTTCATAATGTGTGGACAAGTAGTAGAAGGTTAGCAGTAACAGAAGGCCGAAAATAAGCTTTCGCATGAGGTGGTTATGTTATCACTTAGACCAAAAAGTGTACATGGGACAGGTTAATGGGGAAAGTGGCCAAGTTACTTATCTCGCAAACATCGGTTTGGTGTATACGAGATCTCAAAGTCGCTAATTTGCAAAACCGATAGAAAAAAAACCATCGCAGGTTAACACCTGCGAAAGATTTTCTGCAGGAAGTATTTTTACGGCACCAGCGAGGACAACCACGACTGGCTTGCCAATGCCAACAAGGGTCCTGGTACGATGCCAAATACGATCGTCCCAAGCCCGGTCAGCCACACGGTGGCGTTCAGCCAACTTTCCGAACGAGTCTCCGGCTCCCCGGATCGCATATACATCACAACGATTACACGCAGATAGTAATAAGCGGAGATCAAGGATGTGATCACACCCACTAGCGCCAGCCAGATGAGATCAGCGTCGATAACCGCTCGGAAGATGTAAAACTTACCGATGAAGCCTACTGTAGGTGGCATGCCAGTTAATGAGAGCATAAAGAGAGCCATGGCGAGAGCAAAACCTGGTCGCCGGTTGCTTAGACCAGAATAATCCTCGATCGCCAAACCTCCTCCCTCAGCTTTTTCCATCGCTACTACCACACCCCAAGCCCCAAGATTGGTGATGGCATAGCCGAAAAGATAGAACAACACCGCTCGTAGGGCCTCAGGTGCTACTGTAGGATTAGCCGCCGCCGGTAGCGCCATTAATATATACCCGGCATGAGCAATACTCGAGTAGGCTAACATGCGCTTGATGTTCTTTTGAGCGATGGCAGCTATGTTGCCCCAGGCCATCGTCAGGGCGGCGATCCACATCGCCATAGGCGCCCAAGCAGCTGAAAGTTCCGGGAACGCAGCCAGAAATACGCGCAGCAAAGCCGCAAAGCCCCCTGCCTTGGCTCCTACAGACATGAAAGCCGTTACCGCCGTAGGCGCACCATGATAAACATCCGGCGTCCACATGTGAAACGGAACGACCGCAACTTTGAAACCCAATCCGACGAGGATCATTCCGGAGCCGACTAAGAGTAATACTGGGTTTTCCTGAGTCGCGGCAAAGGAAGCTACGATGCCATCTAATGCCGTTGTACCCGTCGCGCCGAAGATAAGCGCAATACCGTAGACCACAAAGCCGGAAGCGAAGGCGCCTAGCAGGAAGTACTTAATCGCCGCTTCTTCCGATTCCAACTGAGGACGTGCGAAGCCCGCCAATACATACAGCGGGATCGAGAGCAGCTCAAGCGCTAAAAAGACCACAATGAGGTCGCCTGCAGTCGCCATCAGCAACATCCCGCACAGCGTGAAGAGTAATAGCGAGTAATACTCTCCGCGCTCGATACCACGTCGTTTTATGTAGTCATAAGCCTGCGCAATGGCGATTAAACCGACAGCCAGGAAAAGCGTAATTAGAAGAGAGGCGAAACCATCGAGAACGATCATCCCATTGAAGGCCTGCCTAACTTCGCCTAATTGCATCAAATTAATAACTAGAGCTACCGATATGCCTATCGCAGCTAGGATCGCAGTGATACTTTTTCGATCGCGAGGCACAAAAAGATCGATTAACAACAAGAGACATGCCCAACCTGCCAGGACAAGCAATGGGAGTATGGAGATCAAATCACGGGTATCCATGGCTTAATGAACCACAAATGCGGCTGCTTGAAGGGTGGCCACGAGTTTATCCACCGCCGGCGCTATCAGGTTGAAGAATGGTCTCGGATAGAGTCCAATCCAGAAGATGAGCAGAATCAGCGGCACCAAGGTAACCACTTCGCGCCAATTTAAGTCTTTTAGTGTTTTGTTCTCTTCCTTGTCCAATGGACCGAGAAAGAGCTTTTGGAACATGAAGAGCAAGTAAATGGCCGCCAAGATCACCCCTGCCGCCGCTAGGCCTGCAAACCAACTCGACCCGATGGCTTCTGACCCAAAAGAGCCAAGCAGGATGGTGAACTCACCGACAAAGCCATTCAGACCAGGTAGCCCCATTGACGATAAGGTGACAACCAGGGTCAACGCGGCATATACGGGCATCACCCGCCATAACCCCCCGAAATCGTCCATCTCGCGCGTATGTCGACGCTCGTAGATCATGCCTACGATGATAAACAAAGCGCCTGTGCTCAACCCGTGGTTCACCATCTGCAAGATGCCGCCTTGGATACCCTGGGAGTTTAAAGCGAACAAGCCCAGTACAACAAAACCGAGGTGGCTGACCGACGAGTAGGCGACAAGTTTCTTAACATCTCTCTGAGCGTAGGAAACTGCTGCACCGTAAAGGATCCCGATTACCGCTAGAACGGCCATCCACGGCGCATAGCGTGCAGCTGCCTCGGGAAACAGAGGAATATTGAAACGAAGGAAGCCATAGGTCCCCATTTTCAGCAAGACACCAGCAAGGATCACAGAACCAGCCGTTGGTGCTTCAACATGAGCATCTGGAAGCCAGGAATGGAGCGGCCACATAGGAACTTTGATCGCAAACGCTGCGGCAAAAGCCAGGAACAACCATGTCTGGATATCAGCAGGGATATTGCCTTGAGCAATGAGATCCGGCACAGAGAAAGTCTCAAATCGTAAACCGAGCCACAAGATAGCAAGGAGCATTAGAATCGAACCGGCCATGGTGTAGAGGAAAAACTTAATCGCAGCATAGGTCCGGCGCGGACCACCCCAGATGCCTATCAGGAAGTACATAGGCACCAACGTAAACTCCCAGAAGATGTAGAAGAGAAACAGATCAAGCGCGACAAAAACCCCGACCATGCCGACCTCGAGCAGAAGGAAGAACGCCATGAACTCCTTCACTCGCTCTTCCACCGCTGTCCATGTCGAAAGGATAGAGATCGGGGTGAGCAAGGTCGTTAGTAAGATGAGCAGGATGCTCAAACCGTCTACGCCGAGAGAGTATTCAATTTCGACTCCCGCTAATTGGAACCAAGGTCGACGCACAGCCAGCTGCAAGCCCGGATCGGCACCATCGAACTGTGACAACATCACCAGGGAGATCATAAAGGTAGCCGTCGAGGCGATCAGCGCGGTCCAGCGAATGGCGTTAGGACGATCCCTAGGAATGAAGAGGATCACCAATACGCCAAGGAGCGGGAAGAAGGTCACCCAAGTTAAAATCGATGTGAAAGAAATCATAGCCATTCCTCAATTAATGCTGTATCAACCAAGATTTTATAAACAACAGCAATTGAAGCACCCTGAGCCTGCATTGCCCCGAGCCCGTTGAGGGGTCGAAGGGTGCGTTCACAGCTTTGGCGTCATCCTTCGACAAGCTCAGGATGACTTATCTCCAACAGAGCAAAAATTTCATCATAAAACAACACTAGCTTGATCCAAAAATAAAGTAGCTCAAAACCAGAAGCACCCCAACCAAGAACGAGAGCGCGTAATTACGCACATAACCCGTTTGAAGGAAACGCATGCGCCCAGAGATTGCTTGGGTCAGATTTCCTAGACCATTTGCGATACCGTCAATGACCCTCAAATCGAATGCGTCATTCAGCCACCGCGTCCCTTCGCGGAATGTTCGGGCGAGAACCGTATCGTGGAACCAATCATGCCAAAATCGCCAATCGATTACATCGGCAAGAACGTCCGCAAGTGCGATATAAGGTCGCACGATCAGAAATTGATACAATTCGTCCACCCACCATTTATTCTCCATGCCAACGAAAATCGGTCCTAACATCCGACGCAGCGGATCGGGACTACCCTTGCCCATGGGTTGACGACCATACACGAACCAAGCGATACCGATCGCCAGGAGAGCTAACAGGGTCGATAAACCCGCAACCACGGGATTGAATTCGGTAACATGCACATGCAGCGTATGCTCTAGCCAATCTGTTAACGTATGCATCCCGGGGAGGTTGAGAACACCTCCAAGGATTGCGCCTACTGCCAGCAGGATCAGGGGCACGGTCATGACAGGTGGATTCTCAGGTGCATGTTTAGCTGCTTCGCTGCGCGGCTGACCGAAAAAGACCATTAGGATCTGGCGGCCCATATAAAAAGCAGTGAAGAAAGCTGCAACAGTGAGCAGCAGGAAGATCACAATGCTTTCATGATTTGCATCAGCCAGGATTTCATCTTTTGACCAAAATCCTGCCAGTGGGAAGATGCCAGAGAGCGCAAGCGCACCGATCAGATACACCCAGAAGGTGATCTTCATTTTTGATCGCAGACCACCCATATTCCGCATATCGTTTGGATCAAATGCTTCTCCCCCTCCAGGGTTCGCCCCAACATGCTCGAGATGATGATGACCATGCTCTATGCCTTGAATAACAGATCCTGCGGAGAGGAAAAGTAAAGCCTTGAAGAACGCGTGGGTAACCAAATGGAACATGCCTGCCACTTGCGCGCCGACGCCAACAGCGGCGAGCATGAAACCCAATTGGCTGATCGTCGAATAAGCCAAGACGCGCTTAATGTCAAATTGCCCGACAGCGATCGTCGCTGCGAACAACGCCGTAGCAGCGCCGATCAACGCCACCAAGTTCGATGAAAGTCCTGCCACATCATATAACGCTTGGTTGCGTGCAATCATGTAGATGCCAGCTGTGACCATGGTGGCGGCATGGATGAGGGCTGAAACCGGTGTAGGACCTGCCATCGCATCTGGCAGCCAGACAAAGAGTGGAATTTGAGCCGATTTGCCCGTCGCACCAAGCAGCAGAAAGAGCGTGATCGCCGTGATCACATCGACGTTTTCAAGACCGTGCTCGTGAGCCCAATGGAAAACATCGGCAAATTGCAGGCTTCCTACGGCTCCAAAGATTAAAAACATGGCGATCAAGAAGCCGAAGTCTCCGATGCGATTCGTGATGAATGCCTTCTTCCCGGCGATCGCGTTACCGATCCCATCTTCGCCTTTCTCAAACCAGAAACCGATCAGGAGGTAAGAACAGAGACCAACACCCTCCCAACCGACGAACATCATGAGGAAATTGTCGGCCGTCACTAACACCATCATCGTGGCAACGAAAAGATTGAAGAAAACGAAGAAACGCGTGAAGCGACCCGGATCGCCCTGAAAGCGAACATCTTCGTGCATGTAGCCGATGGCATAGACATGGATCAACGCGCTGACACCTGTGACCATCAACATCATCGTCACGGAAAGCGTGTCGACCTTCAGCGACCAAGGAACGGCCAGCTGCCCAATGGTGATCCAATCCGCAATCGGAACGCTTGTGCCCTCAGGGTGTGTACTCAAAGCGAAGAATTGCAGTATCGCAATAACGAACGAGAGTCCTACAGCGCTACTGGCGATGATACCGACAGCCCGTTCGCCTAGACGACGCCCAAAAATCATATTGATCAGCAAGCCGAGAAGGGGGAAAGCAATGATCAGAGGTGCATAGGCGAATAAGCTTCCACCCTGCAGGACTTCACTAAAGGACATTCACACCCTCCGTCACTGAGATCAGCCTTGCAGGCTGCTCACCTGATCGACGTCGATGCTGTGCTTGGTTCTGAAGATCGCTACGATCAACGCCAGACCAACTGCGACTTCTGCTGCCGCGACAGCGATGACGAAAAACACCAATACATGCCCACGCAGCGCTTCGGCTGCTGGTGCCATGGCACGTGCAAACGCGATCAGGGCCAGATTGGCTGAGTTCAACATCAACTCGATGGACATGAAAATCACGATCGCGTTACGTCGGACTAAAACACCTAAAACTCCGATGACAAATAGTACGCCCGAGAGAGCCAGGATGTAATCTGTCGCGATGTTCATCGGCTCCCCTTTCGATCATCACGTGTTAGCACAATGGCGCCCACCATGGCGACCAGCAACAAGATTGACGTCACTTCGAAAGGAATGAGATATTGGTCAAACAACATACGCCCTACTGAAGCAGGGCTGCCAAATCCCTCCCCCACGCCCGTTAATTCGCCGCCCGCTTGTGCTACTTTACCAAAGAGCACGTAGGCAAACTCTGCCACGAGCACCAAACCTAGGAGGATCGCCACCGGTAGCTGCCACGGAAGGCTCGGACTGGTCTCGACCCTCTCAGCCCCAAGCAACATGATCACGAAGAGGAACAAGACCATGATAGCCCCTGCGTACACTGTTACCTGAACCATCGCGATAAAGGCTGCATTAAGTAACAAATAGAGTGAAGCGATGGCGACAAAATTCAGCACCAGAAACAAGGCCGAGTAGATCGCGTTACGGCTGATTAACATGCTTATCGCTGAGACCACCGCGATAAAGGCGATACCGAAGAAAAGGATGAGATCTAGGGTCATAATTTGTTCACTTCTAAGGGCACCGAGGCATCAAGGCAATTAGGCACCTGGGAGATGAAGAAACCACCTGATAATGCTTGGTCCTTGGTGCCGGATATCATTTCGCATCTTCCATCTCAGGAACAGCCCGTTCAAAAGATCCAGGCGGAACCTTCATCGGTGTTTGACGACCGTTTGTTGGAACGGGTACGAGCAACAGGTCCTTTGTATATATGGCTTGTCTCCGACTGGTGAAGGAAACCTCGTAGTTCTGCTCAAGCACAATGGCTTCGGTTGGGCATGAATCTTCGCAAAAACCACAGAATATGCAACGAAGCAAGTTGATCTCATAGGTGCTCGCGTAGCGCTCACCCGGAGAATAACGCTCTTCGTCGGTGTTTTCGGCCGCCTCTACAAAAATCGCATCGGCAGGACAAGCTGCGGCGCAGAGTGCACATCCAATGCATTTCTCCAACCCGTTTTCGTAGCGCTTCAACTCATGTCGACCCCGGAAACGTTCCCTTACCGGACGTTTGATCTCCGGGTATTGATAAGTCACCGGACTCTCAAGCATACTCCGGAAGGTCGTCCATAGCCCACGCAGCAGTTCTAACGGGTTCTTCCTCATACCTCAGCCTTCCAACAACAACACGATCGCAGCAGTAACCACCACATTGAACAACGCTGCGGGAAGCATGATCTTCCAACCAAAAGCCATAAGACGATCATAGCGAATGCGTGGAAATGTCGCTCGAATCCAAATCAATACGAAAAGTAAAATGACAACTTTGACAAAGAGATAGATCGGTCCTAAAAGAGGAACTTGATCTACGAAAGGTCCCCAATACCCACCCAGGAAGAGTGTGGCTCCGATAAAACAGATGACGATCATCTTGCCGTACTCGGCCATAAAGAACAGGGCGAATTTCATGCCAGAATATTCGACGTGGTAGCCGGCGATGAGCTCCTGCTCCGCCTCCGGCATATCAAAGGGAGCCCGGTTGACCTCAGCCACTGCGGCTATAAAATAGATGAGAAACCCAAGCGGCTGCAAGATAATATACCAAAGTCCCTTCTGAGCCACGACGATTTCGCGGATGTTCATTGTATTTGCGAGCATAATGGGGCCCACCAACGCCAAAGCAAGTGAGAGCTCGTAGCTGACCATTTGCGCCGTAGCACGCAATCCGCCCAGCAACGCGTACTTGTTATTCGACGCCCAACCTGCAATCACAATACCATACACAGCGATGGATGCGACGGCCATAATATAAAGCACACCTACATTGATACCGTCGGCGAGCCCAATCTTGAACCCTAAAATGTCCGGCCCCATAGGAATGACGGCCAACAGGATCATGGCTGGCACGACGGTGATCACCGGCGCCAAGATGAAGAGCACTTTATCGGATTTCTCGGGGATCAGCTCTTCTTTGAATATGAGCTTGATGGCATCCGCGATGGGTTGAAGCAAACCCCACGGTCCGGCTCGGTTAGGGCCAATCCGGGTTTGGATACGAGCATTCGCTCGTCTCTCATAAAGAGTGAGATACGCGAACCCACCCAGTATGATCAATATGATCACCACCGACTTGATTGTCCATTCCAAGAGCAAAAAGATGTCCATAGGACTTCCCACTATTCAACCGACGAAATCTGGACGGGAATCGGATTAACCACTGAAACTCCGAGGCTGCGTGGCATCAATGCAATACCCTCTGGTACCGTAGCCACTAATCGAGCCGGAAGCTGAAAACGTTTCCCATTCATACGAAATTCAACTTGAGCACCATCGATTACTCCCAAGTGACTGGCGTCCTTGGGGTTCAATTCGATGTGCAACCTTTCAAGACGTGGATGAAGCACTTTAGAAGGAAGCACTGTGGTGCCCCGATCGTAGAGACGTGTGATCGGTACCAGCAATAAGCCGTCCTCCTCAGACTCTTCAACAGGCATCGTCAGTGCTACCTCACTTGGCTCCCCAGGTTCAGCTGCTGGTCCTACCTGGACACCAAGACCTTGAGAATTCTTGAACGCGTTCCCGCCGAAATACAGGCTCTCCCCTCCAACATGCGGCCATTGGGATTCTGCTATTGTCAGAGCTTGGTAGGTCAAATCCGAATAATTAGGAACGCTCTCAGCAATCGCCAGCATCACCGCAGCCGCAGAGGGGAAGTTCAATTCAATCCCCATCGCGTTCGCAAGCGATGTCACAATACGCCAATCCGATTTCGTCCCACCGAGCGGTAGAACCGCAGGGTAGAAGCGCTGCACTCGATGTTCCCCTGAGGTATAGGTTCCCTCCCGCTCGATGAAAGATCGAGCCGGGAATACCACGTCAGCCAATTCCGCCGTTGGCGTCATGAAGAGTTCCTGGACGACGAGGAAAGTGTCCTCCCGCAGGAGCGTCTCCAATGATGCGTCATCGGCCACTGGATCTGAAGCCATCACGTAGACAGCCGAAGCCTGCTCCAAAATCTCACCGAGGCCGGAAGGAATGGGTTGTAAACCCATGTCCCACGCTCCCTGGGTATTGACTCGCGGCCAGACTGCGATCAAACCGTTATTCGCACGCCCAACGTGGTCCGTGGAAGTTAGTAGGCTAGCGCATGCTTGAGCCAAGGCTTCTGAAGCTTTGTAATCCAGTCCTTCCCTGCCGTAGAAGATGATCGCGTTCTCTGCCTTCATGAAGAGCTTGGCAACTTTTTGAAGGCTTTTATCACCAACGAACGGGCTCAGGTCAGCTCTTTTTGTCACGGCGTGAAGAAGACCCAGCGCGGTTTGAACGGCGCGGCGGTACGGATATCGAATGATGTGAGCCGCATATCGATCCAAACGGGTAGCCCGGGCATTGGCCACAATTAATTCGGCCCCTCTTTCAACTGCCTGCTTTAACCGCAGCCACCAGATGGGCGCTTCCTCGTGAAGGTCAGAAGCGATCACCAGGATCACATCCCCGGGACCTATTTGGCCTAAATCGGTGCCCCTACCAACACCCATTTCACGCGTCAAATCACCACCGGCTAGATTGTCGTCTAAGACTGTGTGACCGTCCAATCCCTCGATAAATCGGCGGAATACATAGAGGTCTTCGTTGGAGGCGCGTCCTCCAGCGATCCCAACCAACCCTCCTTTCGACCGGCCGAGGGCATCCTTCAATCCCTCCGTCGCTCGAACCAACGCCTCATCCCATCCGACCTGAACAAGATCGCCATTTACTCGCACCATCGGCTTCGTAAGACGTTCGATACTGGAGGCAAAGTGGTGAGCGAAGCGACCTTTGTCACAAATCCAGATCTCGTTCACATGCTCATTCTGACGCGGCATCACACGTTTGATCACGTCCCGCCCCTCCGCTCGTGCTTCGCGACGGGTATTGAGTGTGAGATTACAACCTACCGGGCAGTGAGGGCAGATCGAAGCAGCTCTGTTGAGCTCCCATGGACGTGCGCCAAAACGAAAGTCGGCCGTTGTCAATGCACCGACAGGGCATATATCGGTTGTATTTCCCGAGAAATAAGAATCAAAACCAGGGTCTGAAGAGGTTATGATCTCTAATCGTCGTCCACGATTTGTGAATCCGAGGACCGGATCATCGACCACTTCTTCCTGGAAGCGAACACACCGAGCACACTGGATGCAACGCTCACGGTCAAGGAAAATCAACTCACCCAGCGGTACATGCTTGTCGAGGTCGATCTTCTCGTCGAATAAAAACCGGCTTGTTCCTGGCCCATGCTCCATGGTGAGGTTCTGCAACGGGCACTCTCCACCCTTATCACATATCGGGCAATCGAGCGGGTGTGAGGTTAATAGGTACTCCACAATTTGCTTGCGACCCTCACGTGCTTTTTCACTATTTACCCGAATGACCCAGCCCTCACCAACCGGTGTCGTGCAAGAGGTCTCCAAATTAGGGCCGAAATGGATCACCTGCTGGCCGTCCTCGTCGAAGATCGGCTCCCCTGTGGATCGATCACGCGCCGGACGTCCAATTTCCACCAAGCACATACGGCACATACCAACCGGATGGAGTTTAGGGTGGTAACAGAAGACCGGTATATCGATCCCCACCTTCTTCGCGGCATCTACGATCAACGTGCCTTCGGGCACCGAGACTTCAATTCCGTCGATGGTCAAGGTTACCAACGATTTCGTCATCGCCCATTCCTGACGCGAGCCTCAAAGTCAGCCCGGAAATGTTGGATCCCAGAAATCACCGGCATGATTGCGAACTCACCTAACGCGCAGAGGCACTTTCCTTGCATTCCCCGCGCCACAGCTTCTAAGAGATCGATATCCTCCAGATCGGCCTCTCCTCGCTCAATCCTCTGAAGAAGATGGTGCATCCAATAGGTACCCTCACGGCAGGGCGTACACTTTCCACAGGATTCATGTTCGAAAAAGCGAGTAGTTTTATGGACCAGCCAAGCGATATTGACCGTCTCATCGATCACGATGATCGATGCTGAACCCAACTGCGAGCCGATTTTAGGAACAGATTCATAATCCATCGGCGTATCAAGCACCTCATCCGTTGCTGGCAGAAGAGGCGCCGAAGCACCAGCAGGTAGGATGGCCTTGATCGACCGCCCTCCCGGAATACCTCCTCCATGTTCGAAAATCAACTGGCGGAAAGGAGTGCCGAGAGGCAATTCATAATTCCCGGGACGCGCAACACAACCGGAGAGACAAAACACCTTCGGACCCGCGCTTTTTTCGGTCCCAATGCTGCGATACCAATCCGCACCCCGGTTAAGGATCGGAGGCAGGTTTGTCAGTGTTTCGACGTTATTGACAACTGTTGGCTTGGCGAAAAGCCCCTGAGCAGCGGGGAATGGGGGTCTCAAGCGCGGTTGCCCAAGTTTCCCTTCCATCGAATCAAGGAGAGCCGTCTCCTCACCGCAGATGTAAGCACCGGCGCCCAAGTGAATGTGGATCTTAAGGGAATAATCGGTGCTAAAGATCCCTTCACCGAGCAGCCCTGCTTCATGTAACGCATCTATTTTGTGTTCAAGTTCATGAGCGAGGTCCCAGAACTCACCACGACAGTAAACATACGCTGTGTTCGCCTGCGCAGCGTATGAGCAAATGGCCACTCCTTCGAGAAATTGGTATGGATTGCGTTCTAGAATTTCACGATCCTTGAACGTACCTGGCTCCGACTCATCGGCGTTTGCGACAACGTAGCGAGGAAAGACGCCTGGGGCGAGAAAACCCCACTTCACACCGGCCGGGAAACCAGCCCCACCACGACCGCGCAGCCCGGAAGCTTTTACAACGTCGATGACTTCCTGGGGGGTCATCCCGGTGACGGCCTGTTTAAACGCCTCGAACCCACCATGCTCGAGGTAGACCTCCAATTGATCGAGATCAGGGATGTCACGATGGCGGAGCAGAATATGATCAGCCACTGTCGTCCCTCTTACGAAGCTCATCGATTAACGCCAATGCCGATTCCACAGTCTGACGTTCGTGGTATTGGATCCCATCCGGGCCTTGTACCTGGAACATGGGTGCACCGTTACACGCAGCCAGGCACATGACGCCTTCGACGCTGATCATCCCATCGGGCGTCGTCCCGCCCAATTGGATACCTAATTTCTCGCATAACTGATGAGCAAATTCCTCGGCACCCTGTAAGGCACAAGGAAGGTCGGTACAGATCTGGATACGATATTTACCACCGGGTCTATCCCAGAGCAAGGTGTAAAAACCTATCAGCGAAGCCACTTGGGTGACATCGATGTCGAGCAAATCAGCAATCTCTATCATTGCTTCCAAAGTGACCGAACCGTACTCACACTGTGCCAGATACATCAACGGCAGTACCGCAGAGCGCTTCCTGTCGTCAGGATATTTGGCGAGGATGGATTCGATCTCCGATGAGTACTTTTCAGCGAGCACGGGCAAGGCTCCTATGCTGTAATGTCTACCGTCCAACTATTATTGTCATCACCCACATTAGCGATCCACGTCACCCAACACCGCGTCGAGGCTACTGATGATTGCCACCAGATCAGCCACAAGGAATCCGCGCGCCATGACCGGGATGGCCTGCACGGTCATGAAGCTCGGGGTGCGGAAATGAACCCGATATGGCTTTGGCCCTCCGTCACCCACGAGATAGCAGCCCAACTCCCCTCGAGGTGACTCAACTGCCACAAATACTGCACCCTTTGGCGCTGAAAAACCCACCGTCCAGAGTTTGAAGTGATGGATCAGGGCCTCCATGCTCGTACCAAGTTCCGAGCGGGGAGGTGGCACAAATTTCCGGTTGTCGCTTCTCACTGGTCCATCAGGTATGTTATCAAGCGCTTGTTGAACGATACGCAAGGATTGTCGCATCTCTGCGATGCGAACTTGATATCGGTCGTACACATCACCAGCGGAGCCGACGGGAACATTAAATTCATATCTCTCGTAACCGCTGTAGGGATTGGACTTGCGTAGGTCAAACGCTACACCGGCTGCTCGCAAATTAGGCCCAGTAAGCCCCCAACGAAGAGCGTTCTCGCCTGAGATCCCACCGATACCTTTGGTCCGATCTAGGTAAATCGGATTCTTTGATAGCAGTGCTTCGTACTGTTCAATCCTTCGCGGAAAAATATGTATGAAATCACGCACGGCGTCCTCAAAGCCAGCGGGGACATCGCGCCAAAGCCCTCCAGGACGGAAGAATGCAGTCATCATCCGTCCACCAGAGCACATCTCAAAAATATCGAGGATGATCTCTCTTTCGCGGAAACAGTAGAGAAATACCGACATCGCCCCTGTGTCGAGTGCGTGCGTTGCGAGAAAAACGAGGTGGGAGGCGATGCGCTGCAGCTCAGTTAATAGTACCCGTATTACCTGCGCCCTTTCCGGGACATCGAGGTCAACCAGTTTCTCGACCGCAAGACAGTAACAAAGATTGTTCCCTAAGTTGTTGAGATAATCCATACGATCGACCATCACCAAGGCCTTCTCGTAAGCCTTGGCTTCCATGTTCTTCTCGATCCCGGTATGCAGGAAGCCCACATCAGGCACGCAATTGACGACGCGCTCACCGTCCAACTCCAGCAACAAACGCAGCACGCCATGGGTGCTCGGATGCTGAGGTCCCATATTGAGCAGGACGGTCTCGCCTTTGATCGCTCGCTCGGAGACCAGATGTTTCAGTTCATCAAGAGTGGTTTCCATTTGCCGCATTCGAAATAAACCTCAATAGATCCTTTAATGCCTACTCTTTTGCATAGGGTTTACGTCGATCGATCTCGTCAAAGTTGAAACTGAACTGGATCTCCTCATAACCCAGAGGATAGTCTTTTCGCAACGGATGGCCTTCCCAGTCGTAAGGCATGAGTATTCGTCTTAAGTCAGAGTGACCGGAGAAGTTGATGCCGAACATGTCGTAAACCTCTCGCTC
>DUEW01000008.1 GCA_011174845.1 Anaerolineae bacterium | reverse complement strand
TCAATTTCACCAACCCGGCGGGGATCATTACCGAGGCGATCACTCGTGTAGCAGGATATGAACGCGCGGTAGGAATTTGTGACAACCCCTCTGCTATGGAACGTGATATCGCTGCGCACTTTGGTGTTCCTCTGAACCGCATTTTCTTCGAATATTACGGCCTGAATCATCTGGGTTGGATGTCGGGCGTGTACCTGGAAGGCAGGAACCATGTACCGGAGTTAATCCAGGAGATCAAACAACAAGGTATTTCTTGGCACTGGCTTCCTTTTCACCCCGATCTGATCGAAGCGCTCAATGTGATTCCGAATGAGTATCTGCTTTTCTATTACTATACGCAGAGGGCGGTGGAGAATCTGCTTAAGGCCGGTCAAAGTCGTGCGCAGCAAATCCAGCCATTTGTGGACGAGTTATATGTTTCGTTAAAACAAATCCGTGATGAAGGCTCAGATCCAGCCCGAACGATGCAAGCATTCGAGCATTATCAAGATCGACGGCACAGCACCTATATGACACTCGAGACAGGCGAAGCCCACCAAGAAGAAGAAATCGAAGAAGAAAAAGATTTCATGGAGATCGCGGCTGAAGGCTATTCTGGTGTCATGTTGCGTTTAATCGAAGCGCTCACGCAGAAGAAAGAAGCGGCTAGGATTATTCTGAATGTGCCCAATCGAGGTGCGCTGCCTAGCATGGATAACGATGACGTTGTTGAAGTGACTTGCTATGTGTGTGATGGCATGATTCGACCATTTGCCATGGGCCCAATACCTGACCATGCTCTGGGGCTCATGAAGCGTGTAAAAGCCTACGAGCGCCTGACAATCCAAGCGGTTGTTGAAAGGTCATACTCGTTGGCCGTCAAAGCGTTAGCATTACACCCCCTGATACCGTCCTATGAGACGGCAAAATCTATCTTGGACGATTACATCGTACAACATGGAAAACACTTCCCAGAGTTGCGCTAGGCTGGTATAAACTATCTGGATGGGGTGACAACTACCCAAGATTGGCTTACACAAAGTAATTTATTAGGAGGGGAATATGGCAGAGAAGAAGCCGATCAAAGTTCTCATCGTTTGTGCGATCGGGATGTCGTCAAGTTTGCTCGAGTCAAAGACGATAGAAGCTGCAAAGACGCAAGGATTCGATCTCGAGATGCATGCGATCACTACGCCAGATGTTGGGCGGTATGACTTCAAAGAGAAATATGTTGACATGGTGCTTGTCGCTCCGCAAGTTCGTTACAAACGAAAAAGTATTACAGAGATGGCTAGTCCATACGGAACCGTCGTTGAAAATATCGAAAGCGTAACCTACGGTATGGTTGATGGCGAGAAGCTGTTCGAACAGATCAAAGAGGCATTAAATCTCTAAGATTGAGCGATCCTAGCTTCATTTCTGCTTTCAAAGATAGCTGTGATATGGATATCATCCTGTCCCGGATTACCGCACCTAGCGGTTCATAGCGAATCTAGTCCCAAGAAAAAGGAGAGATCTACCTGGTGATTATTAGAGGTTTGGTTGTAGCTGCCGGGGGTTTCTTGTTTGTTTTTGCTCCGGGATTGCCTATGAAGCTGCTTATCCAGCGTTTTCGATCCTTCGATCGCGATCTGCTCTATTGGGGGATCGGAACCTGGTTTGTTGCACTGTTGCCGATGCTTTTTCTGCAGAGCCTGATAAGACAATTTGTGCTAGGTCCGGGGTCATCAGATGCCGTTCCGGAAGGGGTATGGCGTTTCCTCCTGCCCTTATTAAGTTCATTGGTTGGGGCGTTGGTCGTACAAGGGGCTTTGTATCTCGTTCTGCGTCGTAAGCGCCCCGAGGGATCGGCACATTTCATGGATGGGCTATCCCTTGGATTCGGTTCTGGTTTGGTCGTCCAAGTTTTTATTGGACTCACCTTTATCAGCGCAGGTTTTAGGTTATCCTTTGGTGATTTATCTACCCCCTTCCAGAATGTTCTCGCGGAGTTGCCACTACATGTTTTATCGGTATGGCTCCTCGCACATCTTCTCTATCGCGCTGCAGTACCGTTGGTCAACGGAGCGCTTGGAGTGCTGCTTGCTCGAGCGGTCGCAGGACGCATTCGATTTCTCTTGCTGGCGATAGCAACGTACACGGTTTTTGAATCGGCTTTCGCCTTTGTGCAACTTAGTCTTGGAGGTCAATCATCGGAAGCGTTATCGGCTGGGGGTATGAACCTGGTAAATTTATTCATTACAGTTGCTTATTACATTTTTGCATTTGTTTTGGCATATCGGTGGTTGATATCACAAGATGTCTCATAGACTTCCGTCCCCTCCCGTCGCGAGGTGAAACAGCATCGTATTAGGTGTAACGAGCGGGTAAGTATCAACATCCCCCGATAAAACTTGAATAGAGGTAGGTTATGATGACAACAGTAGATTTTTCTATTTATTTTGGGAAAGATGGCAGACCGATGGTGTTCATCCCTGAAGGAGAGTTTCTCTTTGGACCCGATCTGGAGAAAGTTCACACGGAGGCTTTCTATATCGATCGGTTCCCGGTAACAAACGCAGAATATAGAAAATTTGTGGATGAAACCGGATACACAGAGCCGGACCATTGGCGACGTGGTGTGATACCGGAGGGTAAGGAGGATCACCCGGTTGTTCATGTGAGATGGGAAAGTGCAGCGGCTTATGCGGAGTGGGCAGGGAAGCGGTTGCCTACTGAAATCGAGTGGGAGAAAGCAGCGCGTGGCACAGATGGTCGCCAATGGCCATGGGGAAACACATTCGATAAGTATAAATGTAATACCGGTGAGAGCGAGATTCTAACCACTTCACCGGTCGGTAAATACTCTCCGAAAGGTGATAGCCCCTATGGCGTCGCTGAGATGGCCGGCAATGTTTTTGAGTGGATGGGTGGTAAATACTCGCCATTGCGCATGCCCTTGCGAGGCGGGAATTGGTTGGATGGGGCGGAACAAGCTCGCACGCACTCTAGACGCATGCATACGCCACATCGGAGAAATGATTTTATCGGTTTCCGATGCGTAGCGGACAAGCTGGCCGAATGAACAATCGCACAGAATTGGTGTTGGTGCGCCACGGGGAAAGCGAGTGGACCGAGAAAGGGTTGTTGCACGGGGGACGACTCGATAGCCCTTTAAGTCCCAAAGGGAAACGGCAGGCAGCCTTAGCTGCTCGTAGATTAGAGGGGGAGGATTTTGCCGCGCTGTTCTCCAGCCCTCAAGGGCGTGCCATGCAAACCGCACAGATCCTAGGGGAGGTGCTCGGGCTAACCACCGAGCCTCTCGATGGTTTGCGGGAGTATATCTTCGGATGGGTGGAAGGAAAACCCAAAACGCTTTTTGAACCGGATGGCACGGGTCCGTTACTGCTGAAGCCTCTCATCGGTCTCAGTGCTTTGTTGACAGGTGAACGCCCTCGTCAATTTAACCAGCGAGTGCTGAATGCAATCCACGTCATATCTGATCGACACCCCTCAGGTCGGATTCTTGTTGTGACCCACTGGGGCGTGTTAAGCCTGCTCATGGCTGCGCTCCTTGATGCTGATCCAAAGCGCTGGAGGGAGTATGGGGGTTGGTCGCCCTGCGGGATCACAGAGCTTCATGGTCATCATGGAGAGTGGAAACTGATACGCATGAACGATTCGGAGCATCTTCAAGAATAGAGGCTATCCATGGATCCATCAGAATGGGAGCAAACGTTATTCATGTTAATCCTTCACGCTGGAGAGGCACGCTCGAAAGCCAAAGAAGCGGCCGAATTTGCGAAAGAAGGCGATTGGGTGAATGCTCAAAGGTTGATGGAAGAGGCGGAGGACGAACAGCTTGAGGCGCATAAAGTCAGTGCCAAGATCGTCAAGATGGAAGCCGGTGGTGAGCAGGTGGATTTCTCTGTCCTGCTCGTGCACGCATTAGATCTATTGATCTTGGCCTGGATTGAGATCGATCACGTTTATGAAACGATTGATATGAGGAAGCGTTTAAAGACGTTGGAAGACGAGGTGTCTCAGTGGAAAAACCGAGAATTGAGAAGCTAGCATATATCGGCGGGGGTAGTTCCTACACACCCGAATTCGTTGATGGGTTCATCCAACACGAGAAAGAGGTGGAGGTCGAAGAAATCGCCCTTCACGACATCGACGAAGCACGTTTGAAGGTTGTAGGTGGCATGGTGGAACGTATGCTGCGTTATGCCGAACTCGATACGAGGGTGACCCTCACCACAACCCGACCGGAGGCCATCGAAGGTGCAGAATTTATCGTCTCAGCGATCCGGGTGGGCGGGATGGAGGCTCGTATTCGGGACGAGATGATTCCCCTGAAGTACGATGTGGTTGGTCAAGAGACCACGGGACCTGGAGGGACGCTGAAAGCTTGGCGGACCATTCCGGTAGCCTTAGAGATCGCCAGAGATCTTGAAAAGTATGCTCGGGATGCCTGGTATCTGAACTTCACCAACCCTTCAGGAATTATCACCGAGGCGATTTTCAAGAACACGGACCTGAAGGTGGTTGGGTTGTGCAACAATCCTATCAATGTGCAGATGGGATTGGCGATATTCTTCGATGTCACACCGGAGGAGGTCTTTTTAGAGTGGGTGGGTCTCAACCATGTCAATTGGATCCAGCGGATATTTGTGCGAGGTGTGGATCGGACCGAGGAGTTGATTGACAGGATCGAGCAGATGCCATTCCTCAATGAGCATGATCCATCCCTGGTAAAAGCTCTCGGAGTGATACCAACTGGGTATCTGCGTTACTACTATTACCACACCAAAATGGTTGAGGAACTAAAAGGGGTGGAAAAGACCAGAGGGGAGGTCGTACGACAGGTAGAAAAGGACTTAATGGAGAAATATGCGGATCCAAATCAATTGGTCAAACCGCCCGAGCTAAGTCTACGCGGTGGAGCGCTTTATTCAGAAGCTGCGATGCGTTTGATCCTCTCCTTGATGTTCGATCGACGAGACATCCAGATTGTGGTCACCCGCAACAATGGCACCATCCCGGATCTACCTGAAGATGCCTCCGTGGAGGTCCCCTGTGTCGTTGGCGCTCATGGCGTGACGCCTCTGCATATGGGTCCCCTTCCTGATACGATCCGTGCGCTCTGCCAGCAAGCGAAAGCATGGGAGAGTTGGACCGTAGAAGCGGGTGTAACAGGGGATCGCGACGCAGCGCTCATGGCAATGTTAACCAACCCGTTGGTCCCCTCGTTTGAGATCGCGAAAGCATTGCTGGACGAGATGTTGCCGGCGAATAAGGAGTTCTTACCACAGTTCTTCCCACAAGGAGCTTAAGATATTCCCTAAGAATGTTTCGCTTGGGCTTCAGTTTCTCCAATTGAACGTGATCCCAGGTTTATAATCAACAAATAGAGAGGTTTTGATGACGAAGATCGATCTTTCACAACCTGTAGAATTCCCCGCTTCAATGGTCAGCTTGGCCTCCCTCGCTTCCAAGGACTACAAAATTGAGGTCGGAGAGGGTCATCTGGAGCGTCAGTATGAGGAGATCGCGGAAGAAGTCAAAGAAGCGATCGAGGCCGTTTTACCAACGGGCAAGTATACCCTTGGTCCCATACTTGAGAAATTTGAAAAAGAGTTCGCGTCTTATTGTGACAGCAAGTATTGCATCGGGATCTCCAGCGGGACCGCTGCCCTTCACTTGGCGCTTGCGGCTCAGGGTATCGGTCCGGGCGATGAGGTGATCACCGTCAGCAATACATACATTGCTACAGCTTTAGGGATTTCCTACACTGGGGCAACTCCGGTCTTTATCGATGTCGATCCTAAGACCTTTAATATGACCGCAGAGTTGGTTGCTGAGAAGATTACACCAAGGACAAAAGGGATTCTCCCGGTTCACATTTACGGCCATCCAGTGGACATGGATCCGATCATGGAGCTGGCTGAGGAGTATGGTTTATTCGTACTAGAAGATGCAGCGCATGCTCACGGCGCCACCTATAAAGGTCGCAAGACTGGCTCACTTGGTCACATCGCGGCCTTTTCCTTTTATCCGGGCAAGAATCTGGGGGCGTATGGAGACGGAGGTGCCATCACGACCAGCGATCCAGAGCTAGATGAGAAGGTGAGAATCCTGCGATACGTTGGCCAACGAAAGAAATTCGTCCATGAGGTGATCGGATTCCAAGAGCGATTGGACCCGATTCAGGCTGCTGTTTTAAGCGTGAAATTAAAGCGCTTGGATGAATGGAACTCGCGTCGACGTCGTTGGGCTGCGATTTATGACGAGATGCTCGCGGAAACCCCTCTGCAGCTCCCCTATGTCGAAGATGATGTCTACCACGTGTATTACTCGTATGCCACCATCGTCCCTTCAGAAGAAGAGAGGAAGGAGCTTATCTCCTACTTGTTGCAACGCGGAATTGGGATTTTTGCCATGTATCCGGCGCTTGTTCCCCTCCAAGGTGCTTACCAGGACATGGATTATTCGGAGGAGGACTTCCCCGTAAGTGCAAGCTATGCTCGCCGTGTGATGAACCTGCCGATGTTTGAAACGCTCAGGGAGGATGAAGTGCGACGAACAGCTGAGGCGATCTTGGCTTTTTACGATCGAGCATAAAGTGGAGAAAAGCAATGGCGCAAACGATGAAACTCTCTGTCCTCGGGGGCAGCGGTGTTGCCACCCCAGGTTTGATCCAGGCTTTGGCAATCGCTGACCAGCGCCCACCTATAGAGGTTATGCTTCTTGGGCGGACCCTTGACAAGTTGGAGCGAGTGGCAGCCCTCAGCCGAAGACTAGCCGAACGGGCGAAAGTGCCCCTCACGGTCAACCACACGACAGACCTGCGAGTCGGTCTTGAGGGATCAGATTACGTCTTGAATCAAATCAGGGTTGGCGGCTATGAAGCTCGGGCCTATGATGAATCCTTCCCGCACGATTTTGGCATACCCGGAGAGGAAACCTTTGGACCAGGAGGGATGAACAACGCGTTGCGGACGATCCCCGTAACACTCGAACATTGTAAGCTGATCGAGAAGGTGGCACCTAAGACGCTCCTCATCAACCTTACCAACCCCAGCAGCTTCATTCAATACGCGATCTCTCATTATACGAATGTACAAGTCGTAGGGGTTTGCGATTCGCCGGTCTGGCTAGCTAAATCGGTGGCGACTTTGGTTGGAGCGCCTTTGGAGGAGATCTGGGCTGGGTATGTCGGCATGCATCATTTTGGTTGGGTGACGGAGGCCAGTTGGAGAGGGCGCGACATCATGCCAGAGGTCTTAGAGAAAATTAAAGACATGCCTGGATTGCCCGTGGACGCTGACATCGTACAAGCGATGGGCGCGATTCCAACCTCGTATTTCAAGTACTACTACCACTCAGATCGGATGTTAGCCAAACAACAGGGCAAGGAGACCAGGGCGGAGCAGCTATTGGAGTTACAGGCTGAGATCATGGAGGATCTTCAAGAAGAGGGCCTCGATGAAATGCCAGCAAGTTTGATGTCACGCGGTGCGGGGTGGTATGAACAGATCATCGTGCCGGTATTACTCGCGCATATCAACGACGCTAAAGAGGCGTTTATCATCAATATCCGGAATGGAAAAGCCGTCCCGTGGATGCCGGAGGATGCGATCGTTGAGATTCCGGCGGTGGTCACAAACCAGGGTTTCTACCCCTTACATCCCCCGAAGGCTCCGCCTGACATCCAAGCGATGGTTCGCCTGAACGCTGCATTCGAGATGTTGTGGGTGGAAGCGATCGTCGAGAAATCGTACGCTAAAGCGCTGCGGGCGATGATGCTCAATCATTTGGTGGGTAATCTGGATCAAGCTCGTGACATTCTCAAGGAAATCTGGCCGGAAGAGTGGTCGAATTTGAGAGCTGATTGAAATTTGGAGTGCGCAAGCTCTGCTTGCGCCAGAAGCAGAGCTTCTGGAATCCAAAGAACGCTTGAACGAAGGTGTGATTCTCTCGGAACCTTATCGCTGGGATGTATTATTTTTATGGTGTAGCTTTTCGATTTAGACACTGTCAGGTAACATAGCACTCCGTCGATAAATTCATTAAAGCAAAACCCCAACCTTTCATTAGCGAACACATGGAAAGTGCCATGTCTTCTGAGACTTCAGCATTCTATGTCCTCGGCCTCGATGGTGGTGGTTCACGCACATTGTGTGTCGTTTTAGATGAGAGAGCGCAAGAGATAAGTCGTGGACAGGGTGGCCCCTCAAATCATCAATCGGTCGGAGTAGAAGCGGCAAGACAGGCGATCCGCCATGCTATGACCGCGGCGCTCGATGCGATCGGAAACCCTGCGCTGGAAGCTGCCTGCTGGGGGATGGCCGGTCTCGATCGACCGGAGGATGAAGACATCATCAAGGAAATGGCGCAAGCGTTGTTGCCTGAAGTGCATGTGGAAATTGTCCATGATTCGACCATCGCCCTTGTTGGAGGTACCGGGGGAAAACGCGTCGGTGTGGTGATCATCGCCGGCACGGGCTCCATTGCTGTCGGATATCATCCCTCGGGACGTGTGGCTCGAGCCGGCGGATGGGGTCATCTCCTTGGGGATGAGGGGAGCGGTTACTACATTGCTTTACGAGGTCTAAATACTGCGACCCGAGCGCAGGACGGTCGAGGTCCGATGACATCCTTGGTTAATCGAATGGCTGAGGCAGTTGATGTTCCTACGCTAGAGGATTTAGCCAACCGGATCTATCTCGAAGGATGGGCCGCGCCAGAAGTTGCCACATTGGCACCTGTGGTTCTCAAAGCTGCTGAGGAGGGCGATGAGCAGGCAATGCAGATTGTCGAGGATGCTGGAATGGAATTAGCCCTAGCAGCGCGGGTGGTCATTGAAGCCCTAGAGATGGTAAACGAGGCCTTCGAGGTCGTGCTATCGGGTGGCGTATTCAAGGGAAGTCCGCGGATGGTTGAGATCATCCAAAAAGAATTGAGGGCGGTAAACCCTCGCGCAGAGGTTATCTTACCTCGTCAAGAGCCGGTAAGAGGAGCCGGTCTGATCGCACTTGAGGTGGTTCGTTTGGGAGGGAAGGAATAAACTGGGTTTCGGGGTCCGTACATCTTTTAGGGTCTCCTCGCTCGCTTAGCTCACTCGGAATGACTCATACCCATATGTCATTGCGAGCCCCACAGGGGCGAAGCAATCTCCTCGACCAAAAGATTGTTTCGTCGCACTGGGCTGCTCCTCGCAATGACATCAATGAATGTGTTGCTTCCACGAATCTAGAGTTCTGCCATGACACTCTAGAATTGGACAGTACATAGAGCTCTCTTTCATATAGGATGTATAGGGAAGATTTTCCACATTTTTATTCATGCAGTGGTTTAGATAAAAAACGACCACCAAGCTTACCTTGGCGGTCGTCTGTCGGGGCGGGCGGATTTGAACCGCCGACCCCCTGCACCCCATGCAGGTGCGCTCCCGGGCTGCGCTACGCCCCGATGGTTCAATGGATTATAGCGTATGGTCTTCTGCCCGACAAGGAATAGCCATATTTGACTTGATTCTGAAGCCAGCTAGAGTGTTTTGGGGCGAGATGAAGGTTGGTTACTAAACTGTAAGGGTGTATGTCCATAAGGGCGACATCAGAAGATGTGCCATATCGACTGGTGATCGTGAAATTAAATTCCGCATTCCGTTGGAGGGGCGCACGGTCGAGGATGCAGGGTGATCTTCCCTGCCCGTGCGCCCCTACTGCGTACTTATGGAACCGTATATGTTTCCTCGAGGATATCTATAAGAAAGATGATAGCTGAGAGCCTCGATCTACTTTCTTTAATCCCGTAGGGGCGGTTAGCGAACCGCCCCTACACAACAGGTCAAAACAAGAGAAAGAGCACCTTACCCAGCACCAAAGTTGACCATGATGCGTGCAGTATGCCGGACTCCAGCGACGAAGTTGTCGATGACGAGGTTTTCATTTGGCGCATGAGCTCGGGAATCAGGATAACCAACTCCAGCAGTGGCTACCGGTACCTTGAGAATGTGGATGAAGGCATGATTCGGTCCCGATCCCCCGGACATAGGTTGGATCAACATAGGAACCCCATAGACTTCACGAGCACTTTCGACCACCATCTGAAGGAAGGGGTCATCGAGGTCGGTCCTGGCAGGGGCTTCACCCCCCAGAAATGTGATCTCGATATCGCTATAGCCTTCCATATCTAGATGATCCCGTAATAGTAGTATGACTTCTTGTGGGTCTTGGTTAGGAATCAAACGGAAATCAACCTTTGCACTCGCTTCCGCTGGGAGCACGGTTTTCGAGCCAGGTCCCTGATAACCTGAGGTTAATCCGCAAATGGTGCAGGTTGGGGTGAAAATGGCTTCTCGTTTAAGTTCTAAGCCTCCCTCGATTCCTTTGATAAAGCCCTGCAGATCGTACCTCTCCATATACTCATCGGATGGGTCAGGCAGCTGTTCTAACAATTGAAGATCTCTTTCGGTAGGCGGAACGACCTTGTCATAAAACCCTGGGATACGTATGTGTTCTTCGGGGGTCTTAAGTGTATTAAGAGCCCACGTCAGTCGCCACGCGGCATTGGGGAAGATCGATCCCCCTGTTCCGGAGTGAACATCACGACTGGCTGTTCTAAGGCTCAGTTCAACATAACAGATGCCACGTAGCCCCGCGTATTGGATAGGCACACCGTCTTTGTTGACATAACCGAACTCCCATAAACAGGCATCTGCTTTTAGAAGGTCTGTGTGGTCCTTAATAAAAGGAGTGAGATTAACACTACCTATCTCCTCTTCACCCTCAATAATGAACTTGATGCTGCACGGCAACTCACCATCGACAGCCATTAATGCATCAATTGCTGCTAGCCGGCAGAGGATGTGCCCTTTATCGTCACTAACCCCACGGGCATACATCTTACCGCTGCGAATCGTTGGTTCAAATGGAGGTGTCTCCCACAACTCAAGTGGTTCAGGTGGTTGCACATCGTAGTGATTGTAAAAGAGCAACGTCTTGTCTGTTCGTCCGCCCCGCTCAGCGTAGACGACAGGAAAACCTCTCGTGGGTAGAATTTGGACCTTAAAACCTCGAGCTTCTAGCATCTCTTTGACCAACTCGGCACAAGGCTCCATACCAAGACCTTGGGCCGCGATGCTGGGTTGAGCACATAGGCGTGCCAATTCCTCAAGGTTTTGATCGGTCCGTTCCTCAATCACTGCGTCTACGGCTTTTATGTCAGTCATCATGCCTCCTGGTTCGTTTGATATCTTGATTATAGAACAGCTAGCGGGTAGACCAAAGGTGTATATCACAGAAGTTGGCGCGTGAACGGAAGGGAAGGGGAGTGGAAGTTTGTGCGGCGAGTAAGCCGCTGCACAAATTACATTTCTCACTTCATCGCTGAGTCGCACCAATAGAATTGGACTACGCCCGTGGAACAAAGATGTTCGCTTTTCTGAACTTTCGAATCTATAATCGCCGGCTGTGGAGGTGGAATATGCGTATGTATGACATATCCGTGGGAATATCACCGGAAATGCCGATCTGGCCCGGGGATCCCCCTATCGTGATCGAGCGGGTCAGAGAAATTGTCAAGGGTGATAATGCCAACGTCTCCCGATTGGAATGCGGTGTTCATGTCGGAACGCATGTTGACGCGCCGATCCATTTCATCGACGGCTCCTCAAGCGTGGAAACCATACCACTCCGAGTGCTCATCGGTAGAGCGTACGTGGTCCACCTCCCTAACGCGACCGTGATTAATGAGACCACACTCGAAGGGTCAGGCATCCCTCCTCGAACTCGCCGAATCCTCTTCCGAACTTCTAATTCAAATTATTGGGCTCAGGGTGAACGCAGATTCAAGAAAGACTTCGTCGCAATTGATGCGAGCGGAGCGACTTGGCTGGTACGAAAAAATGTTCAATTGGTGGGGATCGACTATCTTTCGGTTGCGCCTTTTGAGGCAAGTATAGAGACTCATCGCATATTGTTGGAAAACGGTGTGGTCGTCGTCGAAGGCTTAGATTTGAGTGAGGTAAGCCAGGGACGATATAAGATCTATTGTCTGCCCCTTAAAATTATCGGCAGTGATGGTGCGCCCGCTCGAACTATCCTTGTAGGGGTATAGGGGATTGGAGGCATAACCATACGGTCCATCTACTTCACTCTAGCGGGGGCTTCGTCAAATTCACCATCAAATCAGGGATGATCGTGGTCTTTACTAGAGTGATTGTTTAGAAAATATCCGCAGGTGTAGCTTAGCTGATTGAAGTGTATGAGCTTTATCAAGTGACCATTGATGGTCAGGAAGGGATTACGGAGATGGCGGATCCTTTAATGGAAATGCAGCCTGATGTCGATCCGAACTCAGAGTCGGACGAGTTCCAGGCATCGCCTGTGAGCGAACAAATCGAAGATATGGTTCAACAAAAACTACAAGCGTATTCCGATCTTCGAAGTGTGGTGGTTGATTTTGGAACTTCACTAGATGGCTCACTCGAGATATGGATTGATGGTGAGCGATATCTGGATATCGAAGATATCCCGGACGATCGCATACGCAAAGCCATCGCTGAAGCTGTTGAAGACTTCAACGCTTGAAGATGGACGACCCACTTAGTTCCAATGAATGCTGAGAACCCTCTTTCACTTCATGGTGTGTTCCCACCCATCACTACGCCTTTCAAGCAGAATGGCGACATCGACTTTCGGCATCTAGCTACGAACCTTGAACGCTGGAACCGGCAACCTTTAACGGGATATGTTGTGGGCGGGTCAAATGGTGAATTTGTTTCCCTAAGTTCAGAGGAACGGGTCGACGTGGTCCGCGCAGCTTGTGAAGAGGCACCTCCAGACCGACTTGTCATCGCCGGTTCGGGCATGCAGTCGACACGAGGCACCATCGAGTTGACGAATCAGATGGCGGAGGTCGGTGCTGATGCGGCGATCGTTGTTACCCCCAGCTATTACAAGACGATGATGTCGACCACTGTCCTTGAGAACCATTACCGTCAAATAGCGGATGCCTCACTGATACCTATTCTCCTCTACAATGTGCCAGCCAATACAGGGGTGGAACTCGAGATTGAGGCAGTTGTTCGTCTGGCAACTCACCCAAATGTGATTGGGATTAAGGAGAGCGGGGGGAGTGTGGCGAAGATCGGAGCCATGGTTCATAAGACTCCGGAAGATTTCCAGGTATTAGCGGGATCGGCTGGGTTCATGTTAGCTGCGCTCGAAGTGGGCGCGGTGGGAGTGATCGCAGCCCTTGCCAACATCGCTGGCAAAGAATTGGTAGAAATTCTGACACAATTTTACGTAGGCGAGCATGACGCCGCACGAGCGATGCAACTCCGTTTGATCGAGGCAAACACCGCGGTCACAGCCAGATATGGAATACCCGGTCTTAAAGCGGCCATGGATATGTTGGGATATTTCGGTGGTCCTGTGCGGTCACCCCTCTTGTCGCTGGGAGAGGAGGAGAGAGAGCCGCTTCGCCAGATTCTTTTTGAAGCGGGATTGCTTCATTAAAATTCTCCTCATCGCTGGACACGAAAGATCCTGGATTCCATATGACGAGGGAAATAATGTTGGGTTAAAGAGTGCTCTGCTGTCGAGAAGTTTTGTTTTTGTCCTTGATTCAGCGAAGAATGATTTAAAGATTTTGGATAAAAGGATATCGTAGGGGTGGTTCGCGAACCGCCCCTACAGAGTTTAACAAGTGTGTGTCTCGTTCCGTGATTTCGATTCGAGTTCAAACAATCGGTCGCCCTTACTCCTGTTGTACCCAACATATCATGATCTTCCATCTTTTCAAGTAACGATATGTCTTTATTGATTTAGCATAAAAATAGTGTTTCCTTATAGCGTTTTTCCCTCTTCGTGGTCATCGATCATATCTGACCAGTGTCACCCCAATTGAGGAGTAGTTTTTGGTATGCAGAATCCTGGTATCGTTCGAGTAGAAACCATGGCGCATAATGTGGCAATTCCTTACCGGTTATGTGGGCAGCAAGCAGTTCGCCGCAGGCTGGTGAGGCCATCAGGCCAAATCCCGAAAGAGCGCCGATGATCCACGAACCCTTCACAGGCAGCGGTCCGACTAATGGACGGTTCTCCTGTGTTTTGGTGTAATACCCCCCATCGACGTAGGGTTTAGGCATCTTGCCGAAGTACTTCTTCATATCTGGGATCATCGTCGCCAAGCCACGAAGGACGATTTCTGGGTAATAGGGATCGAATTCGAGCGGGAAGACAGGATCAATAGGATCGATATGGTATGTCCAAAGGAGAAGAATAATCGGGCTATCGGGCGGACCGTCTGGACGCGCATGTACGCCATGGGAAAATTCGTTGAGCATGTAGCGCAGATCCGCTTCCTTATCTAAGAGCGTACGCTCCTCCTTAGTCCACGGCAGGAATTGGGGGTCAGACCAGATGAGCAAACCAGCGTCGCGTGGGAAGACGCCCAGGCTGTCCTTGATCGAGACCTTGGTGTGAAGTTCGGAGAAGACCGGCAAGTCTATACCCACCATTTTACCCACCGGCTTGAGGAAAGGTCCGGCTGCATTGACGAAGTTGGGTGTGTTGATTTTTGATGGACCTTTACTCGACGACAACTGCACAGCGGTGACCTGATCTTTGATAACTTCGACCGCTTCCACACGCGCCTCAACCAACCTGACACCATGTTCGCGGGCACGATTAAGCAGGTACATACCCAATTGTTGAGCACTGAAAAAGCCACACCTGCGGGCGTGAACAACGGCCGTGGTTTCTTCAGTGAGGTAAGGGAAGTGCTTTCGGATTGAATCGGTATCGGTGATCAGATCCGATCCGATGAGTTGATTTTCATAATCCGATTCTGGTGCTGGATGATATTCAGGATCATCGGGGTGTCCGGTATGGTAACGAACGGGACCTGCTCCTAGCCTGGCGGCCTCCTCAGCATGGTTCTTGAAGTCTTGGAGACGGTCGAGATTAGCTGTTGCGAAGAAGTAACCACGTCGATTTAGGTTGAAAATATTGCCGCTCTCACGAGCAAACTCCTCCAGGATATCGATACTGCGATTTGTCATGCTGACCATGGCATCGCCTGGACCGGGCCACCAATTTCGATAGCACTCTGTCGATTTGTCACTTGTCAGAGATAAGGGTGGGCGTTCATCGACGAGCAAGATGTCCCGAACACCCTCTTTGACAGCCAGGTGGTACGCGGTTGAGATACCAGCAATTCCTGCACCGCATATGACGATTTCAGCCGATGAAGTAGTCATAAGGATTACTTTGTTAAGACCAGGGTATGAGTTTTGATGATGATAGCCTACTTTGCTTCTTAGGTCGAACAAGCTCTTGATTTGGTCAATAAGAATGAAACCCTTGGCTTCACTCGGGACCTTCGGCTTTGTCGAAGGCTTCTGCTCTGGATGACAAAAATCCATCAGAGGCATTTTTTGTGCTGCAAGGAAGTGGAATGACAAAAGGATATGAAAGAGTAAATTCTCAGAAGGATTTTTACAGTCAACTCGAACCGAGTTCCAACAGAATCCTACGAAGACGATCCGTTAGCTCAGGTCGAGGCTTGAGAGACGCCTCTGGACGAAGACGATCGGCAATGGTTTGCAAAGTCTCACCAGAGGTAGGGTGAAGGAAAGACGGAGCAAGTTCAGCCATGGGGACAGCGAGGTGGGCCCGGGTAAGCAGGTCGGGATCGGGGAGCGTAAACTCAGAGCCTTCGATCACTTGACTGCCAAGTAGACAGAGATCGAGATCCAGAGTCCGGGGAGCGTATTTATCCTGTGTACGCACCCGATTCGAGTCGGCTTCAATGCGCCGTAAATGATGTCTAATGTCCTTTGCGGAAAGATCGGTCTCGATCAGCGCGGCGGCGTTGAGAAAATCTGGTTGAGGGGTGGGGCCAACAGCCGGATTTTGATAAACCGTTGAAATGCCGATCATCCTACCTAGTTCACCCAATCGCTTCGTACCGAGAGGAAGGCTTTTCTCGGGTTCGATATTTGATCCCAAGGAGATAAAAGCTAATTCAGGCAAAATCCTCTGCGCTCCGTTCGATCTCAACCCCGACAGAGCGGGCGAACCGAAGTGCGCCCGGTTTCTCGACACGTACTCGGGCTCGTTTGACACGCGCTTCACTTAAACAGATGCGGGCGATGTCCCTCGCCAAGGCTTCGACGGTGAAAGGTTTGCTCTTCTCGATGTGTTCGATGATCTTCTTCGTCACCGTTCGATAATTGATCGTATCAGCAATGTCGTCGCTCTCGCCGGCTGGGCGCAAATCCCCATAAAGCGTGATATTGATCAGGATGTCTTGCTGTTTGTCACGCTCCCAATCGTTAATGCCGATGATGCCACGCAGAAGCAGATCCTTGATGACAATACGGTCTTCTTCCATAACTGCAACCTTTAGGTAAGTTGTCGTCCACCATCCAGGTGGAGGATTTCGCCGGTGATGAAATCCGGACCAGCGAGAAGAAAAAGTAAGGAGTCTACAGTTTCCTCAACGCTTCCCCAGCGTTTTAATGGGACGTCCTCGATAAGGGCTTCGCTGAATCCTTTCCTGCCCGGCGGCGGTAGGATCGCCCCCAAGGCCAGACCATTGACGCGGATGTTGGGCGCGAGAGCCTGGGCTAAACTTTGTGTCATGGCCGCCAGTCCAGATTTGGAAATGGTGTATGGGAAATGATCCGGTCCAGGTCGAAGCGCTCGCCAGTCGAGGATGTTGATGATGACTCCCGGTCTTCCCGCACGATGACGACCGAAGGATTGTGATAGGAGGAACGGAGCAGTGAGGTTGATCGCCAGATGATTCTGCCATGCTTCAAGCGTGGTTTCCATGAGATCAAGGGGTTCAAAAATCGATGCGCTGTTAATGAGTATGGTCACCTCACCGAGGGCTTCCACCGCTCGTTCGATTAAGCTGGATGTCTGATCTGTTTGTGATAGGTCAGCCTGGAGTGCTACTGCACGTACCCCATGTGAGAGCGCGACCTGAACGGTCTCTTCAGCGCCGGTCACTGTTCTTCCGTAGTGAACCGCGACATTCGCTCCACAGCTAGCTAACGCTTCCGCAAAGGCGCGTCCTAAGCGACGACCAGCTCCCGTCACGATTGCAGATTGACCTTGGAGATCATATCTTTGAGCCATAACCGTAATTTTACCCCGACTCCGCATCTCTCATCACAAATACTTTGGCCCCACTGGGTCGTCATGTCGATTACGGGACATCTCACAACCTGTATGGTAGTATTTAGCTCATCAATGGGTGAGCTGAAAAAGTCTGCACGGGAGGAAGCGGTCGGCGTTTGTGGGGGATGAACGGGAGTCCACATCACACAAATACCCCTATCTACCTTGGTAGTCATTTTTCAGCAGACTCATCTATGATCAATTTATGTGGAGGTAAACATGCACAAGATCGAAGCTGCTGCAGAACTCTTTAACGGCGTTGGTGTAGCCCGTCCGGAAGTCGAAGATGCTGTCCGCCAGTTGCTTGTGGCCTTCGGTGAAGACGCATGCCGTGAGGGTTTAGAACGGACCCCGGAGAGGGTAGCTCGAATGTACGATGAGCTTTTAGCTGGATACCGGGTTGACCCCTTCGAGTTGATTAATGAAGCTCTCTTCGATGTGGATTATGAAGAGATGGTGATCATAAAGGACATCGAATTCTACAGCCTTTGCGAACATCACTTGCTCCCGTTCATCGGGAACGCCCATGTGGCTTATCTACCGAAAGGCAAGGTGATTGGCTTATCGAAGATCCCGCGCGTCGTCGACCTCTTCGCGCGACGTCTTCAAGTGCAAGAACGGATGACGCGACAGATCGCGGATTTCATCGAAGCCGCGATCCACCCGTATGGGGTGGCAGTAGTGGTCGAGGGCGTGCATCTTTGTTCAAAGATCCGCGGGGTCAAGAAAGCCAACGCCCGCATGGTGACAAGCGCCATGTGTGGCTCGTTCAAGGAGAACGAGATCACCCGCAGCGAATTTATGGATCACATTGCCAGAGATACGAGGTCGGTTTTAATTTAATATACCGGGTGTTGTGATCTTGAACCTTTGTTGGGAATGGACTATTGTGAAGCCGGAAGGTCCGAACCTGCATACTGGGAATGAAAGAAAAGCCGCTGCAAGATCAGATTATTCTTGAACTGGAACAAGCATACCAGTTTAGAACTCAAGGGAAGGAGGGCCGAGCGCGTGTCTGCGCTCGGCGTGCCGCTGGATGGGCGGTGGCTGTCTTCCGTCAACAGCGGCTGGAAGTTGAGACCCACCGTAACGCATACCACCAATTACGATGGTTTCGGAAGCTCGAGGACATACCAATCGAATTACGGATGGCAGCGGAACGATTGACTACACCCGTGACACCGTCTCATGAACTTCCTCATCGCGAAGACCCATTAAAAGACGCGGAGATGATCGTCCGGGCGTTGCTCGATGAATGGGGTTATGGGTAGGCTGAAGAAATTTCTTATTGGAATGCGGTACTCCGTAACACCAAGAATCCTGCTCACTCATTTTTTAAACATTCATTCTGGGTCGAGTAGCATGTATTGATGATGACGATGGATACCTAACGTAAACGTCGCGAACAATCTCGGGTTTATTCAGTCTTCTCTCTCAAAAAGTCTACGTTTTGATCGTTCATACCCTATGCAGAATGGGCGCACAATGTCCCAAAAACCACGCAAAGAACGGGATTTGCGAGCCTATGCTCGCATAACACAACTCAGACTGCTTCTGGGAGCGCTGTTCATCATCATCGTTGTCGGAAATGGTCTGATTAGGTTGATCTATGGATCAGAAGCCGCGGTTTCAGCCTTGCTATGTACGGGTATAGGATTGCTGCCAGTTCTGTTGATCATTGGGTCCATATGGGTGATGGGATGGATTGTACGGAAGGAGAGAGGTGACTGAACCAAGGTTCATTCCAGGTCATGCCGATAGATTGGCGTATCGCGTAAGGGTTGGGATAGATCCAGAGGTACCTCCCGTGATCATGATTCATGGTAAGGGAGGGGATGAGAAGGTGATGTGGGTATTGGAAGGTGTGCTGCCAGAGGGTGGGCTTGTGGCATCCCCACGTGGTCTTTATCTTCTCTCGGAGGGTGGCTACCAGTGGAAGGAATCAAGGAATAGAAGTTGGCCAATAATTTCGAATTTTGCTCGGGCCGGAGAGGCTCTTTTGAGGACGGTGGATGATCTCGAAAGACGATTTGGGCTCGATCGCACTCGCCTCGTTCTGATGGGTTTCAGCCAAGGTGCAGCATTGGCTTTTGCTGGGGCAGCCTTGGGGATGCTCCACCCAGCTGCTTTAGTGTCTCTAGCTGGCTATCTACCCGAAGGTGACATCGACCTCCTTCAAGGATCGCATGTGTTCTGGGGCCATGGTTTGCAGGACGATTTGGTGCCAATTACGAGAGCGCGGGAGGACGTGGCAAGATTGAGAACCATCGGAGCCGAAGTGCATTATTGTGAGACAGATATCGGGCATAAATTAGGAGTCGAATGCGCTCGCGGCCTAAATCTCTGGCTAAGCGATCGATTTTCTTTAAGTTAAGAATGTCCCTTATCATAGATCAAGATCAAGAGCAACACATATGCTACGTTGGTTTCGTGTTATGATCTCTTCATATTTTCAAAATCTCCATCATGGGGCATGAATCTCGATTGAATATTCACTTTTCATGAGGTTTTTCATGACACAATCTGACCTCGAGAATAGGGCTGTAAACACGATCCGTTTCCTTTCTGCAGACGCTGTACAGAATGCCAACTCAGGGCATCCTGGGTTGCCCATGGGAGCGGCGGCCTTGGCGTATGTCCTTTGGACACGTCATCTGAAGTTTAACCCTGCCGAACCTTCGTGGCCCGATCGTGACCGCTTTATCCTTTCTGCTGGTCATGGCTCGATGTTGCTTTATTCTCTGCTGCACCTTACTGGGTACGATTTGCCCCTCGCGGAGATTAAACGTTTTCGTCAGTGGGGTAGCATGACCCCTGGTCACCCTGAGCACGGTGAAACACCTGGCGTGGAGACCACCACCGGACCCCTTGGACAAGGATTCGCGACCAGCGTCGGTATGGCCATCGCAGCTGAACATCAGGCGGCGATGTACAATCGCGAAGGATTCCCCATATTCGATCACTATATCTATGTTATTGTTTCTGATGGGGACCTAATGGAAGGCGTCGCCTCAGAGGCTGCTTCAATCGCTGGCCATCTTCAGCTGGGTCGGCTGATTTACCTCTATGATGACAATCGTATCAGTATCGACGGTAGCACTGACCTAACCTTCACCGAGGATCGCGCAGCGCGATTTCGAGCCTATGGCTGGCATGTGCTCCATGTGGAGGACGGCAATGACATGGAAGAGGTCGATCAGGCGCTAACGGAAGCGAAAGAAGACCCTCGACCCTCGTTGATCGTCTGCCGAACACATATCGGATACGGTTTACCCACGAAACAGGATACCGCCGCCGCTCATGGTGAACCTCCTGGTGAGGAGGAACTGGCAGGTGCGAAGGAACGTCTGGGTTGGCCACAGGAGCCGTGGTTCTTTATTCCTCGTGATGTTCAAGAGCATTTCCGAGAGGTAGGGCTTCGTGGCAGGAAGGATTACAAGGATTGGCAGGAAATGTTCCTTCGCTACCGAGAATCCTACCCAGATATGGCTGCTCAATTTGAACGTTGTCAGGCTAAGCGGCTGCCTGAGGGATTGGAGGAACTGGTGCCGAACTTTGCACCCGACCCAAAGGGCATCGCCACACGTGTAAGTTCAGGAACCGTACTGAATGCTTTAGCTTCTGCTCTCCCGGAACTCATTGGTGGCTCAGCTGATCTGACCGGTTCAAACAAGACGGCGATCAAGGGTGAGACTCCCTTCTCAGCCGAGGATCGCGCAAGTCGCTATTTACACTTTGGCATTCGTGAACATGCCATGGGAGCCGCAATGACCGGTCTAGCCTTATACGGGGGCTTAATTCCTTATGGCGGGACCTTCTTGGTATTCTCCGACTACATGCGTCCAGCGGTGCGATTGGCGGCAATGATGGGGCAACGTGTGATCTATATTTTTACTCACGACTCCATYGGACTTGGYGAGGACGGYCCTACTCACCAGCCGATCGAGCAATTGGCTGCACTGCGGGCGATCCCCAACCTGACCGTCATMCGACCTGCKGATGCSAATGAGGTYGCRRTTGGTTGGCAGGTGGCCTTGGAAAGAACKACTGGRCCCACAGYYCTSGCGCTGWCTCGCCAGGCAGTTCCRACCCTCGAYMGAGARCGTTTYGCCTCAGCGGAAGGTTTACGTAAGGGYGCRTATRTATTRGCYGAYCTTGGGGAGGGGRAACCGCGATTGATCTTGATCGCRTCAGGTTCTGAGGTSMRCKTGATCATCGAGGCMGGTGAGCGATTGGYGGAGAAAGGCGTTCCCGTMAGGYTGGTCTCCTTTCCATCCTGGGAATTRTTCTCKGAGCARCCGMYYGARGATCAGGAGCAGGTTYTACCYCCCAACATTCCTGCTCGGGTGGYGATCGAGGCTGGCGTAACCCAAGGCTGGGAGCGCTGGGTGAACATYCRWGGCGCAGTTATCGGTTTRGATCGCTTTGGTKYCTCRGCRCCTTATCGCGATTTATATCAGAACCTGGGYTTGACMGTCGARCGGGTYGTCAAGGAAGCYGAACGAGTSATKRCYGARGTYATCGTTWTGGAGGAAAGATCATGAAGGTGGCTRTYGCATGTGATCACGGGGGCTTTCCTCTGAAGGAGATCGTYCTCGAAACCGTTCGTYWAGSGGGGCATGAAGYGATYGATCTGGGRACGAATTCCTCRGAGCCRGTSGATTACCCAGATTACGCGGAGAAGGTTGGYCGCGCWATWCAACAMSGWRAGGCTGATCGGGGGATCWTSATCTGCGGATCCGGCGTGGGWGCWGCMATTGCGGCCARYAAGATGMGGGGRATTCGTGCAGGGGTRTGTCACGAYACTTACTCWGCCCATCAGTCGGTKGAACATGAYGACGTRAAYGTCCTTGCTYTAGGAGCCCGYGTCATYGGCCCYGAGTTAACGGTAGAGYTRGTCCGTGCRTTCCTTGRCGCGCGGTTYACKGGCRAAGATCGCTATGTCCGCCGCCTRGCMAAGATMKTAGATTTAGAGCGGGGTGAATCRGGATAGGAGGTTGCATGACCCCWATTCAGAGAGTYTRTGAACTGGGRCAATCGCTGTGGCTAGATTATATCCGGCGTGATTTGATCGAGTCGGGTGAATTGGAACAGCGTATTAAGGCCGGGGAAATCCGCGGTGTGACATCCAACCCAACGATATTTGAACAAGCTATTGCCGACAGTGATCTTTACACCGCAGCATTACGTCCTCTAGCGCAGGCAAAATGGAAAGCGGAAGAGATCTTCGATGCGTTATCGGTCGAAGACATCCGAGCAGCAGCCGGGGTCTTCCTTCCTCTTTATGAAGAGACCAACGGGCGAGATGGTTTCGTTTCCATTGAGGTCAACCCGAGATACGCTGATAACGCCTCGCGCACAATGATTGAAGCTCGCCGCCTTTGGAAAGCTGTAAACCGTCCAAATGTGATGATTAAAATTCCAGCGACGCAGGCTGGGATCTCAGCAATTGAGCAAGCTATTGCTGAGGGGATCAATGTTAATGTAACCTTGATCTTCTCTCTCGATCGATACGCGGATGTCATGGAAGCCTATCTTTGCGGCCTTGAAATCCGTCAGGAAGAAGGGACATCGTTGGATCATGTGGCTTCGGTGGCCTCCTTCTTTGTCTCTCGAGTGGACACAGCGGTTGATGCGTTGCTGGAAGCGATCGTACGCGAGGAGGGCGAAAACGCTGAGCGTGCTTCCGCATTGCTAGGTAAGGCAGCGATTTCAAGTGCCAAGATGGCTTACGTCCAATTTAAGGCCGCTTTCAGTGGTCCACGATTTGAACGCCTGGCTATGAGTGGCGCTCACGTACAACGGCCATTATGGGCATCTACGAGCACAAAGAACCCGGCATATCCAGACACCTATTATGTAGACAACTTAATCGGACCGGACACGGTGAATACCCTGCCTCCTAAAACACTCGAAGCTTTCCAGGATCATGGCGTGGCCGAGTTGACACTCGAACGTGGTCTTTCGGTCGCCCGTGCACAACTTGATGCCCTTAAATCGATTAACGTTTCTATGGAGAGCGTGACACATCAACTTGAACGCGAAGGGGTTGCAAAGTTTGCCCGATCGTACACCTCCCTGTTGAAGACGCTTCGCACACGTGCTCGAGCAGTACAACAGGAATTAGGCCCACTGCTGCAGGATGTGCAAGCCACTTTAACCGAATTAGCTGAAGAGAAAGTGAGTCGTCGGCTATGGGAGGGTGACCCTAGCCTTTGGACGAAGGATTCCACTGCTGAAGATGAAATCAGGCAGAGGCTCGGTTGGCTCACCTTGCCCCAAGATTCGCGCAAGTTCGTGAACGAATGGGAGGAGTTCGGGTCAGAAATTAGGCGTGATGGTATGGATCAAGTTGTGCTGTTGGGCATGGGTGGATCTTCTCTAGCAGCGGATGTGTTCCAGCGAACGTTGGCTTCCGATGAAGGGATCCATTTTCATATTCTTGATTCGACCAATCCGGACGCGATAGGACAGGTCTCAAAGAGCGTTTCGATCGATACGACTCTCTTCATTGTGGCAAGTAAATCCGGTACGACGATCGAACCTCTTGCTCTCATGGAGCACTTCTGGGCGAAGTTTTCGGAACTTCGAAAAGAAGATGCTGGAGAGCATTTTGTAGCCATTACCGATCCCGGTACACCGCTCGAGGGGTTAGCACGTGAGAGGGGTTTTCGAAGGGTTTTCTCCTCCCCGGAAAGCGTTGGAGGTCGCTACTCAGCTCTATCTGTATATGGTCTACTACCGGCCACACTCATGGGGGTACAAGTCAGAGCCTTGCTTCAGGGTGGGGAGCGTATGGCCTCGGCCTGTCAACCAAGTGTAGAACCGGTCCGTAACCCGGGACTTTTCCTTGGAGCCATCTTGGGTGTTGCTCATCGTCGTGGTTTCGATAAACTGACCCTCGTATCGGATCCAGGTCTTGAGCCACTTGCTGATTGGATTGAACAGTTGATAGCCGAAAGCAGCGGTAAGGGAGAGAAGGGGCTTTTACCGGTCGTTGGTGAACCGCCTGGCCCCGGGCGGGTTTATGGAAAAGATCGTTTGATCGTTTATTTGCGGGAGGCGGGCACATTAGATCGCAGGGTTGGGGGGTGGATCCGAAATCAAATCCCGGTCGTAGTTCTCGAGACAGTAAAAAGTGAGAAGGGATTTGGATCTTTGTTCTTCCAATGGGAGGTAGGGACAGCAGTAGCGTGTCACATCATTGGGGTGAATGCCTTCGATCAACCGGATGTCCAACGGACGAAGGACAAGACCGCCTACCTGCTTAAGACGTACAGCAGACGTGGATCGCTCCCTCAACCAGAGGCGCTCTGGCAGAGTGAAAATATCGTTCTCTTCGGTGAACCGCAATCGATGAGTGGAGTCCAAGGGAAATCCTTGGAAGAGATGTTAACCTTATTGGTAGGGCAGTTAGAACCTCATGATGCATTGAACTTCCTGATCTACCTCCCGCAGGAGCGTTCATTGGTGAAACGCATAGGCAAGGTAAGGCGAATGATCCGCGATCGACTCGTTCGAACCACAACCTTGGGATTCGGGCCCCGTTACCTGCATTCGACCGGACAGCTCCACAAAGGTGGACCGAAACGAGCGCTCTATTTGGTGGTGACTGCTGAGCCAGAAAAGGATTTCGACGTCCCGGGTAAAGGGTTAACGTTTGGGATCCTTCACCGCGCTCAAGCTACGGCGGATCTTCAAGCGTTGCTAGCGTTAGGGCGAAAGGCCTATGGCTTGCACTTGGATTCTCCCCGTCGGTTCCGGGAGCTCATGGATTCGCTCCAAGCGACGATAAATCAGGTGCCAACTGCAACTCCCTAGAGATCATGCCGGAAAAAGAGACATTTCTGAAGCCAAATACACTCAAAGAAATCCCAAAATCCCGACATGGGGAAGTTCTCTCTGCGCTCGAAGCATTTGTCGGACCTGATACCCAAGCCCGTGCTCACGGCCTTGAAAAATTGATGAGCTTGGATGCACACCGCCGATCAGCGATGGTGGCAGCTATCATGGCCGGTCATACGGATGAGCCGGATATGCGTTTGAGATCCACGATTGTTGAAGCGTTGGCAGCTGTGTTGAGGCCTGATGCCGAGGAGACCAGACCACCCGATCGCGTTCGTCACTGGTTACGTCATATTCTTGGCCAGATGCGTCAGCGTGAGATCTATGCCCTGCTTCAAATTATCGCCTTCTCCCCTGAAAGAATCGAATCGGTGTGCTGTGTCCTAGATGCCTGTTCTTTTTCTGGGGAGGCGCTCGTGCGGATACTTGCGAATCGCAAAGCCGATGTCAGCATCCGGATCGCAGCAGCAAAGGCGATCGGTAGGATCGGATTTCTTGATGCAGGGCCCACCCTTCGCCGGATGCAAGATCGCCTGTTGAGTCGAAAAGCCGGGCAGCTGAAGATGGCTTTTGCTCCGATCCCTGACGAGGAGGCTGAGAGGCTCTTGCCGGCGGTTCTTGATGCTTTGCAATCGCTCGAAGGTGGTATCGATTGAGCCAAAATGACTGGAGGATGATACGCCCCTCCCCACGTCGTATTCTTTTTGGCTCGGATGAGCCGATTTTTAACGCTCTTCCGGAAAGAGTGCTGGGAAACTTGCGATCACCAACTTCAGAAAACGCACTACTATGGAATCTGATCTACCCTCTAGCGCAACCGAAGATCAGCCTGTTGAATCTCCTTCGTAAACGCCCAATCTGGGGGACATCGAGCTTACCGGAAACGGGCGATGAAGAGCTCATACCATATTTCTGGGGCTATAGCATCGATGGTGATCGCCTTCGGTTATTGGACGTGGTGCTTGAAGATGTCGACGGACCTGGTTTAAAGACAGAAGTTGATCTTCTTCTACTCGGGGAACAGAATTTGGTCGTGGTCGAGGCCAAACATGTTGGTGGGCTCGGACGCTGTGCACGTTTTATGAATCGCCGTTGCCCTGAAATTCATCTCCAGGCTGATGGGCATGTAGATGGTTGTCGTTATTGGGAAGATGATTTTGCTTATTTTGGGTCTCACCTCGATTTTGGTCCACGTCCCGAACCCGGAGAGCAATCCCCACCATGCCACCACCATTACCAATTAGCGCGTACGTTGCTGGTGGGTTATTCCTTGTCTATGCGATTAGAACTTCAATTACATCTCTGGCTCATCGTCCCCAGAAATCGATGGCGTTCCTTCGAACGAAGTTGGCAAGATTTCACTGAGCGAGTAAGAGACGACGATCTTTGGCGTCGGTTGCGAGTTATCGCTTGGGAGGATGTCCGAGAGTTACGGAGTGATTTGTTTAAACGAGTCTGAATGATCTCTTCTCGGTGTGGCTTTGGAATTGTGTGAACTGAATTGTCTTGCTCTATGTATGAGACCTGGACCACGCTCACCATTCCATTGTCTTTAGATGGGACGATGATCAAGAAGTTTTAATATGGCATTTGCAAAATAAACCTAGCGAAGCATTAAACTTAATTGGCAAAATCGGCCCCCTCAAACGAAGGGGGCCTTCCATTGGAAATTATTTTCGTGGAATATTTATCATCGCGTGGACTTCAACTCGATATCAAGCTACAACGCATCCACCGATTCAACTGATCAGGCTTCGGACATCCCTGTAACCATAGGACCAAAGGATGGTCATCGCAATCGTGGAGCGGTGACCGCCACTACAGTAGATCACGATCTTGGTAGCTTTGTCTGCCGGCCATTCGGTTTTGCGAGCGATGAACTCCTCGAGGGGGATGTTGAGAGCACCCGTGATGATGCCGGTTTTCTGAACTTCTTCCGCTCGACGGACGTCGATGAGGATCAGGTCTGGGTTCATGATCAGTTCTTTGTTTGCTGTATCAACAGTGATCATGCCCCAATCTTCGGGGATGTTGGAGAGGGTTTCGTCTATGAGGGTCAGCATCGCGGGGTCGGGTGAAGCCACGTTAAGTGGGACAGCATCTGGCAGACCCGTTGCGAAGGGGTAACCGGCATGGACCCAACCGCTGAAGCTCCCATCTCTGAGGGAGAGGGCGTTCTCCCATCCAAGGGCTTCGAGGGCAGTCATGGCGATGGCGCAACGCCATCCGCTGCCGCAATAGGAGACGATGGTGGTGTCGAAGGAGGGCAAAAGGTCCATGTGTCGCCCGAGTTCGCGTAGTGGGATGACCACTGCGCCTTCGATGTAGCCTGTGTCTCCGATTTCGCTGAGGTCGCGAACGTCGAGCAAGAAGGGCGGAGGCTCCTCGGTGAGCATACTGATGAGGTCTTCGAGACCGATGGTGTTGTACATAACCATATCGTCCAAGAAGATGGTGTAGGCCGCATCCAAAGTCCTCTCAACGGTCTCGGCCTGTGTTGCGACCGCTGTTGAACATGCGCCAAGGAGAAGACTCGTGAGCACTAGCAAGCACGGCAGCCACAGTTTCCATCGGTTCATTCGTTTCTTCCTTTTTTGATGCGCGTGGTGTTTTGTATCATATTTAGCTCGTTTTACTAGTGCTCTGTCAATCAAGATTCGATGCATGTTAGCGAAAAAAGCACCCTGAGCCTGTCGAAGGGTGCGTACCACAGTTATGCGTCATCCTTCGACAGCCCTTCGGCTGGCTCAGGACAAGGCTCAGGATGACTTTCGTTTTTGAGATCCATCGTTTTCATCGTGGTAGAGCACTTGTCAATTCCAGGCAGGAATTTGTCAATGATCAGAAACAGGTTCGTTCGAAGCCCGCTTGGATAACGGTTCTACGGAGTGAGGAAAATATCCCCTTTTAGAGCTTTTGTCAACGATCCTGGGCTCACGGAGAAAAGAAAAACTATCAAAGTGGTGATAAACAAACGAGATATTCTCCACCCAGGTTTCTCGATCGCTACTGATCCAATGGCCATTAGTTCGAGCCACCCGATCCACGATCCGTGTTCGGTCGGAAGTGCGTAGTGCCTTCGCCAGAGGTCTCGAACTGTATGATAGCGGGTAGGTGAGGTCATATTCTGTCAAACGACTATAATATCGGATCGGAATCCGTTTCTACGCAAAATCGGGGCACATTCACAACATAATCGCGTGCCCAGCTTATCAGGATGAGGAGCGACCCATGGAGATTGGTGGTCCAGATGCTATTTCGGTGAACATCGGCACGACGCTTCGGAAGCTGCGAGAAGAAAGGGGTCTCTCCATTCGCGCCCTGGCGCGCGAGAGTGGAATCTCAGCCAATGCTTTGAGCATGATTGAACGCGGGCGCAGCTCGCCCTCGGTGAGCACTTTATACAAAGTTGCCGGAGCGCTCGGAGTTCCGATAACCAACATTTTTCGAAGCGAACCCGAACGGAGGGAAATCGTCTTTCGTAAAGCCGCTGCACGTACGCGGGTGCCATTTACTCGTGGTCTTTGGGAGGGACTTGGGGGGGAGACGTTCACCGGGAGGGTTGAGCCCTTTGCGCTTACGCTTGAAAGCGGTGCCCATAGCGGGGTTAATAACATTATCCACAGCGGACACGAATTCGTTCTCTGTTTACGAGGGCAATTGGAATACCAGGTGGAAGATGAGATCTATAGATTGGAATCTGGGGACAGCCTGTTGTTCGCCTCGCGCCTAAGACATCGGTGGCGAAATCCAGGCCCTACGGTCACAAATGCCATCTTTGTCCTCTCTGGGTTTGAGGAGGGCGAGAGCCCAAGCGAGCACCACCTGGCAGCGCGTAAAAAGGGGAATGAGGATTGATCATCGAGGAAAGACATACTCGATGGGGGAAATCGTAAAGTGTAATATCACAAAGGACTCACCAGATGGTGAGCCCTTTGATGTTAGGTTGTTGTTTGACTTAAATAAAGATGACCTGTGCGCCCTCGGTGAGATCCATGAATTCACTGGCGGTCACAATGTCTTTCACGCCCGGGATGAAATCATCCATCGTAAGGTTCATCATATCGACCGACATTTTACAGCCGTACAGCTCGGCGCCAGCGTCGACCAGCATCTGCATATACTCCCGAACGGGGGGAACCTCTAGCTCGGTCATCTTCTTCTTCATCAAAGTCGTAGCAAACGCAGTCATGCCGGGTAGGGCACCCATGATATTGGGAATCCCCAGGTTATCTCCAGGAATGCCCATCATCGTCATCTTCATGCTGGTGTTCGCCAATGGTGGAATTTCGAGGTGATCGACGCGTGAGTCACGGATGAGATCCAATCCCCAAAAGGTGAAGAACAATGTAACATCGATGCCATTACCCAGAGCAGCCCAGCCCATGATTAAGGCTGGATAGGCCATATCCAAATTGCCTTTCGAGCAAATGAAAGCCATCTTACGATTGTTATCCGTCATTTGAGTAACTCCTTTTACCTTTGTTTGATGGGTCACTTAGAAACTTGTCTATACACAACCTTCAGGCTTTCCTAGCCCTGAGATCTTCGCCACTTTCTTGGCCGGCCCTTTCGGGAAAAGGGCAAATAGCTCTTTAGTCGATACACCCGACCCGTTGGTAATCTGTCGAAGCGTGGGGGCACTGCCAGATTCTGTTGCGCTTTGGCGACAGAACTCGATCACATTCCAATGGGCCTCTGTGAGGGAAATTCCTTCATGGGCTGCGAGCGCTTCGGCGATTTCTTTGGACCAATCATTTGGATCCGTCATATAGCCCTCATCATCGAAATCGACACCTTCAAGGACATTGAGAGTAACTTGCTCAGTCATAAGTTGCTATCTCCTTTTATGTACGTATTTGCTGTAATCTCTTATCAGTTTTTGATCTCCCCCGCGTTCTCATCAGCAAGGGAGCTTACAATTGATAACATCTTTGATAAACCGATCCGAACCTTGGGATCGGAGAGTTGTCTTAATAAGCTCAGTGTCGAAGGGGGTTTCACGTTTTCAATTGTTTGATCACGCATGGAATCAATCGCACTGTTAGCGAGGGTGAGCATTTCGGGTTGGGTCATTTTTTGGACTGTCGTGAGGATGTTGACGATATTGTCACCCAGGGCACGAACATCTTCCTCGCTGAATTCAGTTACGATTCGCTGGAGTACGTAATATCCACCACGGGCGAAGGCGAAATAGCCAACCCGCTCAAGCTGATGGAGCGTCTCGATGGTGTTGGCAAAGGCTTGCTTACCCAGAACGGAAGCTTCATCCGCGAGATCCATGATGGCTTCGAGTCGATCCAGGAGATGCATCCACAAGTGTGTATTACGTAAGAAGCGTTTCAGCAGAAAAAGCAAATCCTCGAGCTCGAAATCGGTCCCGATCTCCTCAAGCTCGTTTATCGAGAGCTTGATCATGTGGTTGGTGATCGGAATCAAATCCTGCTTTAACTCATCCCAAGCCTCTCTTTGCCTCTGCTGAGCTTCGAATTGCTCCGTCAGGTAGTCGATCTTTTCGTGGAGTAGCGCCAAGTCCTTATCCATCATTGCCTCTTAGCTCCACTTCCCAGCCATCGTCATTTGGGATTCAAAGGGCAATTCACCGCCTTTGAGCAATATGTTCCAATATACCCAGCGGAATCCCATCTTGCCCCAGTGGTTGACAGCTGATTCTTTCAATAATGAGAAGGGGCCCAATCCAGGGAGAGGATATTTTCCTGGAAGTGGTTCGACATCGTAATTGAAATCGATCAAAATA
>DUEW01000079.1 GCA_011174845.1 Anaerolineae bacterium | reverse complement strand
GTCGATCGACCGCCAAAAGAATTCGCAACCCCGTCAGCACAGCCCCCAAAGCCACTCCCAATACGATCCCGCGTGCCCCACCTGCAGCCCATACTTGAACAAACCAATTCCTTACCTGCCCGATTAGTAGATAGAACTGGCTATCTCCCCCTATCAGCCAGGGGCCTGTTCCTAATAAAACAAGGAACGCAGTACCGACAAAAACTATGCTAAACAGATCTCGGCGCCGTGACACAAGACGAAAACCTGCCACCGCGAGGGATACCGCCAATAACGCCATCAGGCTGGCCTCAATGGGCAGTTGAATATACTTGAACAGCCCTAGGGACACTTGATTGTCCGGACCAAACACCAGACCCAAGATGAGTGTCACAAGGAACGCAAGGATCAGAACCGCACTGTAAGGCCAGCCTTGAACCTGCTCGCTGACCTTGTTCCAATGCACGGACAATAGATTGAATAATCCCAGGAACAGCGCTACAGCAGCTAGAAGAACAGCCCAACGAATTAGGACCAGTCTTAAATTGAGGATGACTTGATGATCAATGAAGTATCCCAGCAAGACAAAGAACCCTGCTATAACAGCCGCTGCTGCCCAAATGAGGCTCGTCCTGATCTTCACAAGCTTACCCCCAAGGTGCTCAAGATCGTTCCAAGTAGGATCAACGCCACAATGACCATTCGTACCATATCCTGGGTTCGAAGACTTGCGATGTGAAATGGTCCAACATTGAGGTAAGCTCCACCAGCGAAGATCTCCTCACCAATTAAAGGGTATTCAGCTACCACATAAAGCAAGGCCTGGGATTGCGCGTCATCCGTTCCGGCGAGGACAAAGGCTTCTCGATGTTCACCAAAATCGGCCGCTAACGCCCCTTCAGCCCCATAGGACCCGGCCAATAAATGGACTGAAACATCTTCGGTTTCGATCAAAATGGGTAGACTCGCGATGTAGGAGAAGGGTGTAGGTCCCAACATGCGCCCGGATGTGGGTTGAAAACGTTCGCTAGCTCTTGCGCGTTCATATGCAGCACGCAAGGTGTCTTGTGCCAGCAAGGCCATGGCCCCATCTCCAGCGGTGACCACAACCGGCTTATCGCTCATGGTAGTCGCGGTTGCGATTCGAGAAAGCATGGCCAAGCCTGCCAGAGCCGGTGCGCTGTCCGAACCAATCACAGAACCAGTTCCCAGCGAGAGATGGACACGCTCACCCGCTTCTACTGCCCGTTCGATCGCCGTACTTAATTCATCAAAACCACGTAAGGGACGCAAGACCGTAGGCCAACGGCGGCCGAATGCAGCGAAACCTATTAGCAGTCCCAGGAATATCAGTAACACTATGATACCGATGTAATCGATGCCGATCACCTTTCTCCCTCCGCGCGCAGGTTTTCCATCAAAACGGATAACTGGCTTGGATCTTCTAATAGTTGGGCTAAATCACTAAACGGGTTCTCAACTCGCCCGAACAATGGTTCCAATAGAAAAGCTACTTGAGCTCCTAACGGCAGTAACGGTCCAACAGCTTCAAGTAAGAACGCTGCTGGCCCATTAAGGCCCGCTCTATGCCACCAACTTACAACACGATCAGCAGATGAATCTTTTCTAATCATCGTCGCGCAGTATAGCACAACCCCTTAGTACCAGCCACATCCCCCCATTTTGAAGGGTTTAGGCTTGCCTCTTCACACTCCAAGGGAGGATTGTAGTCCCCGCCACAAGGAGGGTCAAGCGGTTTCATTTCACCCCTATGTGTCATAAACCCTACGGCAAGTTATACAGAGATTATCATCTGGCTGCTCTGAAGCCACATAACCCCTCTTTCCACATACAACTAAAGCACCGCAACAAAAGTTTCGATGCACATTTATTGCGTTGAGATTGGCTTGGGATATAATCGGAACAGTTGTTCGAAAGGATATTCACATGAGTTTGGACCTACTCCAAGTACTTCCCCAGGTGCAAGAATTAGGCCGAGATGCAGCACTTCGTGCAAGGTCACAGGCGGACAAAATCCGAGAGTCTCTTGAGGTGCTGCTTGAAATTGCCGAGTTGGATCCACAATCTGTGATAGATGCTGTGGAACAGACTGGGGATCAATGGCGAGGCGCAGCTCTCACCACTGAGCGCATGGATGCATCTTTTCCCCCTCCACCCATGCCAGCCACATTGAACGTCATCGGTTCTGACGGCTCTCAAATTTACGTCGATCGACACAGTCCAATCTTATACTTCCTGGTTAATGTCGGTAGCATCTGGATTCCCTATGGGAGTGGAGCCAACCCCCAAACTTTTAGTCACCCCCATATCTTTCACCACGAGCTTCAATTATGGGACGAGCAGGGTCGCTTTGTATCTGCAACGATTATCGATAAAGCTCGGGATGCTGAAGAAATACATGAATTGGCTCGTCTTGCAGAACGATTTTCTGATGAGCCAACGTTAGCTTTGCTTGACAATAATCTCCAGATGTATGCTGGTGTCTTCCTCAGAGACCGAATCTCCACACTCATGGCTGCTGCTCTTGAGCGCTATCAGACAAGCTTGAACCGATTGAGAAAGGTGGGAGCGGCGCTTGCTGGCTTCATCGATCGATCTCAAAGCAGCGATCTTCTCAGACTGCTGAGTTTAGTTAAATGGGGTGAACGACACAACCGATATCCACGCCTGATGGATCGAGATCTTTTCGTGAGCCTCTTACCTCCCAAACATCGCAGTGCGACCTTTCGCCTCTCATCGCCTGACGGCATCTCTCATCTTGGTAGCGACCTCACGATTTATTTCTTTTATCTCAACATCGGTTCAGAAGGTCAAATCGCTAGGGTAGAAGTTCCGGAGTGGGTAGTTAAGAACCCTGCCCTCATGAACCACGTCCATGCAGGTATTCTAAAGGAATGCCAAGCCACAGACGGTTTCCCATACTCACTCATCCGCGCCCACGAATTAGCTTTGGTCTCCGATCGTGAGCGTCGAGCATTGGATCACTGGATCACAACGATTTGTTTACGACATGGTTTGCAGTTACAACCTTCACAAAAAGCCAAGACCAAGCGTTGGTTAAGTAAGCAGCGTCATCATGGGTTGTAAAGGAGTTAAATGGTATGGATGAACAAGGACCTCTTATCGGGCTAGTCACCCGATGTAGTAGCCGCGGATTTGTTGGCGCTATGCGCTTGCCCGATACTGACTTGCCCATTTTTGGTGCCTTTTGCAAAGTCGAAGCACAACGAGGGTATAGCCAAGTGATCGGTTTGATCTACAATATCAGTATCGAAGACGACGAATTTGCACGTCAAATGGCGGTTGCAGAAAGGCTTGAACTTGAGAATCTCAGTGACCAGCAGGCCCGCCTCCTGCCAGTAGAGATCAGCGCTCTTTCTGTTGGGTATTGGAGCGACGATCGGTACTTGCAAACCCTACCTCCACAGCCACCCATTTCCATGGCACCCATCTATTCCCTATCCAAAGAAGATGTCCAATCTTTCACCGCAAAGTTAGACTTCATTCCCCTCATCTTGGCCGCATCGCAATTGCCCGTTGATGATCTGCTGGTGGCGGTTTTACGACAAGCTGCCCAAGCTAGACCAGCGGACATGCAGCGATCCTTCTTGCTTCATGCCGGGCGTGAATGTGCCCGGCGACTTGCGAATGATTTGACCAGGTTGGAAAACATCATCCACGGGTTGGCTGAACGAGAGGATTAGATCACTTACAGCCAGTAGATCTAATTCAAGAAACTCTAAGGAAATAAGCGATGAACGAACGACCAACACTAGATGAATTTTTCGGCCCTCGGGTCGATGAAACACCCCTTGGCACTGTCGTCGATGGATCGCTCTCTGCTGGACTTCAGGTCAGGATTAACCCCCGCTACTCGATCGAGAAACTAGCCGTGGGACGATACGTCGTAATCAAAGGCAGGCAAACAGGGCGAAAATTCTTCGGCATCATTACTGACATCGCGCTCGATGCTAGCAACCCGGACTTGATACGTCGTCCCCCAGCTTCGTCAGACGACTTCGTTGTAGATATCTATAGCGGATCGGTCGCCTTCGGGACGATGAAAGTCAGTCCGATGCTCGTGCTCGATGAAGAACAAGGGGAACCACGTCCAGTCAAAACCATTCCCTCTCACTTCTCGCACGTTTTCGAGGCCTCCGCACAGGATGTCGAACTCGTCTTCGGCGAGGAAGACAAGGAACATTTCTACATCGGTACCCCCTTGGACATGGAAGAAGTCCAAGTCAACCTCGATTTGATGCGTTTCGTCGAACGCTCTTCGGGTGTGTTCGGTAAGAGCGGTACCGGCAAATCTTTCATCACCCGTACCTTGTTGGCGGGAATTATCAAATCAGGCTTAGCTTCTGCATTAATCTTCGATATGCACAACGATTATGGCTGGGCAATAAAAGACGAAGTCGGTCGTGAACATAAGGGTCTACGCCAATTGTTCCCCGATGGGCGAGTGAGTGTGGTCACCCTCGATGAAGATACATCCCGGGCTCGTGGTAGTAAGATCGACCGAGTATTGAAGATCGGGTATGAACAAATCGAACCTGAGGACGTTGAGATGCTCTCTGGCCTCCTTGGCCTCAGTGACGTACAGACAGGGGCTCTTTATTACCTTCGTCGCATCCTAGGCCCTTCATGGATCGCCAAGCTCCTTGAAGAAAAAGAAGCCCAAGAAGAACTCCAAGGATTGATCGAGAGTGGTCGGATTGTCGCCGGCACACTGGGCGCCATTCAACGTAAGTTTGAGTTCTTTCGCCGCATGGGATTTTTGATACCCGGAAAAGCTGACGATGCAGTGGAGGACATCTTCAATCGGCTGAACATTGGAACCAGTGTAGTGCTAGAGTTTGGAAACTACGGGAATACGATGGCGGCTTATGTCCTTGTCGCCAATTACCTTACACGCCGTATCCATGAACGTTACGTGTACCAAAAAAACCTTGCGAGTGGAGGTAAAGCCGAGGAGCCTAAACCACTTGTGATCGTTATTGAAGAAGCACATAAATTCCTCGATCCACATATCGCCAATCACACCATTTTTGGCACCATCGCTCGCGAACTCCGAAAATACAATGTTACCCTGCTCATCGT
>DUEW01000078.1 GCA_011174845.1 Anaerolineae bacterium | reverse complement strand
TAGACGGGGCTCGCGGTCCGAACGGGGTGCGAGACTGCGCGAATTGTCCCTACAATGTTGCAGGATATGGTTCATTCGTGAGGCAATAGCTCATCATTCGACGATAAGAATCCGTCCATCAGCATGCATGTATTCACCGAGAGCAGTTATGACGCCTTCTCATGTTGTTTAAGAAGCGCATCCACTTCTTGACGAGTTGGCATGGCGGACATGGTTCCCAAGCGAGTGACGGTTAGAGCACCAGCGGCGTTAGCTCGCCCAACCGCGTCCTCTAAGGAAAGTCCCTTCCCGATTGCTACGCTCAACGTTCCAGAGAATGCATCTCCTGCTCCGGTTGTATCGACGACTTCCACGGGGAAAGATGGGATGATCGCAGTCAGCTCAGCTGTTATGATCATCGCGCCTCGACCGCCTAGTTTGAGTACTACCGCTTGAGGTCCAGCGGCCAGCAATTCTCGAGCTGCTTGCTCAGCTTTAATCTCATCCTCGATCGGATAACCTACCAAGGTCGCAGCTTCTAGAGCGTTTGGCGTCAGAATCGTGCAATGAGCCCATGTTTCGGGGGCATATTTTCTGGGGGGACCTGCATCAATAAGAACGGGTATCCCGAGATCCATACCAATCCGCGCACCAGCTGCCACTGCAGCTTCAGGGATCTCAAAGTTGATCAAGATCCCATCGAGTGTATCGTGTTGAGCCTCTATTTTTTTGACAACAGCCTCGCTGCTCAGGTGATCGTTAGCGCCATTAGCAACCAAGATGGTATTTTCACCCTGCGCATCGATCAAAATAATAGCTGCACCTGTGGCGGCTTCTGGGTGAATTGTGACCCCGCTCAGGTCGACACCTTCTTGATCTAAATAGGCCATCTCCATGCGTCCAAATTCATCGTCGCCGATACAGCCGATTGACACCGCCTCGGCTCCCGCTCTAGCGACAGCCACTGCAGCGTTTGCACCTTTGCCGCCCGGACCAATCCTTAGATTCTTCGCTTGTATGTTCTCCCCTACGTTAGGCACACGCGTGGTCTGCACGGCCAAGTCAGTGATGATGCTACCAATGACTGCGATTTTGGGCATTGATGATCCCCTTTACTCGAAGATGTTATTTTTAACTATGAACCTTGTGTATATACTACAACCATTTTCGTGACCGTCTGTCCGTGAAGGTAGATCGAAATAAATCGTGATGCTGTATCGATAAAGGTCATGTTTCAGGATTGCACATCGGTTAATTGTATTAAGATGGAAGGTTTTTCGGGCACATTCCATAGGAGCGGGTAGTTCTGCAAAACGGTGCAGCTTGGGCTTGATTTCGTCGAGCCTTCAGCGTAAGCCTGGTCGAACGCTGATTCGAGCCATCGAAGGTCGCCGATGAGCGTGCTTCGACAGGTTTTATCCTGCCCGCCCCGGGATTGCCAAGGGGAACTGGTCGAAGGGTCAGTCCTACCTGTACCGAGCCCTGTCCTGAGCCTGCCGAAGGACCCAACATGCTCATCGACCAGATGTACCCTCTGACAAGAAATTCACCCCAGTTTATCGTGTATCATTTCACAAACTAGAGACCTCAGCGTATAATCTAAGTGTACAAACTTCCATCAGGGTAAGGAGTGAACTCATGAAAGGCGACGAAAAACTTATTGAGGTTCTAAATCAACTCTTAGCGGATGAGCTGACCGCCATCAGCCAATATATGGTCCATTCGGAGATGTGTGACCATTGGGGTTTTAATGCTCTTCACAAGGCTATTGAAGCGCGCGCCAAAGACGAGATGTATCATGCTGAGTGGCTTATTGGACGCATTCTCTTTCTCCAGGGTATACCGATTGTTTCTAAGCTTCACCCCATGAAGATTGGCAAGACGGTCCCCGAGATGATCGCCAACGATGAAAAAGCCGAACTCGATGCAGTGAAAGCCTACAACGCAGCCATTGCGCTCGCAAGTGATGTCGCGGACGAGAACACCGGTGATCTGTTGGTGAAGATTCTCGGTATGGAAGAAGACCATGTTGAATGGGCTGAAAAACAGCGGGCACAAATTGAACAGATGGGCTTAGAGAATTATCTTGCATTGCAAACTGGAGACGAGTAAGGGTAGCTGGCTGAACCATTACGCCATCCCTAGGGTCGGGCAGAAGTCCGGCCCTTTCTCATATCTACAAACCAAAAGGTAGCTGTCAAGGGAATCATAGAAATAAGCTGAAGGTGCCGATTTCTAACTCCTCTATTCTTGGTCATTCTAGAAGTACACAAAATAAAGATGATAGCTAGACGGTTATTTGCTCTTTTTTGCTGATACAGCATTCTCGATTGTGTTCCTTTTCCATACACCCTTAAGGAGAAGAGTGAAAGGGCGAATATTAAAGACGAGATCCTTCGGATTCTTTGATGGAATGTTAAATCGACGTACAATGAGAAGTCCAGAAGGAGGTAGGAACCAATGTCGCGTTCGAAAACGAGGACGAAGAAGGCCAGCCCAGATCCAGCACCCGTAATTGCAAAGCTCAACTTGGATGACCTGCATCATACGTGCGATCCAAGCTCGCTAGGGTTCAAAACCACCGATGAGCTTCCTACATTGACTGAGGTCATTGGCCAACCACGCGCCTTTCGTGCAATGGAACTTGGCACAGAAGTCTTGGGCCCTGGGTTTAATATCTTCGTACTAGGGTTACCCGGTTCGGGTAAAACGACGTTGATTCGTCAATATCTTGAACGCAAGGCTTCATCCGAACCGATATCAGATGATTGGTGTTATGTGAACAACTTTGTCAATCCTCATGAGCCTAAGGCCTTGAGATTACCAGCTGGACGAGGTATCGAGCTACGAAAGGAGATTCAATCTCTGCTGGCGGTATGTAGACAGGAACTCATACGGATTTTTGAGAGCAAAGAATACAACGAGGAATTAAGCCGGCTCAAAGAGGTCCAAGAAGAAAGTGCGGAAAAAGAGCTCGCCAAACTGAACGAACAAGCCGCAAAATATAATTTCCTCCTGGCTAGAACGCCATTTGGGTTCATGCTGGTTCCCGCAGTTGATGGCAAACCTATCCAACCGGCAGACTTGGAAAAACTTTCACCCGAACAACGCGAGAAGCTCAGGGGCCTTGAAAATAAGCTGCAAGACGAAGTGAAATCCAGCCTAACTCGTGTTCGTAAGGGGGAAAGGGAGACCCAAGAGCAGATCCGAGAACTCGATACTCGAACCGCTCTCTATGCCGTGGGGCACTTGATCGATGAACTGAAAGTGAAATACGAAGGTTTAGATCAAGTCATCTCTCATCTTGAGTCTGTTCAAGAGAATATGATCGCCAATATCGATCAACTGCGGTCACCTGAGCCTGATTCACAAAGTCCTCTCACACAATTGGCAGCTCCGAATTTATTTCAACGCTATGACGTTAACGTTATCGTGGACAACTCGGAACGCGACAGTGCACCGGTTGTGGTGGAGAATCATCCCTCCTATCAGAACCTCATCGGTCGCATCGAACATGAGGTCGTGATGGGCGGTTCCCGGACCAACTTTACGATGATCCAGCCAGGGGCTCTGCACAGGGCGAATGGAGGCTACTTAATCCTTCCGGCTCGTGATGTGCTTCTCAATACCTATGCATGGGAAGGCTTAAAACGGGCGCTGCGTGAGGAATCGATAAGGATCATAAATCTTGGGGCCCAATTGGGTCTTATGAGTACCGTTTCTCTCGAGCCTGAGCCGATACCCCTTGATGTGAAGATTGTTCTTATCGGAACTCCGATGCTTTTCTACCTGCTTCGAGGTTATGATGAGGATTTCCCTAAGCTTTTCAAAGTGAAAGCTGAATTTGCGACCACCATGGACCGCACAACCGATACTGAGCATGAATACGCGCTTTTCGTAAAGGCCGTGGTGGATGCCAATCAATTACCAACCTTTGCCTCAACCGCCGTGGCCGAGGTCATTGAGTACGGTTCTCGACTTGCAGAAGATCAAGGCAAACTTTCGACACGTTTTGGTGAGATCTCCGATTTAATACGCGAGTCAGCATACTGGTCAAAGAAGATGGAAGAGGACATTGTCTCCGGTACGGCAGTTGAGAAGGCGGTTAAGGAAAGCATCTATCGCAGCAATTTGATTGAGGAACGTCTTCAAGAGAGGATCTCGGACGAGACACTGCTCATCGATGTCACCGGTGAAACCGTGGGGCAGGTTAACGCGCTCTCTGTTTTACAGATGGGAGACTACGCATTTGGTCGCCCGACACGTGTGACAGCTACCGTGCACCCTGGGCAGGATGGTGTGGTGGATATTGAGCGCGAAGCAAAGCTTGGCGGTCGGATCCATACCAAGGGTGTGCTCATCATTGGTGGCTTCTTGGGAGCGAGATATGGACAGAAGCAACCGCTCAACCTCTCTGCTGCGGTCACTTTCGAGCAATCCTACGAAGATATCGAAGGTGACAGCGCTTCAGCGGCTGAGCTATTTGCTCTCCTCTCAGCTATTTCAGAGATTCCTTTGCGTCAAGATTTAGCGATCACCGGTTCAGTCAACCAACACGGTCAGATCCAGGCGGTAGGCGGGATCAATGAGAAGATCGAAGGCTTCTTCAAGGCATGCAAAGTGAAGGGTATTTCGGGTTCCCAAGGTGTGATCATCCCGAAGGGGAATGTCGCTAACTTGATGCTGGATGACGAAGTCATCCAGTCCGTAGCTGACGGCGAGTTCCATATTTGGCCCATCACCACGATTGACGAAGGTCTAACGCTGCTCACGGGCAAAGAATCAGGTAAGCTGAGGGAAGATGGGTCTTACCCGGAGGGTTCCTTCAACCATGTGGCAAGCGAGAGACTGGCGAAATTTACAGAGGTGGTTCGTGCGGCAGCGGGTGAGCCTTCGGAAAGCACAAAGGAAGATGAGGAGGAAAGCTGATTAAAACCTGTGTGGTAACCATCGTCGCCAAATTTGGTGTGGGATGTGAAAGTGTTTCTTAAACGTTACATGCTCTTGATGTCCCTGACTGCTTTGATGGTTGGCTGTGGTTCAGAACCGACACCCATTGTGCTTTCCCCCTCGGCTACACAACGACTTCCTACACAGCCGCTGACAACTGAACCCGCAGTTATTTCAACCCTTGGACCTGAACCAACGATCGAATCCGAGGAAGGAGGTTCGCCGATGTCATTTGTGTTATCAAGCCCAGCCTTTGAAGAAGGAGCTCCGATCCCCAGGAAATATTCTTGCGACGGTGAGGATATTTCTCCTCCGCTATATTGGACCGATCCGACTGAAGATATCATGAGTTTTGCCCTCATCTCTGATGATCCCGATGCACCTGTTGGTACTTGGGTGCATTGGGTGCTCTATAACCTTCCAGCCGACACCCGTTCCTTGCCTGAGGCGTTCCCCTCAGACTTGGAGCTACCCGATGGCACTAAAAATGGCGAAAACAGTTGGCGACGTTTAGGCTACGGAGGACCTTGCCCTCCTGGAGGTACCCACCGTTATTTCTTCAAGCTTTACGCGTTAGACACGCTTCTTGAAATGGCCTCAGGAGTGACCAAGGATCAATTACTGCAAGCGATGGAAGGGCACATCATAGCTGAGACTGAATTGATGGGGACATATACAAGGTGAGTAGGTACACTTCGATTGACGAAGTCTGGTCAATCGATGGATCCACTCGCTTGAACAGATGTCTCTTCTAAGGAATTCTCCGATCGTAATAAACGTATCGGATATACCTTGATCAGCGGTCCTAATCATGCGCTGATAAGATCTCGTTGCATGAAATCCGCCGTGCGAATAGAGAGGAGACCCAAAACATGAGTGACCGGAGCGATTTCACCTCAGAAAAGTATCCCGAATTGGATAGCGGTCCTCGCATCCTGCTCGGTCCTGGTCCCAGTATGGTACATCCTAGGGTGTTGCGAGCTATGGCGGCTCCGCTTGTCGGCCACCTGGACCCATATTTTCTCAAGATCATGGACAGGACCCAAGATCTCCTGCGACATGTATTCCAAACGAAAAACCAACTTACCATACCGATCTCCGGAACAGGGAGCGCAGCCATGGAAGCTGCGGTGGCTAATTTCATAGAACCTGGAGATTCCGTCTTGGTATGTATCAATGGTTACTTTGGTCACCGTTTGACAGATATGGCGCAACGCTATGGCGGTGAGGTCGTTACCATCAACCGATCGTGGGGTGAGGTTTTTACACCGGAGGAAGTCAAAGAGGCGCTCGTCGCGCATAAGGCGAAGGTAGTGGCTATTGTCCACGCGGAGACATCAACAGGGGCCAAGCAACCGTTAGGCGAGATTGCCGAAGTTGTTCATGATCAGGGAGGGATCCTGATTGTCGATGCAGTTACCTCACTCGGGGGTGTTCCTGTGAGGGTTGACGAGATCGGGATCGATGTCTGTTACAGCGGGACTCAAAAGTGCCTCAGCGTCCCACCAGGGTTGGGACCGATCACCGTCAGCCCTAGAGCTGAAGAGATCTTAAGTAAGCGCAAGACGACGGTACCTAATTGGTATCTCGATCTAAGCATGGTGCAGAAGTATTGGGGAACCGAGCGGACTTATCACCACACTGCCCCGATCTCTTCCAACTACGCACTCTATGAAGGGCTACGTTTGATTGCGCAGGAGGGACTTGAGAACCGTTGGGAAAGACATCGACGAAACGCTCAGCTCCTGTGGGAGGGACTTGAGGAATTGGGATTGTCACTCCATGTTCCGAAGGAGTTTCGTCTGGAGCCACTAACCACGGTGAGGGTCCCAGATGGAGTAGATGATATCAAGATCAGCATGCAACTTCTTAAGGATTTCAACATCGAGATCGCAGGAGGGTTAGGAGAATTGAAAGGGAAAGTCTGGCGGATTGGGCTGATGGGATACTCTTCGCGAGCCGAAAACGTGCTGCTCCTGTTGACGGCATTGGAACGTGTATTGGGCAAGCAATAACGAAATGCTCCGTTGATTGGCATAGTAAAATTACGAGTGTTGAGATCGATTGTAAATTCATGAAAAAAACCAGCCTTAAGGCTGGTTTCATTGAGGATCTACTATGGAGTTATGACTTGTCGTCGTTTTCTTTTGTTTCCTCAGATTGGGAAGTTTCCTCTTCCTCCGTCTCTTGTATCCCGGATCGGAATTCCCGAATACTTCGACCGATTTCACCCGCGATCTTACTCAAACGACCTGGACCGAAAATTAAGAGTGCAATGATTAGGATGATGATCCATTCCCATCCACCTGGCAATCGCATGATCACCTCCGCGGTTTTTATGCTGGTGCTTTTCACATTATAACACCCTCTATTATAGAATGCGTAGAACCGATACAATCGAACCAGTCGAAGAATAATTTTATGACCGTTCGAACGGACTTTCCATTTGTGCTAACATTTGCGTTGCACTTAATTAGACGTACATGACAGCTGAAAATGCGGTTTTGATTCCCCGTCGGTCCGAAGTAGCGAGCGCCTTCAAACAGCAAGGCGGATTGGTCGCTGCTGTGTTACCGATCCATTACCCCCGTGCCCTCTTGCTCGCGTTCAACATCCTCCCGATGGAGGTGTGGGGTCCTCCTAGAGTCGATGTCAGCCTTGGATCTGCCCATCTGCAACCCTATGTTTGTTCCGTTGTTCGCAATGCGCTCTCCTTCATACTAGGGGGAGGGTTAGATGTTGCCGATCTCATCATGGTCCCCCATGCTTGTGATTCTCTCCAAGGCTTAGGTAGCATCTTGTTGGATTTCCTCCCTCCTAAACAACCGGTCATCCCTTTTTATCTGCCGAGAGGGGGGAGTCAACAAGGAGAGGTCTTCTTTGCAGAAGAACTTCGGTTTTTATACCAACGCTTGGAGGAGATTGCCGGGATCTCGCCATCGAATGAAACGATCATGAAGAGCATCCAGTGGGAGGAAGTAGCGGATGAATTGTTGGCACGACTGCATAAGCAGCGAGGGAGACTACAATTTAAGGACCACGATTTTTACCGCCTCATACGAACACGTGAGTATCTTCCCGCCGAGGATTTCATAGATATTGCTCAATCCATCTTTGACGCCGATTATGAGGGTCAACAAGAGGGCATTCCCATTATTCTTTCGGGCATCGTTCCTGAACCGATGGGATTGCTTAAAACCATCTCCGAATTCGGTGCCAGGGTCGTCGCTGATGACCTGGCGTGTTGTGGGCGGAGGTTATACCCTGCTGGGAGAAGTGAGGATCCTTTCTTCCGCATGGCTGAACGTATCCTCGGCGGGCCGCCAGACTGGTGTAGGGGGAGTCCCATCCAAGATCGGCTCGATCATCTTCACCGCATGATTGATGCCACAGACGCACGAGGCGTGATCTTCTACAATGTTAAGTTCTGCGAACCGGAATTGTTCGACCTTCCGGATCTACGTCAAGGTTTGGGTGACCTGGGCGTTCCCACAGTGTCGATCGAAGTAGATATCAGTGATCCATTATCCAGTCAGGCTACGACCCGGATTGAGGCTTTCTTTGAGATGATCAGATGAGTATCATCGATTCCCTTCTCTATCACTGGAATGTAAATATCCTCAGCCACTCGCTCCTGCGCTTGAATATCTGGTTGAGGGCAGAAATCTCGCGCGCCAGCTGGAAGAGCAAATATTTGGCCCCCCCACTTAAGATTTCATGGCTGAATAAGGATCTCGTCACACGGCATTGGTTACGAGGTCATTACGCAAACCAGCGACATAAAGTTGCATGGGTAACCTCGGGCGCTCCAACCGAGCTACTCAAAGCACTTGATTATTTCATCGTCTATCCCGAAAACCACGCCGCGATCTGTGGCACCGCCCGGGTTGCAGTAGACATCATGTCGGTAGCGGAAGAGGCCGGATATTCGCAGGACATCTGTTCCTACGCCCGCACAGATTTTGGTACGCTGCTTTCGGGGAAGACACCCGTTGGCAAACTTCCTCGGCCTGACCTTCTCCTGGCTTGTACGAATATCTGCCAGACCGTTCTCTTCTGGTATCGGGTGCTGGCTCGACATTTCAACATCCCCCTGATCGTCATCGATACCCCCTTCGTTTATCACTCTGAGGCGACCGAGCACGCTCTGCAATTCGTGCTGCGTCAATTGGAGCAAGCTATCCCGGTGGCTGAACAGGTTGCGGGCAAATCGCTTCAGGAACGCAAATTAAAGGAGGTCGGTCGGTTAAGTAAAATGGCTACCGAGCTGTGGCTGGAGATTATAGAGCGTAACCAGCATCAACCTGCGCCGATCTCGGTGATCGATCAATTCATCCAGATGGCTCCCATCGTAGAAATGCGTGGGGATGCTGAAACGGTTGATTTCTATGCCGCCATGCTGAAGGAGGTTGATGAACGTATCGCGAATGGAATCGGGGCTGTGAAGGGAGAAAAGAAACGTTTGCTTTGGGATAACTTGCCCATCTGGTACAGGCTACGGTATCTGGCCGAATTCTTAGGAGAAAACGGCGTCGCTATCGTGGCTTCAACTTATACCAACGCTTGGGGTGAGTTGGCCCGCTACTATGATGTTGAGAGAGGATTGGAATCTTTAGCCCTCGCTTGCATCTATGTCATCCTCAACCGTAGCACAGGGCATAAACTAAAAACCATGCAGCGAATGATTGAGGAGTATCATCTTGACGGTGTTATCCTTCATTCTGATCGATCCTGTAAACCTTACTCCATCGGTCAGATGGATCAGCGCGATCGACTGATACGAGAGTTTGAGAAGCCAGCCTTGTTGCTGGAGGCGGATCACAATGATTTCCGTTGTTTTGCCGAGCAGCAAGTCGCCAATCGGCTGGCTGCTTTTGTAGAAATGTTGGAGAGATAGAGATGGCCGAGGTACGGGCATTGGGAATCGATGTGGGTTCCACGACCGCCAAGATCGTCGGGATTGACGATGACGGTCGAATCATATGGCATGTATTGGAGCAAGCAGATCCTCAAGTTGGAAAACAAGTTGAGAAATTTCTGGAACTCGCTCGTGAAGTCACGCCAATACTCTCTGTTCCTATCGAAGGTGAACGGGAAATCGGCGTCCCTCTCATAGCGACTGGTTATGGACGCAAACTTGTTCACCAAGCCACGCGTACGGTTACTGAGATCACCTGCCATGCAAGGGGGGTATTTCGAGAGCTTGGCCATGGCGGCACTTTGGTTGACATTGGCGGTCAGGACAGCAAGGTCATCGGAATCAGCCCAAAGGGGGAGGTGGTAGATTTCTCGATGAACGATAAATGCGCGGCTGGCACAGGTAGATTTCTCGAGAACACCGCTAATCGATTAGGTGTACATTTAGACCGATTGGGCGAAGTGACCCTCTCGACAGTGGAGGAGGTCTCAATTTCCAGTACCTGTACTGTCTTCGCTGAATCGGAAGTTATCTCACTCATCGCCCATGGCGTTGCCACGGAGCCTATCCTCAAAGGATTGCATCGCTCGCTAATTAAACGCGTTGTGGCGATGATCCGAACCGTCGGACTCAGACCACCTCTCATGCTTTCAGGAGGCGTGGTTCGTAATCCGGCGATTCCGCAAATCCTGCAGGAGGAGACTGGTGAGGAGGTGATCATCCCACGCCATCCTCAACTTATGGGGGCGCTAGGTGCAGCGCTCATAGCGTTAGAGCTTGTAGAATAAAAGCATTTGAGTGTGTTAAGAGAAGTTGCACTGTGTAGGAGACGAAGCTGAAATGGGGTTGTCCCAAAAAGACAACCCCATGCTTATTCCTTCGAAATGACGATGTTGTAGACGCAGGCTTCAGCCTGTGTTGCGTACCCTAAGGGGTGTACCTATAGTATTCTTTTCACTCAGCTTAATCGCTAAACCGTGAAGGTTGAAGGACTTGTTCAACCCCATTGAATAGTGCAAGGAAGCCAGCCATTGTGTTTGATCCCGAGGTGTGTCCAAGCAGAATAATTTGTTTGGCAGCCTCTCGGACTGAATTTTCGTTTCCTTGTGAGAGGGAATCAAAGAAAAGATGCCATGGCTCCGCGCAGGATCCCTATAGTGAAGTCCTAGAAATTGTCGAATCACAGGGTTTCTTCACGCCTAATACCTGTCCTGCTTGTCCCGAGCCTGCCGAGGAGAGCTTGTCTAACAAGTATTCAGAATGACATTGTCTCTTCGGTTTGTCATCCTGAGCCCCTCGGTATAAGTCGTGAAGTGTCCTGCGCTCGACGAAAGGTTTTAAACTTTTCAGAATGATATCCATCCATCCTATTCATCAATGTTTTAATATCAGATCTGAGGTCGCTGGCATACACAATCACCAAATTTGGTCAAAGGAAAGCTTTTCTTCTTTTCCATAAGCTCGGCGTATCGGTCATCATCTACGAATGCGACGATGCGGCTGATGCAGGATTCACCGTCCACGAAACGCCAGGGGAAGCAACCGATATCCACTCGTTCGTTTAGCAGGAGATCAATGTCACCTCCCATGCACTCCGCGTGGATGATCCCATGGGGGAACAACTCGATGTGCATGAGTTGATATTTATCGTCGGTGAAGACATCAGCCAGCGGTTTCCCGTATTTATTCTCGAAATGTGTCTCCGCTTCCTTCGCTTGCCGAGGCATCCACGTGCGGACAATGGTGTTCATCGGATGATCAGCGCTACCACAATCCACACCTAACCACTTGAGCTTTTTCGCCTTGCACCACTCGGCGAACTCACGATCCGGACCAGGGTGCTTGACCATATAACGGATTTCATCGGCGGTCGGTTGATCCCAACCGTATCGATGGTAACCGGTGTGGATGATCAGGATGTCGCCCTCGTGGACGTCCACCCGTTCTTCAACCATTTTCGAGGTGTAAATGTCGTAATCACCGGCCACATCCGAGAGATCGACGATCACGGCAGGACCATAAAGGAAATCAAAATCCAGGGATGCGATATCCTTGCCAGGGGTGTAGAAGTGAATTTCGCCGTCTAAATGGGTACCCAGATGGTTTGAGTGGGTGACAATCTGTCCGTTGGCTCCATTTGGTGCAAGCCGTTTGAAGTATTTAACCTGCAAAGGTTCATAGGTCGGCCACGGTGGGGTGCCGATCCCGAGAGGTATGGTGAGATCGATGATTTTCATTGTCTACATCCCTCCAAATATTGATCGCATTAACAGAGACTGAACCGAAGCCCTATGTAGCTACCAGTTCTTGATCGCCTCAAATGCTTCTATGAAGCATTCTTTCGGTGCGCGTAAGATTCCTGCTCCGACCATGCCGATGCCGGGATCCTTGTGGGCAATACCGGTGTTGAGTTTGGGAAGTATCCCAGTTTCCATCACGAACCGGACATCGATTCCCATCGGCGTACCGCGAAAGTCGAGCGTCGGGATGGAGAAGTGTTCATGCTCGGTGTAGCAGATCTCGTACATCTCGAAAGTCGAGTTGAGGGCATCTTGAGCAGTACCGCCGACGAAACTGGCGATCGCCGGAGCAGCCGCCATAGCAAAGCCGCCAAAACCAGCGGTCTCGGTGATCGTGCTGTCCCCAATATCTGGATTGGCGTCATCAGCGCTGAAGCCGGGCAAGAATAATCCTTCAACGATCCCGGCGGGTGCGGTGAACCAACGATCCGGGTCTCCTGCCATTCGGATGCCAAAATCTGTCCCATTGCGAGCCATCACGGTTAAAATGGTCGATCCCTCAATTCCCTCAGCCGGTTCAAGCATGGCTTTTGCCGCCGGCATCGAGAGATTGAGGAAGAAGTGGTCGTTCTCGTTGATAAATTCGATGACCTGTGCCAGGCGTTCGCCGTCCTCACATGTTCGAGCCATTGCGGGGGTAATGGCTCGAAGGAAGAGAGATGTTCCTGCACGATTGCGGTTATGACACTCGTCTCCCATATGCAGGGCTTGAGCGATCATCGCTCTCAGATCGATCGGACCCGCTCGTTCGAACGCGGCTGCCAAAGTTGGATACAGCACATCGGCCATCCATCGAAGGCGTCGGTAAACATCCTCGCCGAAAGCCCCGTAGCGGAGTACTTTGCCCAGCCCCTCGTTCAACGTGCAATAAGCACGGTTACCGAACTCAGCGTTCTCGATGATCCAAACCGGCATAGAGGGTGAGATGATTCCCGCCATCGGCCCTACAGCGTGATGATGATGGCAAGGGTCGAATGTGATTTCACCGCTTGCGGAAAGTTCAGCCGCAGCCTCTGGTGATCGAGCCAATCTCTCGTAGACCAACGCGCCCATCACTGCACCACGAGTCGGACCGCACATCCGCTCCCAATGGATTGGAGGACCTGCATGAAGGATGGTCCGTTCGCTCATGCCTGGGATCACATGCTTCGCGAGATCTAAGCCGACGATCTCGGGACGCCCTGCCATGATACGTCTCGCGGTTTCTTTGTTGGCTTCCTCGATCGAAGCACCCGATTTGGTGTGGGTTAACCGGGGGATACCCTCGGGAGGGGGACGCCAATCTACATCGATAACCGGAACCCCTTGTTGACGTAGGCTTTCAGAAAATCCGGTCAGACCGATATTGATAACTGTGATCGGTTGATCGAAGAGATCACTTCGTTTTTCGGAATGTGAGGCCATATACCTTCTCGCCGCTGATTACGCGGACCGGTTGCCAACCGACTTTAAGTCTCATCCCAATTCTAGGTTTTGCCGTTTTGATCACGCCCAACGCCTTCACACCGTTGTCGAACTCGACAACACCTAATACGCGCCCTCGTTCATCAATACCCCATGGAAGTTGATCGACAATGGTATAGGTCAACAACCTGCCTTTGGTTGTTGGTGAGATTTCTTTGAAGTCAAGACCATTACAATTTAGGCAGCGATAGTGATGTGGGTACATCACATGACCGCAATCCTTGCATTTGTACGCTGTTATGGTTTTCATGCTTCTCTCCTCAGAACGAAAGCGAGCACGTTGTTACCAAACCCACCGAAGTTCAGCGAAAAGCCATTGGAAGCATCCTTAACCTGACGCTCACCCGCTTCGCCACGAAGTTGCCAGACAAGCTCCACGATTTGCGCTACGCCGGTCGCACCGACCGGATGGCCTCGAGCTTTCAGCCCGCCGGAAGGGTTGATGGGGAGCTTGCCATCGATACGGGTCTCTCCATCCGCCAGTGCTTTGGCACCCTTTCCTTTGGAGAAGAAGCCTACGTGTTCGCTTTCTGCGATCTCGAGAATTGTGAAAGCGTCATGTAACTCAGCAACGTGGATGTCTTTAGGTTTCAACCCGGCCATTTTAAATGCCTGTTGTGAAGAGATCCTCACCGCTCTTAGATCAGTGGGATCGCTTCGCTCTTGAAGGGTGTGGGTGTCGGTGGCTTGCCCCACACCGGCGATCGTCACGATGGGTCTCTTGAGCTTTTGCGCGATCTCTTCCGTGGTTATCAAAATCGCGGCAGCACCGTCGCTGACTGGGCAGCAGTCGTAAAGTCGCAACGGATCAGCGACGATCGGACTGTTAATGTGTGCCTGTGGGTGGGTGAGAATACCTTCCATGGTGATCTTCATTTGGATGTGTGCGTAGGGGTTGAGCAGCCCATTCTCTTGGTTCTTGATCGCCACCATGGCCAAGTGCTCATGGGTGACACCGTACTTCTCCATATAGAGACGCGTAAACATCCCGGCCAACGCTGGCAGGGTTACACCGTAGATGTACTCAGCCTGCGGATGGGTCATGCAGGCGACGACATCCGTCGCCTTTGGCCCGATCACCTCTCGCATCTTCTCACCACCGACGACCAATACGATGTCGTAAAATCCAGAAGCTACTCCAAGGAAACCGTTCTTTACAGCCGAACCGCCTGATGCGGGACCGTTTTCAATCCTTTCTGCCGCCGCTGGCATCAAGCCAAGTCGGTCAACAAGGGCGCTCGCGACGGATTCTTGATGGTTGAAGAGGCCCGAGGCCATATTTCCAACGTACACAGCATCGATCGATCGGTCACCCAGTTGTGCGTCCTCCATGGCATTCCAACCTGCCATGGCCAGCATATCGACCAAACTGTCCTCATCCCGTCGTTCAAACGGGATCATACCCACGCCTGCTACTACGACGGGTCTCATCGGATCTCCCTCCTCTTTGCACCTAATATTTTCTCAAGGATGTCATCTTCACTGGCAACGATGATCTCCCTCTCAGCGAACTCCATCAATTCAGGAGGCACGGGTCGCTCACCAGCTACCAACCGATCCTTATTGCGGAAATACAATTCTCGAGTCAGGGCATAGGGTGTAGCACCGCCTAATTCATGTTGACCATCACGCATCTCTAGTTCGTATTCGATCATCCAGCGTCGGAAACCAATTGGACTTTCGGCTGTGATGAGAACTTCCTCACGCCCCAAATATTCGATCGAGTATTCCATCTTGGCGGCGAAAAGATGAGCTCCGATGCGTAGACCGCGTTCTATGGCCAACGTATGTAAACTGATATCGACCTGAGGGGAATAACTTCTAGTATTCACGATCCCCACGAGCAATCCATCGATCTGTCCGATGAGACAGAATTCGTCTCGAACGCGGTAACGATACCAACCCAGAAGCTCTGCGTACACTCGGGCACCGACGATGTCGTAATAATCACGTTCGATCTCAAGCGTAGGTTTTACCGCTTGGAGCAGGATTGGAACCGCCTCACGATCCACCTGACGAACGATCATTTTCTTGCCTGTAGACAAGGTGATCACCTTTGGTGGGTAAGGTGGTGTCTCCAATTCCGGCGGTCTTAGATAGATTTCAATATCCATATCCATGTTTTGTCCTCCAGTGTGTCCGTGGATGGACGCAATTCTGACAGAGATTTTTACAACGAAAGTGGATCGCAGGATTCGATCGTTTGAGATTGATTTCAATGTGACGATGTTTGCCTTTCTTCATTTTGATCATCCGTACTAGGATGCACCTCCCGCGCAAAGTCTGGTTATTCTAGGATGAGTTCTTCGACTACCATTGCTGCAAGCCATGATGCTGCTGCATTACTCTCAAGTACGATCGCCCCTGCTTTCTGGAAGGCATCCTGTTGGTCCCCCACGTTTTGCGGATCTTCATTTGTCCCGGTGATTGAGAGCACGACTATCAAGGATCGCTCATTCTCAAGCGCGATTCCGTTCGCCTTCTCGATGGCGGGACTTAGTTCACTGGCCGGGTCAGGATGTGCGCCGTATCCGAGCACGACGTCCATCTGGATCACTGCCACGGAAGGATCGCTGGCCTCTTCTAGCAAACGTGTGATTCGCAGATCATGATCGATCATCGGATGGGGGCGTCCCACAGTAAATTCCTCCGCTCCTAAATCCAAGGCACAATGTTGATAACTGCTCTTCGAGTCAGGTAATTTCCATTCTTGCTTCAATGGTTGATTGGACCACACAGGCCGGACCTTTTCATCCCATATTCGCATCGCCTCTTCACAAAGCGTACCACCGCTAAATAAACCCCGCAGGAATTTCTGTTCGGGTTTGATCAAGGAGGCCAGATTACGTGCCTGTTTCTGTAGATCGCTCATCTGTTGGGCAAGCTGGGACTCCACTGTAGCGAGATCACCGTCTGTGGCCAACATCGCTGCTTTCAAGGCAGCTTCCTGCAAAGTGCTCGTATAGATAATCCTTCCTTGATCGATCTGCTTTGCGTAGGGGGATGGTGTAAGGCTCTCTCCCATGAAAATCACCACTGCGGGTTTCCCTGCGTTTAACTTTGCCCCCACCTTTTCAGCCACCCTTGGTGTGGGGAGCTTCGAGATGGCGACGATGACTTCGGTCTCCTGATCCGTCTGCAATGCTTCTATAGCCTGGATCATCATCATGGCATCGACTTCGTCGGAGAGATCACGACCGCCAACACCGATACCTTGTGAGATCCCAACCCCTTGTTTAGCGAGCAGGGTGCTTACCTCTTGCAATCCGGTCCCGGCTGCGGAGGCAATACCTACGGGTCCACGTGGAAGGGCGTTTCCGAAACCAAGCGCCACACCGTTGATAATGGCTGTGCCTGCCCCAGGTCCCATCATGAGCAAGTTGTTATCAACAGCATAGCGTTTCAAGGCAATTTCGTCGGCAAGCGATACATTATCGCTGAAGAGAAGGACATGCAATCCATGGTGTAGGGCATGCCATGTTTCAGACACGGCGTGCTGCCCAGGAAGGGAGATCACCGCCAGATTTGACTCTGGATACAATCGAATCGCGCTACGCAATGTTCGAGGCAGATGTTCTTCGATCGTCTTCGTTTGAATTGTCCTACGAGTCAGAAGGACTTCAGCCTTGTCAATCGCCTGGCGAACACTTGCCCCATCCCCTTTGAGTACAATAATCAGGTCGCTCGAAGTCGCATCTTCCACCTCGGGCGTAAAGAGTTCAACTTGTCTTAGTAGATCTTTATTGGCAATCGTCCCCATCACAAGCGCGGCGTCTTCGATCCCCGGGAGGGATTTTAATTGACGGGCTACGGTCATCAATGTCACTGAGTCGTAGTACTGATGATCTTTCCTTCGACAAAGAACTGCCATAGATTCACTCCAAATCCCGTGAGGAATCTTCAAGAAACGAGCATTATGCATTAACGGATATTGTCTTTAACTGATAGACAGGCGGTGCCAATGCGAGCAAGCGCTCATACCAAATGTAGCATACTTTAATGGTCATTAATCCCAGCGATAGCTGCCGCAAGTTTTTCCTTATGCTCCAAATCGGCTAAACGGGAGAGCATGATCCTCTGAGCCATGGGCGAGCCGGCGCCGTGCATTGACTCAGTTAAATAACCAACCGCACCAAGTCCAAGCGTTAAGTTTTCAATCAATCGTAGGATACGTTGACGCCATTCGGTGGGGTATGGTTCTGCGCCGACCAAATATTTTTTCAGCAAGGGTCCAACTTCGGGATGGGAAAAATCCTTTTCAGAGGGCATTGTGACCATCAGCCCGCCAGCGATATCTTGAGCGATGCTGGCGATTTGATAGGGAAAACGTGTCACGTTTAGCTTGCAGATATTTGCCAGAGTCATATCGACGAGGTAAGTCCCCGAGGAAGTTCTCGCCCCCTCGGTAGAGCATGCTAATCCGCACGCATAGAGTGTTTCATTGAGATGGATCATCTCAACGAGTTTGTCCTTGATATGGGACGCGTTCTCAACGCCGTGGTATTTGGCGATGAGCTTTGTCGCGCCAATGAGAACATCACCCACGCCGACTTTGCACCCCCCATAACTCGATCTGTGATATGCAGCAAAGGTCTCAACGAGTTCACCTGCATACGGGTATTCACCGCTCATGAACACATGTTCCCATGGAACAAATACATCATTGAAAATCACCACGGCCTCGTGTCCTCCAAAGCGAATATTTCCTACATCGATGTTGCCACCTTCTAGTTTACGCGTGTCACTAGCTTGCCTGCCGTAAACATAGAGGATCCCTTCGTCATCTGCGGGAATAGCACAAGCGACAGCGTAATCTTCATCAGCTTCTTTGAGAGATCGTGTGGGCATCACCAAGATCTCATGTGAATTAATAGCGCCTGTTTGATGGACTTTCGCGCCGCGGATCGTGATCCCTTCATTGTTCTCATCGATGATGCGGACGAATAAGTCGGGATCTGATTGCTCTGCTGGTGGAAGACCTCGATTTCCCTTGGGATCGGTCATACAACCATCCACCACCAAGTCTTCAGCTTGGACATGTTTCAGATACTCTCTGAACCTTACATTGTATTCGGTCCCTAATGCTTGATCCATTTTGGTTGTGACGATATCTAGGGCATTGAAGCTATCCATCCCGACACATCGTTGAAAACAACATCCAGTGCATTGTCCCAACAGGCGCAGCATTTTAACCTTCTGTACCAAATCGTCCGTGCCTTGATGGAGGTGTGTGAATCGGTTGATTTTTTCCCCGGTGAGACTCGATTCGACAGTGAGCAGGGCTTCATGGTCGGTATGATGGCTTAATTCGTATGTCATGCATACAGCATTTACAGAGGGCTGTATCATCGGGTGATCGGTAGGATCTTCGATCTCATCACCGAACATGAAAACCCGTTTTTTCATTTGTCGTAGACTATCAATATACGCGTCCGCCGTCATCAAGGTCATGGGATTTGCTCCTGATCAAGTCAAGTGGGGTTGATAATGTATATCCTGGTGCTCCTCCTCGTCGATGATGTAATGGTAAAGACCTCCGAGGCCTTACACCATGCCGTCATTCATGAGCAGATCGCAAATAACTACAAAGCTTGCGGAGCTAAGCACAAAGACCTCGGAGGTCCGACTCTCCCTGCGTTAATATCGACCAACTTCCGAAGGTTTTACTCCTCGGTCTGTCTCTTGGTCTCCTCTTCAACCAGGGCGCGACGGAGGACCTTGCCGGTTATCGTCTTGGGAAGTTCCCCGCGGAATTCGATATACCTTGGGACTTTGTAGGGAGCAACTTTCTCCTTGAGAAAGGCGAAGAACTCTTCCTCGGTCGCTGTCTCTCCAGGTTTCAGAACGATATAGGCTTTAACACGTTCGCCCTTACCGGGCACCGGAACTCCAGCGACCCCGGCCTCTAGAACCTTTGGATGTTCAAAGAGGACATCCTCGATCTCGCGTGGGTAAATGTTATAACCACCTGCGCCAAGGATCATGTCCTTTTTTCGATCCACGATTTGGCAATAACCATCTATATCCATGATGGCGATATCACCAGTGTGGAGCCAGGGATCACCGCCTTCTGGACCGGGTCGAAGGGTGTTGGCAGTTTCGGTCGGCATGTTCCAGTAACCCTTCATCACCTGCGGTCCCCGGATGCAGAGTTCACCTACCTCGCCAATTCCAAGCACCCGCTCGCCGGTATCAGCGTCGACGATTTTGACCTCGGTGTCGGGGTAGGGTAGGCCGATAGTGCCGAGGCGGCAATCGCCATAAATGGGGTTGGCGTGCGTCACCGGTGAAGCCTCACTCAAGCCGTAGCCTTCAACCAAACGCGCGCCCGTGAGTTCTTGGAAGCGCTGCTGAACCTCCACGGGAAGTGGAGCGGCACCGCTGTTGCAGGCTTTTAGTGAGGTAAGGTCATACTTGCTCACATTCGGATTGTTGTTGATGGCGATGTACAGTGCAGGGACACCGGGATAAAGATCCGGTCGATACTTATGGATACTCTGTAAGATGTCTTCCACGTTTCGTGGATCGGGTACCAGGATCGTTGTACCGGGGGTGATGGCGCCTGGATTCATACAGCAGGTCATGCCATAGCTGTGGTAAAGAGGAAGGGCTGTGAGCACTGTGTTTTTCGCCTCCATTCCATTGACCCAAGTGATCACCTGGTAGGCATTGACGAAGATGTTCTTGTGCGTGAGTTGGGCACCCTTTGAAACACCCGTTGTGCCGCCCGTATACATCAACACCGCAGTGTCATCCCACGAGATATCAACCGGTTGAGGTTCCTCAGGCGCCTTAGCCAGCAGATCTGAAAACCAGTAGGTGTTTTCGTCGCCAGAGATGTCAACTTTGTGACCGGTTTTTTTCTCCAACAATAGTGTGAAGAGTAATTTAGTCAGGGTTGGGAAATACGTCTTGACCTTGGCGACGACGACATGACGTAACTTGGTTTCGTTTCGGATCTGCTTGATGATGGGATACATTGCACTGAGGGTAACGATGACTTCAGCGCCGGAGTCGTTAAGCTGATGTTTCAACTCACGGGCCGTGTAAACCGGATTGCAAGGAACGACGATAGCTCCGATCATCAAAGCGGCAGCGTAAGAAATTGGGAATTGCGGGCAGTTGGGTAAGTGGATTGCGACCCTGTCACCCTTCTTGACACCCAGCTCCTGCAATGCGGCAGCGCATCGCTTTACCGCCTTATAGTACTCATGATAGGTGATTTTATTGCCCTTATAAATGTGAGCTACGTGATCCGGATGGCTGGTGGCAGTCTTTTCCATAGCCTCTGGCAAAGTCATTTCGGGATAATCAATGTGCTCCGGTACATGGGGCTCATAGAATTTGAGCCAGGGTTTGTCTTGGTGCATGGTACGCCTCCTCAGTGGCTTGAGCTGCATAGAATAGAAATCCGAGATGTATTTGTCGATCAATCAGTCTTTGATCGATCGTTTTCGTTGCCTTATCGATGGGCTTCTGAATACACCTTCGCGTTCTCCGTTGCAGCTTATGCGGTTATCCCGGAGATACTTTCATGTTCATGGTGATCGATCGCCGAAACCACCTCCTCGTTGAACCTAGTGAATCTCTTCTTCTCTAGTTAGCCAGTTTATAATGCACCCGATATTGAGCTTTGTCATCTAAATCTTGTTCTACTCAAGTTTGAAAATAACGCAACCTAACTGAGAATCTGCCGCGCGATCACCAGACGCTGGATCTGATTGGTGCCCTCATAGATCTGGTGCAGTTTTGCATCGCGCATATATTTCTCCACAGGGTACTCCTTCATATACCCATAGCCCCCCAGCACCTGGACCGCGTTTGTGGTCACCTCCATGGCGGTATCGCCGGCAAAGCATTTAGCGATCGCTGATTCCATCGTGTTGCGTTGTCCGTTGTCATGCAACCAGGCTGCATGCCAACAAAGCAATCGAGCAGCGTGAACCCTTATCGCCATGTCAGCCAACATGAATTGGATCGCTTGCAGGGCGGCGAGGGGCTTGCCAAATTGCACTCGCTCTTTGGCATAAGCGCTCGCGGCTTCTAAGGCGGCGCGGGCGATGCCCACCGCTGCTGCGCCAACCCCTGCGCGAGAGTCATCCAAAGTCTTCATCGCGATCTTGAAGCCGTCAAAGCCTTCTCCGAGTCGGTATCGAGCGGGAATGCGAACATTGTCAAAGATCACTTCTCGGGTGTCCGTGGCGCGTTGGCCCATCTTGTTCTCTTTTTTCCCGCTGGAGACACCGGGCGTGCTAGCGGGGACCATGAAGGCCGAGATACCTCTGTGCCCTAATTCTGGGTTCTCGCTGGCAAAGACTGAATAGAGGCTTGCCACACCGCCATTGGTGATGAAGCGCTTACAGCCATTGATGATGTACTCATCCCCTTCAAGGACCGCAGTAGTACGCAACGAAGCTACATCTGATCCAGCATCAGGTTCGGTCAAGCAAAAGGCACCTAAATTCGGCCCTGATGTATGCTGAGTGAGCAACTCTTCTTTCAACTCAGGGCTGCCAGCGATAAGAAACGGGGTAAGCCCTAAGATGCTGCCTCCAAGGCTAGCAGCGACCCCCGCACAAGCTGCGCCTAATTCCTCACTAATGATGCACCCATCTAAAGAGCCTAATCCAGCTCCTCCATACTCCTCCGGTACGGCGTAATGGAGCAGTCCGATCGTGTGGTACTTTTCCACGATTTCGGGGCTGTGACGTTGTTCTTCATCCAATTCATGAGCAACGGGTACGATCTCTTTTTTAGCGAAGTTGCGGACCAACTTCTGGCAGGCCTTTTGTTCTTCGGTGAGAGAGAAGTCGATCACGTTTTCCTCCTTGTGGCTCCATTGTTTATATGTAGTGTTTGGAGCGGATAAATGTTATCCAGATGGATCGTATCCTTAAACTTTGGCTTTATCGATCACCTTTTCATGTGGACACTTACATGCAATCCCTTCCCCCACTGTTTTTGGCCAACAGTTGTTTGATGAGAGACATCTGGACTTGTCTTGTAGACCTAGACGTAGTCGATTTGGCAGGTCAGGTTCAGATATTAATGGTCGACTGAGAGAGATAAGATCCGCGTGTCCGTCCGTCAGAACACGTTCCATAACCGATCGTGATCGGAATCCCCCAACCAAGATGATGGGGAGTTGCGTGGCTTCTCGCGCATTCTGTGCCAAGGGAAGGAAGTAGGCTTCGTCAGATTCTGATCGAATTCCCTTTCCGATATTTAGATTTCGATCCCCGCTAATGCCACCGCTAAGTTCCACTCCATCGATGCCCATATCGTTCAACGCGGCGATTACCTGCAAACTCTCCTCAAGTGCCAAGCCACCTTGTATACCATCAATCATGCCGAGCTTAATCAATATGGGATAGTCAGATCCGACTTGGACTCTCATGGCTCCAGAGACTTCTCTTAGGAAGTGCATCCTCTTCGTTATCTCTCCTCCCCATTCATCGGTACGATGATTTATCAGGGGAGATAGGAATTGGTTGATCAAGTAACCATGTGCAGCGTGAATCTGTACGCCATCGAAACCAGCCTCTTGCACCCTTCGAGCGGCATTCGCGTATGCTTGGATGAGGTCATCAATTTCTTTAAGAGTGATCTCTCGAGCAGGTCTGCTCACATACGGCTGGTCAACCGCTGAAGGAGCGAATGTTTCATCAACCGTCTCCCGGCTGCAATTCATGCCTCCATGGTTGATCTGGACGATGATCCGCCCGTTTTCATGATGAACAGCATCGGCTAATTGTGCCAGATCGGGGAGGAGATCATCGCTGTGGACGCCGGTCATCTCTACGTGAGCCTTACCAGAAGGATGGACGTACATATGTCCGGTGATGATCAGACCAACCCCACCTTTCGCTAACTCAGCATAAAGGTTCTTCAGCAGGGGCAAAGGACGACCATCCGCGTCGGCCATCCTTTCAGCCGTGGCGGATCTAACCAAACGGTTTGGCAATTCGAGAGAACCCATTTGGAAAGGGGAAAAGAGTAGGCTCATGATCTGGAATTGGTGGTTTGTGATTCCCTTTGGTGTGGCATCTTAGAATTTTAACTATAGAACCATACTCTAGGTACACGACAAATGGGAGTTTCTTGAGACTTTTCCGAATAACTCCTCTTCATGTCTCATAGGAAATCAGTTCGTGAAATGTGTCTATGAGTAGTTTACATTATAAGATCTCGAATTTAGATACATGCTTCACGATCGCATCGATGAGTTGGGACCACAACTGTAAGGGCAAATCATGCCCCATCCCTTCCATGATGATCAGCTCGGCTCCGGAGATTGCGTCGGCGGTATCTTTCCCTCCCTCGAGAGGCACGAGAGGATCAGCATCTCCATGGATAACCAGGGTTGGAATGGTAACGGATTTCAGCATCTCCCTCCTCCCTCCGGAGGTTAAAATGGCGGCTAATTGGCGGGCAATCCCGGTCGGATGAATCCCGCGATCGAACTTGAGCCCCGCATGTTCACGGATTAGATCCAAATTGAGGGGGAACTTAGGTCCGCTAAGCACTCTCGAATTCTCGACTGAGTTTTCAATGTAACCTGCGCGGTCAGTCGGAGCAGGAGTCGTAAGAACCGCCAGGGCCTCGGGTGTTGGGGGAGGGAGGTCTGGCTCACCGGTTGAAGACATGATCGAGATCAAAGAGGCCAGTCTCGTAGGATGATGAATGGCCATCGACTGAGCGATCATGCCTCCCATCGATACACCAACAACGTGCGCCTTCTCGATCTCAAGGGCATCGAGTAATCCGACACCATCATCCGCCATATCCCGTATCGTGTAGGGCGATTCGAGCGGTTGATCTTGACTAGGCGCAAGCAACATGCTTAAAATATTTGGCACCCCGGCATCGTCAAACTTGGTAGACAGACCGATATCTCGGTTGTCATACCTGATAACCCAATAGCCGCGTGAAGCCAATTCAGCACAGAATTCTTCTTTCCAATCGATCATTTGGGCGCCGAGTCCCATGACGAGTAAGATGGGGGGATTGTTTGGGTCGCCAAAGGTGTCGAAGACGATTTCGATGTCATTTGCTTTAGCAATCGTCGGTTCACTATACTGGACTTGTGTCATCATCGCACATCCTTTGAAATGATGAATCGCCCTCGAATCAGCTTAAGAGCGATTTTGCTAGGGAGGCGGCTCGGCTGGCATCCGGTGCGTACCCGTCAGCGCCGATATCATCTGCGTAGGATTGGGTTACTGGCGCGCCCCCGATGATAACTTTTACTTGGTCGCGCAACTGAGCTTGAACTAAAGCATCAATTGTGGCTTTCATAAGTGGCATCGTGGTCGTGAGCAAAGCCGACATGCCGAGGATATCGATCCCTCCAGATTCTATCGTATCGACGAATATTTCAGGGGCGACATCTACGCCTAAGTCCACGACCTCAAATCCGGCACCTTCCAGCATCATACTCACCAGATTTTTGCCGATGTCGTGTAAATCGCCTTTAACTGTTCCGAGGGCGATCTTTCCAAGCGGTTGGACATCCGTTTCGGCAAGAAGTGGTTTGAGGATCGCTAAGCCCCCTTTCATCGCTCTGGCCGCGATGAGCATTTCGGGCACATAATACTCTCCCTCTTCAAAGAGCCGCCCGACTTCTGTCATGGCAGAGATCAATCCCTCATGCAAGATGTCAGCTGGAGATAAACCGGATCCTAGCGCCCGTTCGACTTGTTCCTGAGCATCTTTCAAGTTCCCTTTTAACACTGCGGTTTGGATGGATTCCAAAATTTCGTTCACACATATGCTCCTAGCGATCAAGTTGTTGCTTCAGTCGCGATCCTGTAACGAGAATCATCCTCACAGCGGATGGTTCTCGATTCTCTCTGCGATATATCTTACTCGCTCGAGGTCGTTATCGCTCATCACTGCGTCACCCACACCGAGGATGATGGGACGCTTACCGATGAGCTGTAATAGATGCTCGATATGTTGGAGGAACTCTGAATCGCTCACCCTTTGCTCGAGATAATAGGATGCGATCCCGCCCCATATCAAGGGACCGCCTTGCCACGCCTCCCAAACCTCTTCAAAGGTGCAGCTGGTGGTTGGAGCTGGTGTGAACGATTCACATACATCCAAGCCCGTATCATGTAGTAGATGCACAAGATTCTTGAGGTCCCCATCGGTGTGGTCTCCCACTTTCTTTCCTTGGTCGTGTAGGGTATCACAATATCGCTGATATGCAGGAAGAACATACTTTTGGAAGAGTCTGGGATTGGTCATGAAACCATCAAGATTGTCGGTAAATTCAACATAGGGTGCCGAGAAATCGGCTAGTTTCTTGAGCTTGTCGGTAACTTGTTCGTCGAGGACGGTAAGCAATCGTTGGAATTGCTTAGGGCTGTCATGCAATGTGTAAAAGGTTTCAATCTCGCCAATTGCATCGATAAGTATATGCTGAAACGGGATGCGTTCGATGATTGGAACGAGATATCCATGATCCCCAATTTCTGCTTCGCGCTGATAAAAATCTTGATACCGGGGTATAAATTCTGCATGTTCGATGATGTACTCGTAGGTGTTGAAATCGTCTAATTCCTTAATCGGATGAGAGATCATTTGAGGCCGCGTGGTGCCTGAAGAGATGCTCTCTTCAAGCAAACGATGGTGATAGGATAACTTGCCCGCAGGTGTGATCAGTTCAGTCGTTGTGACACCTGCTTTATCGATTGGAATCCATCCCCAGAGGGTAGGGAAGTTTGTGAACTCAGGATCGACTTCGTGAAATATCCTTTCCCCTTCAAAAGTAAGGATGATTTCAGCATTCCTGTATTTGATGGTATAGGGGTAATCCCAATCCTGGTGGCCGAAACCGATCGCACGATGGACCTCGGGCAAGGACATACCTTGAAACTCTTCAGGCATTTTTCCTTGGTGATTTCGACCCTTGTACCAGAAATCAATCCGATCGATGAAAGGAATGCGATCGGGTTTCCTCCCCTGGAGCGTGGCTAAAACCCGCTGACGCATGGTCCATTTCTCTCGTGCGGTGGACATAACTTATGAAAATCCTTATCTTGTGAAGCTAGAAATTGTACGCATTACCCTCATGACTCGTCTACGATCATTGCTTCAGCAAACACCTCGATGGGATGTAATGCCTGGCGGCCTGTCGTATGTTCGATCTGTTCTCTACACGAGGTTCCGCTGGCACAAATGATCGTTGTTTCTGACGCACCCCGTATGGTTGGGGCGAGGGACATTTCAGCCAACTTGACCGATAACTCGTAATGTTCTTCCTCATAACCAAAAGATCCCGCCATACCACAACACCCCGTTTCTATCTCCTCGAGCCTACAATTTGGGATGAGTTGTAACAGTTTGTGGGTGGTCGCAGTTCCGAAAATCGATTTTTGTTGGCAGTGTCCGTGGAAGAGAACATTACGTGGGGAATTCTTGAAACGCAGGTTAAGATTCCCCGATTCAGCCGCTTCTACAATCAAGGCCTCGATCGTCGTCGTGACCTCAGCCACAGCTTTTGCTTCATTTCCGGGCACAAGATCAAGATATTCGTTTACCAGCATCGTCATGCAGCTTGGCTCGATTCCAACAATTGGAATGCCCTCCCTTGCATAAGGGGCGAGCAATCGAATATTGTGACGTGCTAAACGTGCGGCTTCATCGAGAAGCCCCTTTGACACAGCGGGACGTCCACAGCAAGCTTTATCAGGTAACAGAATAGGTTCATAACCGGCAGCTTGTAGCACTTTAATCGCGGCTTGTCCGATGTGAGGGTGGTTATGTTCGGTGAAGGTATCGTGGAAAAAGACGACCTTCCTATCCCCGCTACTTGGCCCTTTCGTGTAGCCATAGTTCTGCTGAAACCAGGTGCTGAAGCGTTGTGAAGAAAGCTGTGGCATTGGTCGCTTTGGGTGAACACCTAAATGCATCATGAACCATTTTGCCGGTCCATTTAGTACCACGTTTGCAAATGGTGCAAAGGTATGAGCCATTTTGTAGATTTTAGCGATGTTTCCGAAAAGTCGTGAACGGAGAGGGATGCCGTGATGTTGATAGTAATTGTGAAGAAATTCGGCCTTGAGCTTAGCCATATCCACAGCTGAAGGGCACTCAGCTTTACATGCATGACACAAAAGGCACAGGTCCAATACCTTATACAGTTCTTGGGCAGTCATCCCCTCTGGTCCGAGGAGACCCATCATAGCCGCACGCAGTGCGTTGGCACGACCACGTGTACTATGTGCCTCTTGGCGCGTAACCTGAAAGGAGGGACACATCACGCCGAGTTCCAACTGTCGGCAAACGCCAGCCCCGTTGCACATTTCGACCGCCGCGGCGAAACCGCCATCGCTTGCGAAGCTGAAGACCGTTTCACGAGGCTCGTGGGGCACAGCATAGTCTGCACCGAAGCGAAGCAGAGCCTGATCATCCATCCTGGGCACGTCGACCAACTTGCCGGGATTCATGAGTCCTTTGGGATCGAATGCCTGCTTCACTTCACGAAAAGCTTGGACGAGCTCCGGTCCAAATAACTTTTCTGAGAACTCTCCCCGAGCCAATCCTTCGCCGTGTTCGCCACTCGTCGTGCCCCCATACTCGGTCACCAGCTCCACGGACTTTTCAGCGATTTGACGCAGTTGTCGCACACCATCAGCATTTTTCAGATTCACAAGTGGGCGGATATGTAGACAACCAGCGCTCGCATGCGCGTACATCGCCACCTGTTCCACACCCACGTCGTGTGCGAAGTCGAAAATGCTGGTGACGTAGTTTGTGAGATGCTCGACAGGCACGGTGGCATCTTCGATGAAGGGGATCGGTTTAGCATCACCCCGGATGCTCATCAGAATGCCCAATCCAACCTTACGCACAAACCAGACATTGGCTTGACCTTCAGGATCAGCGACGATGATCACCGGGTCGTGTTGGTGTATCTGGTTCAGCTTTTCTTGTAATCTTTCGATACCGGCATCAAGCTCGGATTCGGTTTCTCCTGAATACTCGACGAGGAGTACAATCTCTGGATCACCCTCGACGAAGGTCAACAAGCGTTTATATTCAATTCGGTCTCTCGTTAATCTGAACAGCATCTTATCGAGCACTTCGATGGCCGTGGGATCACTCTCAAGAAGGATCGGTACCGCATCCATTGCGGCAGTTAGTTCGGAGAAGTGGACCATGGCCAATCGCTTGAATGTAGGGATGGGAACGAGGTTTAGGGTCATCTCAGTGATGACGCCCAGCGTTCCTTCAGAGCCCACGATTAATTTGGCAAGATTTGGCGCATCACTTCCAGCCAGTTGATTTAGGTTATAACCCGCAACGTGGCGAAATATTTTTGGATACCTCGTCGCGATTTGATGTCCGTAGCGTTCCAGAATGTCTGGAATGGCATGATAAATCGAACCCTCAATACCGGGACGTTTACTGCGGGTTTCCCAATTTTTTAAATCATGCGCCTCGAAACGGGTGCGAGCGCCATCAGCAAGGATGACGTCGGTTGTGAGAACATGATCGACTGTCATGCCATAGACGATGGAGTGAGCACCGGTCGAATTGTTTCCTAAGATACCCCCCATGGTCGCACGTTCGCCACTGGCCGGGTCTGGGCCGTACATAAGACCGTAAGGACGAAGGGATTTGTTGAGCGCATGGAGGGTGATGCCTGGTTGTGTGCGAACAGTTCTTGTTTCGGGATTGATCTCGAGGATGTGATCGAGGTAGCGGGAAAAATCAAGTACCAACGCATGACCAACTGCTTGTCCAGCAAGACTGCTTCCGCCACCACGAGCGAGGATCGGAACATGGTAACGATCGGCGATCTCAATTGCAGCAGCGATCTCTTCTTCATCTCGGGGGATCGCGACCCCTACCGGAATCATCTGGTAAATGCTCGCATCGGTGCTGTAGAGCAATCGAGTCATTCGGTCGAAATGCATCTCGCATATAGCGTGACCCATTTCATGTATGAATTCGCGGTTTGCTTCTGCTACTTGTTCATGGACCATGGAAAGAATTATCCAATAATCTCAGACTGATAAATATTGTAAATTTTCGGGTTTTCAACCCCAAGCTCGGAGGTCATTGTATTCGAAATTGTATAAAAATATTACCAAGCTATGCTTCAAATGTCGTAGGATTATGATCTCTTTTAGATGATGAAATCGTCATATATCTCTAACTTAAAAAACTGCAAGCTTCAGGCTTCAAGCTACATGCTTCAAGTCGCAAGTCACAAGTCTTATATCAGCGGTTTGTTCATGGCCATTGAAATTGACCTGCGGAATGTGACTTTAAGCTTGCAGCCTGAAGCTTGAGGCTTGTAGCCTGTAGCCTGTAGCTTGTGACTTGCGACTTGTGACTCAGGGATCCTCAGATATTTCGCTAGAAGGGTCAACTTGGTCTGTTATAATCCATTCTTTGAGTGTTAATGGAAGTAACATGACGAGGTGCCTATTCCATGGAGAGCGTATCGCTCCTAGCGTTCAAGGTTTAGGGCGACACACGTAAGGAGGAATTCGGATCCAATGTTTAATTTCGCAGATCGCACAATCCTTGTGACCGGCGCGGCAGGGAATTTGGGGAGTACCGTCGCGTACAAGTTTGATCGCGCTGGAGCGAATCTCGCGTTGTTTGATCGGCGTCTAGATCGTCTCGAAGAAGTTTGTGGTGATTTAGGCAAATCTCCCAACCATCTTCTAATCGGTTCCGTCGACCTCACGGATCCAGATTCGGTTGAGAACGCGGTCAGCCGAGTGATTGAACATCATGGACGGATCGATGTCTTGGTGAACACCGCTGGAGGTTACCGTGCAGGAACCCCCGTTCATGAAACTTCCCTGGAAATGTGGGATTTTATGCTCAATCTTAATGCGCGAACCGCTTTCATCACCTGTCGAGCTGTGATCCCGTTCATGCTCCAAGCAGGTTTGGGCGCGATCATAAACATCGGTGCGCGACCAGGTTTGAAAGGCGTCGCCAATGCAGCTGCCTACGGAGCGTCAAAGAGCGCTTTAATCCGTTTAACCGAGAGCTTATCTGCTGAGCTTAAGTTGCATGGCATCAACGTTAATTGTGTTCTGCCCGGGACGATTGATACGGAAGAGAATCGAAAATCGACACCAGATGCAAACTATGATCGTTGGGTAAAACCTGAAGCCATCGCAGACGTTATTCTTTTTTTGGCTTCAGATACAGCATATGCGATCCATGGTGCAACAATTCCTGTTTACGGAACAAGCTAAGGACGCAATAGAAATCTCATCAGGCTCCGGACTTGAAAAGTCTTCCATGGATTAGATGCGATTCAAAAAATAAAAAAAATTATCAAAGTCTAACGTAGGGTGTCAGCATAATAATTTGGGTCCGATCGATAGAGTATTAATGACACTATGATGGTTTGGGTGTAGCACAAAATGATGGGCAAGATGGGCATCCTCATCGGTTTTTACACAAGCCTGGAAGACGGCAGGGTGGCTTATCGACAGCTTCGTCGGAATCGATTCCGCCGTTCATGTCTCATGCATAAATTCCCAAATGAGAACCATAGTATCAATATGCTTTCTACAAGACAATTTGTCTTTTGGGGAATCATCCTTGGATCGATTCTTGGGGTGTTGGTAGGTGTGTGGTTGATCCTGTTCAAAGGAATCCAATGGACAGTTTCAGATTTCTTATTTCTTTCCGTAATGGGTTTGTTGGGGGGGCTGCAAGGTGGTTTGTCCGGGGGAATTCTCTTTCGCGTATTCCGACTTGGTATTGATGAGAAGCTCATCGAAAGGACTATGCGATTCTTAGTTTCGGGAGAAACGGTCGTTATTGTCCAAACCTTCCCGGAATCGATGGATAACGCATTCCACACACTTCAAGATTTTGCTGAATCTCAACCTCCAATCTTTGTCATTCACCCAGAACGAGAGATCGAAACTGATCAGGAGCCACTTCAAGTTGAGGCGCTGCCAACAGTTGAACTCAAGGAACATGCGACAAACCTTGCCGCTAGTCACCTATTTCGATCAGACACCTCTCATGATGAAACACTTTATAAGCAACTTGAGATTTGTGAAGACGTTATCGAATCGATCCGTTCAGAATTAGTGGATGCATCCCACATGGAATTGGGAATTTCTACCTCAGCCGAATGGATTTTGGATAACTCCTACATTGTACAGAGGCATATAAACGACGTAAGGCTCAATCTTCCGAAGAAATTTTACCGTCAGCTTCCAGTTTTAACGACAGACGGTCAGAAGGTTGAGCCAAGGGTCTATCGGCTATCAGTCGAGTTGATACGCCATACAGATGGTATGCTCGATCGTCATAACATAACAGATTTTCTTGAAGCCTATCAATCGGTTGCCCCCCTAACAATTGGGGAATTGTGGGCATTACCATTAATGCTTCGTATTGCCTTGATCGATAGTCTGCGACAGCTTGTGGAACAGGTGAGCAAGCGTCTGCGTGAAAATGAAATCGCTGATTTTTGGTCCAATCGGCTTCTCACTTTTACCCGACGAGATCCGGATAAGCTATTTTCACTCTTTAATGAAGTGATTAGTGAAGTTCCTGAGCCGAGCATGTATTTCGCGGCTCAGCTTACCGGAAATTTATACGACGAGGAAACAGCCCTTCTTCTGGTTCAAAGTTGGCTTGAACGGAAATTAAGTATTGAGCTGGATGAGATCATTTATCAGGAACAGATTCGCCAAGCATCCGATCAGACCTCAATCGGAAACGCGATCACAAGTCTACGTCAGTTAGCACTCTTAGATTGGCGCGAAATCTTTGAAGATCAGAGTCGGGTTGATGTGGCGTTACGTATGGACCCTGCTGGTGTCTATCATCAAATGGACTTTGAAACACGCGATCGTTATCGTCGTTCGGTGGAGGAACTCGCATTCTGCGCTGGTATTACTGAGGAACAGGTGGCTAAGATTGTGGTTGAGATAGCTGCCGAACATCCTGTAGATTCACTATTCCACCACATCGGTTATTACTTGGTAGATAAGGGTCGTGACCAACTGATTGATCGATTAACCTGCCGAGATAGTCGCAGAAATCGTGCACTACAGTGGGTCTATCGAAATCATTCTCTTTTATATATCACCTCCATCAGCTTCATTAATGTCATTGCCGTCGGCTTTGCACTTGGAATCTTGAATTTGATTGGAATTCGGTCCCCGTTTTTGTATGTGGCTATTTCCTTAGTTACCGTTTTACCAGCCAGTCAATTTGCCATTCTTCTCGTTAATTACCTAATAACACGGGTATTACCGCCGAGAACATTACCAAAATTATCCTTTGAGGAAAAAGGCATTCCTGTAGAGTATCGCACGTTAGTTGTAGTGCCTATCCTGCTGGTCGATCAAGAGACAATCCTTGATGAAGTATCTAAGTTGGAAATCCGTTACTTAGCAAATCCTGATCCAAACCTATTGTATGGATTGTTTAGTGATTTCACCGATGCTGATATGCAGCGGATGGATGGGGATGATGCATTACTGGCATTAGCTGTTGAGCGAATTGAGAACCTTAATCAGTTCTATAGTGAGGATCGATTTTATCTCTTCCATCGCGATCGTGAGTGGTCGGAGTCTGAAGGCTGTTTCATCGGTAGGGAACGTAAAAGGGGCAAGTTAGAAGATCTCAATCGATTGCTTATAAGTGAAACGCCAGGCCCTAGTGAAAGGATTCTTCATGCCGGCTTACCTGACCGTTTGAAAGATATCCGTTTTGTTATCACACTGGATAGCGATACTCAGCTCCCCGTTAACAGTGCTCGACGACTTGTCGAAACACTGGCTCATCCTTTGAACCAACCACGACTCTCGCCAGAGGGCGATACGATTCGTGAGGGCTATGCCATCATCCAACCCCGTGTCAGCACTTCTTTACCAAGCGCCACCGCAACACGATTTAGCCGCTTCTTCACCGATCCCGTTGGAGCTGATCCGTACACCAAAGCCGTTTCAGATGTATATCAAGATCTTTCAGGAGAGGGCTCTTATCACGGCAAGGGCATTTATGATCCAAGGGTCTTCCATCGTGTGCTTGGTGGTAGATTTCCGGAGGGCAGGATCCTCAGCCATGATCTGATCGAGGGCGCTCACATGAGGGTGGGGCTTGCTAGCGATATTGAGCTGTTCGATGATTTTCCCGCCGATTATATGGCTTACTCCATCCGACAGCATAGATGGATCAGGGGTGATTGGCAGATCGCGGATTGGGTGACATCTTGGATACCAGGGCCAAAGGGTCGACGGGTACAGAATCGGCTAAGTACGTTGAACCGTTGGAAGGTGTTCGATAACCTGCGTCGGAGCTTGGTTTCGCCGTCCTCCGTCCTCATGCTTACAGTAAGCTGGCTGGTTTCACCGATTATTGGCGCAATCGCTAGTATGCTTGCTGGTTTATTATTTCTCTTCAGACCGATATCAAAGCTCATAACTTGGATAACCCTATCAACCGGATCAGGTAACATCTCATGGCAAGAGTTAGTTCATGATTTCCTTCACGCCTCTATAGAAGTCGCGTTTCTACCCCATCAAGCTACCCTGGCCATCGATGCTATGTGCAGGGTTTGGTATCGACGATTAATCAGCCACCAAAGACTCTTGGAATGGACAACGGCTCAAATGGCACAATGGGAAGCTTCCGGCCACGCGCGCGCGTTTTATATCCACATGGGGCTGATCAGTGCCCTTTCGATCGGATTGACGGGAATCCTTTGGCGGGTTGAACCCATGAGTTTGATTTTCGCTTCACCCTATTTGTGCCTTTGGTTTATCAGTCCTTTCATTGCTAGGTGGCTGAGCGTCAAGCCTGACCGAACACCGCGCCAAGTGCGGATCGGGGCTTCAGAAACCCAAGAGCTGAGGCAAATCGCCCGAGAGACTTGGCGCTTCTACGATGATTTTGTAAACCCAGATACAAAATGGTTGCCACCAGACAACTACCAAATCTCGCATCGCAAAGAACTGGCGATGCGAACCAGCCCAACCAACATTGGGCTCTGGCTGCTGAGTGCTTTAGGAGCTTACGATTTGGGATATGTGACTGGTGATCAATTCGTTCAACGGGTGATCCAGACCTTCAACTCTTTGGATCATCTCGAACGGTTTGAAGGACATCTGCTCAATTGGTATGAACTTCACGATCTTAAGCCACTAACTCCTCGATATGTCTCCACAGTCGATAGTGGAAACCTATTAGGAAGCCTTTGGGCGCTCGATCAAGGAATTCAAGAAGTGATCGAATCTCCACTTGTCGGGGAACAAGCTTCTCAGGGTTTGATGGACATACTGCGAATCATACAGGAGGTGTTAAAGAAAACCGGTCATCGGGTGAGATACAGCGAAATCTTTGAGAGACTCGAAGGGATGCTCCTAACAAAATCGAAAAATCTCGAAGAATTAATTCTGCAAACTTGGTCAGCAGTCAATTCTGTTGATGAGCTCGTCCGCCTTCTGACGCAGGATTCGCAGCTGGACGGTGAAGCAAGATATTGGGCTGGTAAGGCACAACAACAGTTGAGGGCTTGGGTGGAAATCATTAATCGCTACCTTCCCTGGGTCGAATTTATTTTACAAGAGCCAAAGGACAACTTAAATTATTTCAACAACAGGGTTAAGGAAGCCTACCGCAAATGCTTAGGAGATCCCCTATCGTTAAGAGATATAGCTTCTGGAAACGTTCATTTCATTACGCTCTTAGAAACCGAATATGAGCAATTATCTAACTCCCCCCCGGATCATCTTAAAGAGTGGGTAAATAGAATCAGGGAGGATTTTTCGCGAGCAAAGTGGTTTGCTGGTGAGATGCTCTCAGATGCAGAAAACCTAATCCATCGAATTCGTGATCTGAGCGATGGCATTAATATGCGGTTCCTCTATGACAAAAACCGCCGGCTATTCTCTATAGGGTACAACCTCAACGAGCAGCATTTAGATCCATCCCATTACGATCTGCTAGCAAGTGAAGCTCGATTAGCCAGTTTTGTCGCTATTGCCAGAGGCGATGTGAAAAGCGACCATTGGCTAGCGTTGGCACGACCATTCGCCAAAGTAGGCAATCGTCATCTGTTGCTCAGTTGGACAGGGACGATGTTTGAATACCTAATGCCGATGCTTCTTCAGCGGAGGTTTGGAAATTCACTGCTTGATATGGCCGCTCGTGAGGCAGTAGCGCAGCAAATCGATTATGCGCGCCAACGTGGTGTTCCATGGGGAATATCCGAATCGGCTTTTAGTGATCTAGATAACAATAAGATCTATCAGTACAAGGCATTTGGGGTACCGGGCTTAGGTTTAAAACGAGGTCTCGGGGATGAGTTGGTGGTCGCCCCGTATGCCACGATGTTGGCCCTCATGATCAAACCGGAGGCAGCGATTCGTAACCTGAGAAGGTTAGATCAGATTGGGCTCCATGACAGTTACGGTTACTATGATGCCATTGACTTTAGCCGACATCGCAGTCGTGATGGGAAACGTGGCGTCCCAGCGCGAACGTATATGGCTCACCACCAAGCAATGGGATTTCTAGCGATCAACAGCCTGGTAAATGATCAGCCATTGCAGAGACGATTTCATTCCGATGCGCGCGTCAGGGCAACAGAACCACTCTTGTATGAGCGGATTCCGATTGCCCCTCCAGTGAATGAATTTCCAAGCCGGGAACATGCAGGATCCCTAGCAGTGAGCGCCGAGGTGGCACCCTCGGTCAGTAAATTTGACACGCCACACACTCCAACACCCGTTACTCAGCTCATAAGTAACAGAGAATATAGCTTGATGATAACCGGGGCAGGTGGAGGTTATAGCCGCTGGCGCAATTTTGATATCACTCGCTGGAGGTCGGACACCACTCGTGATAATTGGGGAATCTTCTGCTACTTCCGTGATACGGAGACGGATAAAGCTTGGAGCAACGCTTATCAGCCTGTAGGTGGAGGGATGGATAATTATGCCATAAGCTTCACCATCGATCGTGCTGAGATACGACGCTCCGATGAGGGTATCGAAAGCGAGAGTGTGATCACAGTCTCGCCCGAAGACAATATTGAGATCCGTCGTATCACGCTCATTAATCGTACGAACCGCCGGCGGAAGTTGGAGATTACTAGTTATCTTGAGCTAGCAATGGCGCCTCACGACGCGGACCGTCAACACCCAGCTTTCAACAAGCTTTTTATCGAAACGGAAGCTATTTCCGATCGGGGAGCGTTAATCGCCTCGCGACGACCACGTGACGAAGATGATCCTCCAATATGGGTTGGCCACCTAATAAACTATGATTCCGTTAAAGTCGACTCGATGCAATTTGAGACCGATCGACGACGCTTTATCGGTCGTGGCCATACAACAGCGAATCCGATAGCCATAAAACAAGGTTTATCCAATACAGAAGGACCTGTATTAGATCCGATTTTTAGCCTGCGTCGTGAAGTGGCTTTGGAGCCGAGACAGCGAACTCGATTTTCGCTGATCCTTTGTGCTGCTGAAACCCGCGACCAACTGCTCAAACTTATCGATAGGTATAGGGAATCTCAATCTGTTGACCGCGCCTTGGATTTAGCCTGGGTCCAAGCTCAGGTAGAGTTACGTCAATTACGTATTCAGCCGGATGATGCCCGTCGTTTCCAGCAGTTGGCTAGTTATTTATTATTTCCAAGCGCCACATTTCGTCCACCAGGAGAGGTGCTGAGGCAAAATGAGCTAGATCAATCCCGACTTTGGCCTTATGGCATTTCAGGAGATAAGCCAATCGCTGTCATCAGCATCGCTGAATCACTCGATATAAGTTTCGTTCGGCAAATACTGCAAGCTCATACCTACTGGCACCAGCATGGTTTGAAGGCGGATCTGGTCATCCTTAATGAGGAATCAAGTGGTTATGAGCAGCCGCTGAATGAGGAACTGAAAAGACTGATCCAAGCTCAGTCTTCACTGACGGGCGTCGATCAACCTGATGGTGTCTTCCTGCTTAATATAGATCAGATCCCAGAAGAGGATCTTACCCTTTTATTGACCGTTGCACGTGTATCCTTGGTAGCCTCTCGAGGTTCATTGCACCAGCAGCTGGCTGCTCGGTCTAAGACAACCGAATATCCTAAAATCTTGTCTCCTACATTCGTCCCTGAAGAGCCATCAACACCGCTTCCTTACATGGACCTGGCGTATTTCAATGGCTTGGGTGGATTTACGCACGACGGTCGAGTCTATGCGATTTATCTCGGACCCGAGGATCAAACTCCGGCGCCATGGGTTAACGTCATTGCCAATCCAACTTTTGGAACTTTGATCAGTGAGTCTGGATCCGGCTTCACCTGGTACGGGAATAGCCAGCAGAATCGGTTAACCGCTTGGTCGAACGACGCGGTAAGTGATCCGACAGCCGATGCGATCTATATTCGTGATGAGGAGACGGGAAAATTCTGGACCCCTACCCCGCTTCCCATTCGAGAGTTGGATGCATATCGAACAAGACACGGGGTTGGATTTACGATCTTTGAACACAATAGCCACTCGATTGAGCAGGAGTTAGTCACCTTTGTTCCGATGGATGAACACGGTGGCGAACCGATCCGTGTGCAACGATTACATCTTCGCAATGGTTCATCCATCAGGCGACATTTATCCATCACATTCTATCTTGAGTGGACATTAGGTGAGGACCGTGAAAAAACCAAGCAACATATTGAGACGAAGTGGGATGATGCATCAAAGGTGTTAATAGCTAGAAATAGGTACAGCGCTGATTACGGGGACCGGATCGCGTTTGCCACGATGAATCCCACGCCGCATAGTTACTCTGGTGATCGTACTGAGTTCATTGGGCGTAACGGCACGCAATCTGAACCAGCTGCGATGAAACGGCTCCATCTTTCTAATCGAACCGGTGCTGGATTGGATCCATGTTCGGCCATGCAGGTCAAACTTGAATTAGCCCCTGGCGAGAGCACCGATGTGATTTGTCTTTTGGGTCAAACCACCTCTTTGGGAGAAGTTCAACGGTTAGTGCAAAAATATCGAGAAGATCTCGGGGTGGAAGAAGCGCTGCTTCGAACTACAAGATGGTGGGACAACCTTCTAGGGAGCATACAGGTTGAGACTCCAGAGCTTGCAGTGAATTTCATGATTAATCATTGGCTCTTGTACCAGACATTGAGTTGTCGAATCTGGGGTCGATCTGCGTTCTACCAATCTGGCGGCGCGTTTGGATTTCGAGATCAGTTGCAGGATGTGATGGCCCTGATATATTCAGCACCGAAAATCGCAAGGGAGCACATTTTGTTGGCAGCGAGCAGACAATTCGTAGAAGGAGATGTTCAGCATTGGTGGCATCAACCAAGTGGAGGCGGAATCCGCTCTCGTTTTTCTGATGATCTGCTGTGGCTGCCTTATGTAGTGGCTCATTATGTGAAAATCACGGGTGATGAGGAAATCCTTAACGAGGAGGTTTCGTTCTTGGAGGCTCCTCGTTTAGAAGAAGACGAGAAGGAGATTTTTCTTAAGCCAACGGTAGCGATGGAGACCGCTACACTATTTGAGCATTGTCAACGTGCGATCGAACGCGGTCTGACATCCGGACCTCATGGTTTGCCGTTAATCGGTATAGGTGACTGGAACGATGGCATGAATCGTGTTGGGGATGGGGGGAAGGGTGAGAGTGTCTGGTTGGCTTGGTTCCTGATAGATGTGCTCAATGGGTTTGCTGAACTCTCGGCCGTCAAAGGTGAGAGAGACCTTATGGAGAGGTACCAGAATCAGGCGCGCAGACTTGCTCTCTCTGTCGAGCGAGAAGC